>QBMH01000088.1 GCA_003249025.1 Leptolyngbya sp. | reverse complement strand
AAACAGCAATGATAAACTCGTCCATAGTAAACATAAGTCCCACTCCAGCTAGATAGGTTCTACTTCTAGCATCGCCCAGCGGGACTTTTCTTGTGCAACCTTAGTTGCACATCGCGTTACAATACATCCATTGAATTGGTTTAATCAAATTTTTGCTAAGCGGCACCACGCTTTCGCTGGCAATATTGGTCAGATACACAGTTGTCACTGAAACAATCGTGACTTCTAATCGAATCTACTGACAACTATTTGTAATTCTTAGCACATTGAACTTAAAAGCAGATAGCGCTTTTGTTAGGCTAAGTTTAGCCAAAATGCAACAGTCTGTCAGCAAATTGATTGCCAACTATATTTGGGCGATCGCAACCAGCACCCACCTACAAGCCGAATTGGATAAAGTAGGCATAGATTTCCACCATATTTTACTCAGCCAGAATCACACGACCACAAAGTTCACTAGTTTTCCAGGCACCACAATCACCTTTTTAATCTCTTTGCCGTCGAGATAGCGCTTTGCTAAATCAGACTCCCGTGCATACTGTTCCAACTCTTCCTTTGCTGCTTGGGCAGGAACCTGAATGGTGCCCTTCGTCTTACCCAAAACTTGGATCACTAGGGTGATTTCATCAGCAATCAACGCCGACTCATCCAACACAAGCCAGGGTTGAAGATGGACTGATTCCATATATCCCAAATGGTGCCAAAGCTCCTCCGCCATATGAGGCGCAAACGGAGCCAACAATTTGATCAGCGTCTCAATGCCTTCCGCATACACAGGCGACTCTTTGCAAGGCGCATCTGTTAATGCATTGCTCAGCTTCATCATCTCGGATATCGCCGTATTGAATTGATAGTCGTCTGCTAAATCTTCAGTAATCGCTTGAATCGCAATGTGAATGGCACGGCGCAATTCCTTTTCGGGTTTAGAGAAGGAGGAGGTAGACAGTTTTGAGTTTTGGGTTTTGAGTTTTGAGTTGTCTTTTGGTTCTTCCCCTGTTCCCTGTTCACTCACTAACCGCCAAACGCGATTGAGGAAGCGAAATTGTCCTTCTACGTCTGCGTCTTCCCATTCCAAGTCTTTTTCGGGTGGGGCTTTGAACAGGATGAACATTCGCGCCGTATCAGCACCATATTTGTCTATGACATCGCCGGGAGCTACGCCGTTGTATTTGGACTTGGACATTTTTTCATAGACGACTTCCAGCGCGTCGCCTGTTTCGGGATCAATGGGATGGGTCAGGTCGGCAATGTTGATCGCCAGTACATACTTGCCTGTCTGGGAATTTTTGTAGGTTTTGCCCTGCACCATGCCTTGAGTCAACAGGCGCTTGAAGGGTTCATCAAAGTTGAGCAAGCCGCGATCGCGCAACACCTTAGTAAAAAAGCGCGAATACAGTAAGTGCAAAATTGCGTGTTCAATGCCGCCGACATATTGATCGACGGGCAACCAATCATTGGCGATCGCGGGATCAAATGCCTGCTGATCATTTTTAGCATCGGGATAGCGCAAAAAGTACCAGGATGAATCAATGAAGGTATCCATGGTGTCGGTTTCCCGCTTGGCAGGAGTGCCGCAGGTCGGACAGGGAACGTTAATCCAGGATTCTAACTGCGCCAGAGGAGACGCTCCCCGCCCTGAAAACGCTACATCTTCTGGCAGTTTTACGGGCAGGTCAGCGTCGGGCACGGGGACAGCGCCGCAGTTTGGGCAATGAATAATCGGAATCGGTGCGCCCCAATAACGTTGGCGGGAAATCAACCAGTCTCGCAGCCGATAATTATTGGTTCCTGTACCTTTGCCGTTTGCCTCTAGCCACTGTACAGCCGCTTCTACGCTTTGCCCCGGCTCTTTGCCAGCGGGAACGCCGTCTAATGCCTCAGAATGGACGATCGCGCCACCCCCCACATGAGCAGCGGTCATCGTCGCGCCCTCCAGGGTTTCACCTTCTGGTTGCACGACAACTTTAATCGGCAGGTTGAATTTTTTGGCAAACTCAAAGTCGCGGGGATCGTGGGCAGGAACTGCCATGATTGCCCCGGTGCCGTAATCAACCAGCACGTAGTCGGCGATCCAGATGGGCACCTGTTCCCCATTGACGGGATTGATTGCATAGCTACCCGTCCACACGCCCGTCTTTTCCTGTCCATCAGCCATGCGATCGAGGTCGCTTTTTTTAGCTGCTGCTGTTTGGTAAGCCGCGATCGCCGCTGCCTGTTCAGGTATCGTCAGTTTCTCGACTAAGGGATGCTCTGGCGACAGTACCATAAACGTCGCTCCCCACAACGTATCCGGGCGCGTGGTGAAGACCACCAAATCATCACCGACCTCAGTGGTGAAAGTAACCTGTGCGCCCGTGGATTTGCCAATCCAGTTTGCCTGCATCAGCCGCACTTTTTCAGGCCACCCAGTGAGTTGGTTCAAGTCGGTTAATAGCTGCTCGGCATAGTCAGTGATTTTGAAGAACCACTGGCGCAACAATTTACGCTCAACTACGGCTCCCGATCTCCAGGATTTTCCGGCACTATCCACCTGCTCATTCGCCAAAACAGTCTGATCAATCGGGTCCCAATTGACCGTAGCTTCTTTTTGATACGCCAATCCCGCTTTGAAAAACTCTAGAAAAATCCACTGCGTCCAGCGGTAATAGTCAGGCGAACAGGTGGCGAGTTCCCGATCCCAATCGAAGGAAATGCCTAGCTGATCGAACTGTGATCGCATTTGAGCAATGTTTTTATGAGTCCACTCAGCCGGATGAATATTGCGTTCGATCGCCGCATTTTCCGCAGGTAAACCAAAGGCATCCCAACCCATGGGATTCAACACCCGAAAGCCCTGCATCCGCCGCACCCGCGCAATCACATCCGCGATCGTGTAGTTCCGCACATGTCCCATGTGCAGGTCGCCCGACGGATAGGGAAACATGGACAGCGCATAGAACTTGGGCTTGCTCAAGTCGTTTGAAGTCTTATTCAGACCTTGTTCAGCCCATGCTTTTTGCCACTTTTCCTCAATCTCTGCCGGGGTGTAACGATCCACAAACTCAACTCCTGCCAATAACTTGCCTAACTCATTCTAGTAAGGTTATGGCAGATCGATTGGCAATTCATCCGATTGGGTGACGGCGATCGCTTGAAGCTTCGGAATCAGCAGCTAGGGCGGTTCCGCCCCAAACGCGATCCATTTTGACTCCCTACCCCTTCCACTACTTAGACTCTACCTGATCGATTTGGTAGAGAAGCTGGATTCTGTTTCCTGTGGCAGTGCTGTCTTCTGGGTACACACCCGATAGATTTTTATCACGCTCTTGCGAAACCCTTAACTGTAAGTTTGAGTTAAGTCTAAAACCAACTGCATCTGCCTTAGACGAAACGTTTTGATTCGATAGAGGAGCGGTAGCGGATGGCGCAGGAGTTTGTCGAACGGAACGCTCTTGTAGACCATTTAAGGAACTTGCAGAACCCAAAGGTGCAGCTTGAACTGCATTCATCAAGCCTAATAACGTTGCAATACTGCCAAGCGAAACAATTGCTAAGCGCATAATTGATGCTTTTACTACTTGATATGTCTTGACATTTATAGTATTGCAAGTCTTTTGGGATTGGCACTCTACCGGAAGCAACAAATGGACAATAATTTACCAACGCGATCGCGTCAGCAAGATTAGGGCACTTTTAGTCTTATCGTTTCGTCTCCATTCTTTGCTCACAGCATAATATCTGTAAGTGTCCTATTTCTTTCCTATCTTTTTGAAGGATATTTAGGATGTTCAATCATCTGTATTCATGTGCGATGTGGGCTTTTCTGTCAAAGTCCTCCTTTTTAAGGTTGATTTAGGCTAGGAACCTAGTTGCACATTGCGTGATTCAACAAATGTACTAATCAAGTGAGGAGTTTAAGTCAGTATGCAATTTAAAACCGTTTTAGGAACCAGCGTGATGACGATAGCAGCGATCGCGATCGCCTATCCTGCTACAGCCCAAACCGTTCCTCCTGGTTCAATCAATGCCTGCACTCAACGGGTTGCCGAAGACATGGTCGTGCAAACGAGAGATATCGAATTTGTCAGTGCGGGTCCTATCGCCGCCACAACCGGGGTAAGAACACTAACCATGCGGAACCGCACCACTGGGCAAACATCACAATGTAAAGTGAACACCATTGACAGCAAGGTTTTATCGGTCACTACTTCCCCCGCACCTCGACCACCGCAAGTGACTCCCCCGCCTGCTCCCCTTCCTGAAGCCTCAAAAAGGGCTTGCCTTCAGAGGACTGCTGAGGAAATGGTGGTGCAAGTAAGAGATCTCGACGTGGTAAGTTCGGGTCCAATCGATGCCGAAAGTGGAGTAAAAACGGTGTTTCTTCGCAATCGTGTCACTGGGCAAACGGCAGACTGTCGAGTGAATACCCGCACAGCAACCGTTTTATCTGTCAATATCACTTCACCCAGACCACCACAGCCCGTTCCTCCTACTACACCTGTCCCTCCTAGCTCCGGTCGCCCGGTTCCACCCAATGACCCGACTGCCCGAAGCTGTCAAGCTGTTGTGTCAAACAAAATTCGCCGCAGTTTTGCAGAAGTTAAATCGCTTAATTTTCTCCCAGAAACGACCCGGCGATACTTTGTGTCTAACGGAGTCGAAAGCATTCGAGGAGAAGGAAATTTTTCTCAAAGAACCTTTATGTCGCATCGGTTCAACTACAACTGCAATGTCAATAGTAGAAACGGACAGGTCACTGGCGCGACTTACCGCATTATCCGCTAAGTTGTAAAATTATCGAAATACAATCTGCCCTAATTCAAGATTCTGTTTGCTAGCAATGCCTCTGAACTGATAGCTTTGATTCATAACAATGCTGGATTTTCTGAGGCATTTGCTTTTAGACTAGGAAAGCAGCATTATTTACGCGGGTTCATTATGGCTTTGTATCTTGTCCTAAAAACGCTTTGGATTATTGCCGCTCTGGGGTTGGTGATTGTGGTGTTACTGCACAGTCCTAAAGGAGACGGTTTAGGCGGATTGAGTGGACAGGCACAGTTGTTTAACAGCACCAAGACGGCTGAGTTGACCTTGAACCGCGTCACCTGGGTGCTGACGGTGGTTTTTATGGGGTTGACCGTGGTTTTAAGTGCAAATTTGATTCCAGTCAAATAAAGGCTCGATAATTGCACTCGCTGATATGGGTTCTAAACGAAAGAAAAGTATTTGGTTGAGGCGATCGCTCCTGGGTGGGGCGATCGCTTTTATTATGTCGTTGGTTATCGTTGCAGTGGCTCAACCGATATTATCTGCTCAACCCTCGGCTGCACTCAGTGCCCTTCCCGCCGCCCAAATTCATCCTTTACCGCGAACCTTGGCTCAATGGCACGATCCTCAGCAATCCGGCAATTATTTTGATCAAGTTCGAGTGGTGGTGGTGAATTATCTGGTGTGGTCAACGTTTCCAGTAACGGTTTACGTGGAACCGCCCACTGCTGCTGAACAGGCGTATCCATTTACGGCGAACCGGGCGAAAACATGGGTCATTGCTGTAGAAAAAGCTTTGCAGGAATGGAATCGTTACTTACCGCTCCAACGGGTGGATCAAGCCGAGGATGCCGATATTCGGATGGCGCGATTACCCTTACCGCTAAAGCTCGATCGCAGCAACCCAAATAGCGATCGCAAACTTCCCATGCCCCGTGCCCGGTCTGCCGAAACTCGCTTTGAACTCTATGCCAAGAAGCCAACCGTAGCAGCATCCGATCAACCTGGAATTTTATCCCATCGGGTCACGGTCTACATTCGCCCCGACCAAGCCGCAGATTATCTACAAGCCGCTGCTCGGCATGAACTCGGTCATGCGTTGGGCATCTGGGGACATAGCCCCGAACCAACTGATGCCCTCTACTTTTCGCAAGTTCGCAATCCTGCCAAAATTTCGGCAAGAGATCTCAACACGTTGAAGCGAGTGTATGAGCAACCTACTCGATTGGGGTGGGCTTTAAAGAATTGAATAAAGTATGGACGATTGCTCATGCTGCACATGAATCGACTGGAACCCTGCTAAAATGTTGTTGTGACAGCGATCGCTTCCAGTCTTTGCACCGCTGCCAATTCAGGTTTTCTATACTTTTATCCGCCTAAGACTGACGCTGCCCACGGCGGTAGGCGGTTTTACTCGCGGAGTTCTATGTCTTTTTCCTCTCTTGGTTTGTCTGATGAAATTGTGCGCGCTACGACTGAGCGCGGCTACACTACACCCACGCCTATTCAAATACAGGCGATTCCAGCGGTGTTGGCAGGCGGCGATTTGCTAGCAGGTGCTCAAACGGGTACGGGCAAAACCGCTGGCTTCACCTTACCCATTCTCCACCTGCTATCAAAAAATAGCCCCCAAAACAGCCCGAACCGAAATGCTCCTATTGGTCGCGCTCCTATTCGATCGCTGATTTTAACTCCAACTCGTGAACTTGCCGCTCAGGTAGAAGAAAGTGTCCAGGCATACGGCAAATATTTGAAGCTCAACTCAATGACCGTTTTTGGTGGCGTTGGCATGACTCCGCAAGTGCGGCAATTGAGGAGCCGGGTAGATATTTTGGTTGCTACCCCAGGGCGCTTGCTCGATCATGTGCAGCAAGGCACCGTGGATTTGTCGAGGGTTGAAATCTTGGTGCTAGATGAAGCCGATCGCATGTTGGATATGGGCTTTATTCGGGATATTCGGCGCATTCTCGCCCTTTTGCCCAAACAGCGACAAAATCTGCTGTTCTCCGCCACGTTTTCTCCTGAAATTAAGGCGTTTGCCTCTAGCCTGTTGAATCAGCCAACTCTGATTGAAATGGAACGGCGCAACGTTACTGCCGACACGGTAGCCCAAAAAGTGTATCTGGTCGATCGCGAACGGAAACGCGAGTTATTGACTCATTTGATTCGGCAACATAATTGGTTTCAGGTATTGGTGTTTACTCGCACCAAGCACGGCGCGGATCGACTGGTGAAGCAACTCACAGAAGATCGCATTCCTGCCATGGCAATTCATGGCAACAAAAGTCAAGCAGCCCGAACTCGCGCCCTAGCAAAGTTTAAGGATGCCAGCTTGCAAGTGCTGGTTGCCACAGACATTGCAGCTCGTGGCATTGACATCACCGATTTGCCTCATGTGGTGAATTACGAGCTACCCAATTCGCCAGAAGATTACATTCACCGCATCGGACGCACGGGTCGTGCCGGAGCCGATGGGGAAGCCTCGTCCCTTGTGTGTGTGGATGAGCATCAACTGCTAGGGGCGATCGAAAAGCTGATTAAGCAACAGTTGCCTAGGGAGATCGTCACCGGGTTTGAGCCAGATCTGCACGCGAAACCTGAACCGATTCAAAATGGTCGTCAAAATCGGCAGCAACAGGCAAGAGGCGGACACTCAAACGGACAGTCAAGATCTCGCTCTGCTCAGCCTTCTTCCCAAAAAACAGCAATGCGTAAAGGCACGGGCGGCAGCAGCAAGCCGAATGGTCGTCCTCCGATGCCGCGCCTTTCCAGTGGGCAGTAATGTAGAGACAATACTGTAGGGATATGATATCCGACGATCGCCCGATCCCTGTCGATAGGTAGAGTGCGATCGTCTGGGAATTCCCTATATTAAAGTCTGGCTGAATTGGACAGTCATCGTCTAGTAGAGCAGTTTAACGGGATTGTAATGCTTGAAAATAAGGCGGGATCACTGCCGACTGTTTTACACATCGATGATGATGAACTCAGTCGATATGTGGTTGCGCGTATTTTACAAAAAGCTGGCTTTGTAGTGAAAGCTGCCAAAACGGGAGAAGAAGGACTCCAAGTTCTAGCAGACTGTCCACCTGATTTAATCATTCTAGATGTCCAACTACCGGGCATGAGTGGTTTTGATGTGTGTCGCGAGATTAAAGCGAACTCTGATACAGCCGCAATCCCCATTCTGCATTTGTCGGCTCACTTTACCCAAGGACAAGATAAGGCTCAGGGGTTAGATAGTGGGGCGGATGCCTATTTAGCGCAACCCGTGGAGCCGATTGAATTGATTGCAACCGTAAAAGCATTGCTGCGAATTCGCAAGGCAGAAGAGTCGCTGCGATTCTTAGCAGAAGCTAGCAAATTGCTTGCCCATTCGCTCGATCACGAAACTATCTTAAGAACCCTGGCAGAGCTAGCCGTTCCCTATCTAGCAGATTGGTGTGTGGTTCAGCGGGTTCATAAGGACGGCGCAATTTCCCCTTTGATTGTGTTCCATTCAGACGTTGCCAAGGTCAGGTTGGGGTGGGATCTGGCACGGCGGTATCCGGTGAGCGATCGCGATTTTGACATTGAGCAGGTGATGCAAACGAAACAACCTGTTTTGCTGGCGAACCTTTCAGAGTCAGTGTTAGCTGCTCATATAGATAATGCAGACCATCGCCAATCGTTACAAGAATTGGGATTGCAGTCTTGCATCGTTGTGCCATTGATGGTGCATCAGCAGCTATTTGGCATCATCGGATTTGCCACCGCAGAATCGGGTCAGTGTTACAGTCAGGCAGACTTGAACCTGGTTCAAGATCTAGCGATGCGGGCAGCGTTGGCAATTGAGAATGCCCAACTTTATCGAGAAGCTCAAGAAGCCAACCGTATGAAAGATGAGTTTTTAGCGACGCTTTCCCATGAGTTGCGATCGCCGCTCAATGCCATCCTGGGTTGGACTCGTCTGCTCACTACCCGCAAGTTTAATGAAGCAACCACGGCACGGGCGCTGGAAACAATTGAGCGGAGTGCTGTCACCCAAGCGCAACTGGTGGAAGATCTTTTAGATGTTTCTCAAATTATTCGGGGGAAACTGAGGCTGAATATTCAGCCAATGGATTTAACTCACGCAATTCAGGCGGAGATTGCTACCGTGCAGCCTTCAGCCGAGGCAAAAAACATTCAGATTCAGTTTTTGGTTAAACCTGATATTGGACTAATCTCTGGCGATTGCGATCGACTACAGCAGGTAGTCTGGAATCTCTTGTCCAATGCGGTTAAATTTACACCAGAAAACGGGCAGATCACTATTTCTCTAGAGCGATACCATAGTCATATTCACTTAATCATGATCGATACGGGGAAAGGGATCGACCCAGAATTTGCCCCCTTTGTGTTTGATCGCTTTCGTCAAGCTGATAGCTCCAGTACGCGCATCCATAGCGGGTTAGGATTAGGACTGGCGATCGTCCGTCACTTAGTAGAACTCCATGGTGGCACTGTGAATGTCAGTAGCGCAGGAGAAAATCAAGGCTCAACCTTTACCGTCAAACTACCTTTGATGCCAGAAGTGACTGCCACTCAACCCCAGCGAGAAGTAAAGCACCAAGTTTAATATATAGCGTTGGTCAGAACGCTTAGGACAAGAAAAAGCTGAAAAGCCAATGCTGAGTAGGCGTTCTGACTCGCCTTCGCCACGTTACACATGGCTACGGCCATAGCTTTGAGTTTTAGGTTTTGAGGCTTCGACATAGGCATTCAGCCGAACGTTTTAAAGTTCTACTAAACGTTCCGCGACCCACTGATGGCAACTATCGGCGTTGGCTGAGTAAGAGCGCGTGGGCAACGGCAAAGTCATCCATGGCAATTTGAATCTGGGCAGGGTCAGTGAAGCCTTGGGTACGATAGCCGCGAATTGCTTGCAGGGCAGCTTGGTTGCTGAGAAGGGCAAGATCGGCTCCGTTCCATCCGTCGGTGTGGGTTGCCCAGTGGGTCAGATCTACGCTGGAGAGGGGGCGATCGCGGTTGTGAACCTGCAAGATAGCGAGGCGGCTATCGAGATCGGGTAGATCGACTTTTAACTGTAAATCCAATCGTCCGGCGCGGAGGATAGCAGGATCAAGCGCATCAGGGCGGTTAGTAGCACCGATTAGCAGCACGTTGAGGCAATCTTGCAAGCCATCTAGTTCAGTTAGCAGTTGTCCCACCACGCGATCGCTGACTCCAGAATCGCCTTGAAAGCTGCCCCGGACTGGAACCAACGTATCGATTTCGTCAATAAACACCACGCAGGGTGCAGCTTGACGCGCTTTGGTAAACAGTTCTCGCACGGATTGTTCAGCGGCACCGACCCAGCGGCTCATCAGTTCAGACCCATTCACCGCAATGAAGTTTGCCCGTGCCTGGGACGCAACCGCTTTTGCCAGCAAAGTTTTGCCCGTTCCCGGCGCACCCCACAGCAAAATGCCCCGTGGCGCTTTGGCTCCGGTTGTGGCATAGAGTTCGGGGTAAAGCAGGGCACCTTCCACGGATTCTTGCAAGGTGCGCTTGATATCGGATAAGCCGCCAATCTCATCCCAAGGCACGTTGGGTGATTCCACTTCCACCGATCGCAACACTGAGGGCTTGATCTCTCGCTGTGCCAAGCCAAAATCTTCAGCGCTAACGGTCAGATTATCAGGAATCGAATCTTGTAAAGAAACCACCTGTCGCCGCAGAGCAATGTATGCCGCTTTTTGACAAACAGCTTTCAGGTCGGCACCCACCATGCCCACGGTTAAATCGGCGATCGCGCCCAAATCAACAGAACCCTCTAACGGTATAGCGCGGGTGAGAATGGTGAGAATTTCCAGGCGACCGTTGCGATCAGGGACGCGAAACTGCACCTCGCGATCAAACCTGCCGGGGCGGCGGAGAGCCGGATCAAGGTGATCGGGACGATTGGTGGCGGCAAGCACGATGATGCCCGTAGTCGCGGCAAATCCATCCATTAGGCTTAGAAGTTGGGCAACAATCCGCTTTTCCACTTCGCCTTCTACCTTGCCGCGATCGGGCACCAAGCTATCAATTTCGTCGATGAAAATTAGACAGGGCGCAGATTTCGCCGCTTTCTCAAAGATACTTCGCAGTCGCCCCTCCGCTTCACCGTAATACTTGCCGATGATTTCGGGTCCGGCGATCGCGATGTAGCTGACTCCTAAAGTTTCCGCCAGCGATCGGGCTGTCAAGGTTTTGCCTGTCCCCGGAGGACCCACCAGCAATACACCTCGCGGGGGTTCTAATCCCAATTTTGCTAGTATATCCGGACGTTTTAGCGGCAGTTCCACCAGTTCCCGCAGTTCTTTCAATACCTCCGACAATCCCCCAACTTCCTGTAGAAATGGTTGCGGCACTTCACTGGGCGGCGTGACAATCACTGTCGGCTCTGGATTGCTTCCTTTGTCTCTTGCCTCCCTCGTTGGGTCTGCGTCGTCGCTCCTGACCCGACTCACGCCAATATTGGTGGGAATGTTACCCCGACGTGGAATGCTGCTAAGACTACGAGAATTCATCTGAAACTCTGTTTTCAGTTCGCCGTTCTCTGCTTTGTCTTCTAGCAGTTTGGCAAGTTCTAACAGTTGCTCAAAGCCTTTAAATAAATCGCTCATGGTAAGAAGGGGTAGGGGGATAGGACCAGGGTTAGGATCATGGCGCTATTTCCCATATCCCTGCCTTTGGGTGATCTAGTTATTCCCCTTTTGGCGACTGGCTGATCATTTTGCAATAACTGTTTGGCAAAGGAGACTCTCAATGCATGGTAGTGCGTCAAATTTTGGTGGGTCGAGTAAGGTAGAGAGACCTTTCCTTCCAAGCATGACCTGTGGAATGTCGGCTCTGTGGTCATCCCAACACCCATAACCATGGCAAAGCGCCGAACGGTAGCCAGCGGTATTTTTGCCCCTAGTGAAAGCAGACGTTCAATGAACGATTTGATACCCTGTACTATTATCGCCATGGGAGTGAAGAGCCAATCCGGCAAGTCTTACAGGCGCATAGCGATCGCATTGCCAAACCCGCGATCGCCCTCATCAATGAATTTCTGGAGCGATCTCACCGTTTAAAGCGCACCTGAAACAGTATCCTAATCTACCAGCGAATTTCGCTAATATTCTCATAGAACCATTAGGTTTCTGGATCTTGACCAAGGGTTTGTTGCGTACCATGGCGGATATGCAAAATGCGAATTGTGGACGCTTCCTGCTCTTCCAAAATAGTGAAAAGAATGCGGTACGAGTTACGCCCTCTTCCGTAGAGTAACTGCCGAATTTCTTGGCTAAAATACTCATTCTCTCGTGCCAGTGGGCAGCGTTTCGGCATGTGAGACAGAGACTCAATGGCTTGCAGCAATCCTGAATACCATTGATTTGCTTCCGTAGAAGACATGAGTTGAGATAACCGGAGTAATGCGTTGTCTGCTTCAGCTTCTGCCACGCTTGAGATTTCAATGCGGTACTTCATGCATCTGCTGACAGATTATGCTGATGGCTTTGTTCTTCAGTAAATTCCTGAAACGATCGAAACCGACCTGCCTTAAAATCATCTAATCCCTTCTGGATGCCCTGAATAGCCTCCACTGAATCTTGTTCTTCCCACTCCAAGATGCTAGCAAGCAATTCGGCTGCGACAAAACTGACATCTTGACCTTGCTGAGCGGCTTTGTCCCGTAATAGGGCTTCTAATTCTGGGCTAAGAGTCACAACAATCGACATAGGAATACGTCCTTTGGCAGCAGTCTCTTTCAGCATTCTAGCAATCTATTAACGGCAGTTAAACCAGTCCTAAATTTAGAAGTGTGCCGTTGTATGAGATCGCATTTCTCACCGCGATCGCGTCCATCGATGAAACTCTGAAGCGATCGCATTTTCAACCCGCGATCGCTCTCACCAATAAGCCTCTGGGCGATCGCGTTTTGTGCTCTTTGACCTCCATGATCGCCCCTTCTGATCCCAAAACGCTAGTAGGTAAAGGCGCGATCTCGAAAGTTACGCAAAAAGTCAACCTTTCTAACGGTGAAGTTGGGCTGTGTTGCTACATAACGCTAACTGGGTAGGCACGAACTGCTGCATCTACTGTCGCAATGGTTAAGTCATTTTGTAAAGCTTGGCAGATAAGCATTCTGTCAAATGGATCACGATGTAATGCTGGCAGTTTAGCCAGTTGAACCACACTACTTTCATCAAGAGCAAGACTGGCAATTTGATGACGATCGCGCTGTTTGGGCAAATACGTTTCGGGCTGCTCCGGTAGTGGCAACTTGCCCAACTGATACTTGACAATCGCCTCCCAAACGGAAATGGTACTCAAATAAACCTCGTTATCTGGATCACGAATGGCATCCCGAACATCTTCTGATAACTGAGTATCGCCACTGATAAACCATAAAAAGATGTGTGTATCTAGCAGAATCCTCATTTACCCTCAAATGTGCTGAGAATGTCTTCCGGTAAAGGATCATCGAAATCATCTGGAACGATAAACTCGCCTGTACACAAACCAAATGGTCGCATTTGTTTACTACTGGAAATAGGTCTAAGTTCGGCGATCGCTTTATTAGCTCTAACGATGACAAGAGTTTCGCCTGCCTCTACTTGACGAAGATATTTCAAAGGATCGCGTTGTATTTCATCAACAGTGACATTCAACATTAAATTGCCTCAATGCAAACTTGATGGACAGTCCTCAACGTTCTTCCGCTTCACATCATTAGCCTACTGACTGCATGATTACAGAACTGGTCTGCAACTAAATAGCTTTATCTCACATAATCGTGAGATCGAACATCGCGGTCTATTCTCTTTGACCTCAAGATCGCCCATGCTGATCACAAAACGCTAGCAGTCAAAGGCATGATCGCATTCCCCAACCCGCGATCGCAGTCATCAATAAACCTCTGGAGCGATCGCAGCTTCTCTCGTATCTGCTATCGCCCTCATCAATAAACCTGCGGGGTGATGACTAAACGGTTGGCTGCTCGGAGTTGCTGGGTTGTTGGCGTTGACGAGGTTGTTTCAAAGGGCTTGAAATAATCTGTCTGCCGCTTTCAGCTTGTCTTTGTCGCAAATCATCACAGATTGCCTGTAAGTCATAGTTGAAAGCTTTAGCGTGTTCTTCTCTAATTTTGTGGATTTCTTCGAGGATTTCATCTCTCCACATTTTTACTCTCCCATTAGCTCATAAGGTGTACAGATTGTTGGCAGTTCATATCCGGCGTTGAGGCTAATTTGAACTAATTTTTTCTGAATTTGAGCATTCGCAATATGCTTACAATTCCACGTTAGCAGGTAGTCCAATCCATAAACGGTTGCGGCTGCGATATGAAGTGCGTCATCAGAGGCTTTGGGTGGGAGATTGCTCTGACTCAAAAATTGTGCTGCTAGATTCTGGACTGCTTGATCAACTTCGAGCAAAGGAAAGTTACGCAGGATTTCAAGTCGCTGAGCCGCGATCGCGCTATCCCCTCGTGCCACTTCATCCAAAACCACTTGCGAAATATAAAGCGTAAACTGAGAACGGCGATTATCCCACTATTGCCCTGTCGCTTCTACATTCGCCATCAAAATCAGATTATTGCTGGATCTAGCAGACAAATAGCCGATGATACTGGTTTCGATGTAAACAGTTTCAGTCATAGCGGATGGCTTGAGTCAGCTTTAATTGTGTATGGCGATCGCAGCTTCTCTCGTACCCGCGATCGCTTTTCCAATCCGCGATCGCGTTTGTCAACGGGTCTTGGGATCGATCGCGTGAGGCAAATCCAGCCCATACTATCCTGCGGATTGTAATTCCAATCTGCGATCGCTTATCAATGAGCTTGTGGAGCGATCGCTGCTAACCTTAGCCCACCGTATTGACATTATTCAGTTTGCCAAGAATTAAGCTAATTTTGCTTCAGAGACCAAACAGACTTTGTGAGCCTCTGCATAGATTTTTAACGCTGCCGACATTTGCTGCTCGGCAGTATTTCCTTGTGCCTGAAACCAAGCAAGTGTATCAGGATCTACTTGAACTGTGATGGCTACAGCCGAGTTAGGCATTCGCAGTTGCGCTTTCGCAAAAAACTCATCTGGCAGTGGTGGAATATCAGACGTATCAATATCTTCGTCGTTCATTGCGTCGATTCTAGCCCAGTCGGTTCTTGAGATATTGTTCATAGCGTCTGCGTTCATGAGACAGTGCCTTTCGTAATGAGATGATGCGAACTGTTTCCTCCTCAGGCTCAGTGTAAACAAACACCACTACTCGCCCGCCAAGTAAACCAATCCCGATGTATCGCTCCTCATCATAATCTTCACGTTCATCCAATTCGACAATCATGGGTAGATTGAAGATACGCCAAGCGTCAGCGAAGTCAAAACCATGCTTTGCCAAATTGCTTTGGTTTTTACGCTCATCCCAATCGAACTTCATGACCTAAAATTTAGCACAATAGCCAATTACCGCGATCGCATCTCCAACCCGCGATGCTTATCAATGAGCTTGTGGGGCGATCGCATCTCCAATTCGCGATCGCCCTAACCAAAAACACAACAATTACGGAAACAAACCTAAGCGAATCCATAATTGTCGTGCTGTTACCTGAGTAGAACTGTTCATCTCCAAATACTCTACAGTGACGTTTCCAATCGAGGTCGTACCTGTGATCTTGCCAGATTCAATACTGACCTGAAAATGCTCACTCCACTGTTGCTCTCTTGGATGAAAGAATCGAACTTCAGTGTTGCAATCAGGTATTATGCCGCTGACACGAGTTCCTTTACGGAGATTGCAACAGCGACAGGCAAGGGCTAGATTCGCTGCATCATTTCCACCTTGCCGTGAGATGGGGATGATATGTTCCACCTCAAACGGAAAATTGAAAACTATTTCAGGGGCTTTGCAGTATTCACAACGATGGTTGGCTCGTTCCGCGATCGCAGGATAAAAAGGATTCATGTTCCTTACTGCATCAATGCGGTAGTGCGGGCTGTTGCCGCTCTCAATTCAGCTTCAACTAACCTATCTAACTCTGCTTGTTGCTCTGGCGGCAATTCCTGCTCCTGATCTCGTGCTAGCCGCCATAAGTTCATCAAATCCGATAACCGTTCTTGTTGCTCGGCGCTGAAAAATGAGTCAGGGCGAAAGCTTTGAATCACCAGTAGGGCACTAAATTCAGTCTCACCTAGCTGGATAGTTAGTGCATCCAAGGCTTGCCCTGCCGTTTTGCCAACAGAATACTTATCTCCTGCGATCGCCCGATAGGATTTCTCCCCGCTAGCATCCGAGATTGGCAAAATCGCAACTGTGGTCATGCTTTTAGCCTGAGATTATTTGCTTCAAATTATAGCTCTACGCAATCCTATACAAAATTTCAGCGATCGCATCTCTAACCCGCGATCGCAGTCATCAACGAGCACTTGGGGCGATGTCGTGAGGCAAATCCAGCCCATTCTATCCTGCGGATCGCATTACCAACCCGCGATCTCAGTCATCAAAGATCTGGAGCGATCGCATTCTCAACCCGCGATCGCCCTCATCAATGAACCTCTGGGGCGATCACATTGTTTGCTCCGCTAAAGTCAGCCACACATCAGGAATAGGGGGATCAGGGCTGTGTTTTGTCTTCCAAGTGGTTTAGCTGCGTCTAGACAGTCATGGGCTTTATTGCTTGCTGCACTCTTTCCACTTGGCGAGGTGCGTTCATCTCAGTAAACAGCCGAATCGCTTCTAAAAAGTCTACTTGACTCTTTGCAACTTCTTCCATTGCTTGATACGTTAATGCCCGTTGAAACAAAGCGCCAGCAAAATCACATTTGGCTCCAATTTTATCTAAAAGACTGACCGCTTCTGAATGATGTGAGAGTGCCCTTTCAAAAGCTTTTTGTTCTTGATAAATCTCTGCAAGACCACTCAAAGCCTTAGCTTTTACTTGAACGTAAGAGCTTTCCTCTGCAAATTGAATCGCTCGACAATACATTTCAGAAGACTTTTCAGCTTCCCCTAAATTCTTATATGCTAGTCCTAAAAAAAGAAGAGCATATCCCCGGCTCCACAAACTAATCTCTGTAAGTGAAAGATTTTTACAAGCCTTGAAAATAGACGAATATGCTTCTTCTCTCATCCCAAGACAGGAATATGAAAAAGCTAGGCAGAACCAAGAATCAACTTCATAACCATGAGCATCAAAATCAAATTTATCCCAATTAATAGTTAAGTCAGTTTTGGCTTTTTCAGCAAGTATATTTACTTCTCTAAAGAACTCTACTGCTTCCTCCATGTTCCAGAGATCCATGTTGCAAAGTCCTAGATTGAGGTAAGAGGCAATCTCTAGTCTTTTGAGATTAAGTTTAGCGCCTATGCCCATTGCTGCCTTATGCATCTCAATAGACTTATGTATTTCTCCGCTCAACCAATAAATGTCACCTAAAATGTTGCAAATTCTACCTAGAGATTCGTTGATTTCTAATTCATCTATAACTAGATTGATTGAGAAGAGCATCGGCTGTAGCAAACCTAGCCTGTAAAACGCTCTGCCAAGGGCTTCACCTTTCTCCCACTTATTATCTCTCATTCCTATAATCGTATTACAAGCTTGCACAGCGTCATTGATTTCTAGATAGTGATAGTAAGCCTCGAAAGCCTTTAATGCCTCTTCTATTTTTTCAATAGTTTGGATACTATCTGTCCAAAACTGCGCGGCGTTCCGGTTAGTAATCTCCCATTCTTCGCTATCTCTCAAGCGAGAAATTGCCTCGGCTCGAACGACAGGGTGCAAGAAGTACTCTTTATCAAAAAGTTTGATTAGACAGCGATCTAACAACTGCTTGATAATCCCTGCTTTTTGCCTTTTTGGGGCATCCCACAGCAACTCCAGCAATCCTTGCTTGGGCACATAGGGCACATCCTGAAAGCGGAAGCAGCCCATACGACACAGCAACCGATATTCCCACTCACTATCTTGCTGGAGTTTGTTGAACTGACTTTCAATCAAATTCGCCAGCTTCGGGTGCCGCAATAATTCAGTTTTGTTCTCCTGCCAATACGCCTCTAGATTTCCCTTAGCTTCCCGGCAAATATCACCCTTAAAGATCGACATCGCCTCTGCATTGCCGCCGTAGGCATTGTGCATTTGGGTGAGGGCAGAGGTATTTTCAAGCGGTGCAACTCCGGTATCAATCCTGTGATTCCCATAGAACTCATGCCAATCTGCTGGCTGTAGCTCCTGCAACTCATAGGATTCAATTCCATAGATGTTCGGTTCCGAAATTTGCTCACGGCTAGTGATCAGCGTGACTACCTGCCCTCCCACATCCGACAGCCCCCGCAGCAGCTTCACATAGTTAGAATGCGCCGCCACAAAAAGTCCTTGCTCCAAAGCAGGTTCCAAGTTGTCAATCCAAATCACAATGCGCTGCTTGCTGTCCTGAAGCTTCCGCAGCAATCGCGTCAGGCTAATGTCAAAATCTTGGGCAGATTCTTCATCCAGATCGCGCCTCAGCCATTCGTTAACTTTGCTATCGATCGAGGTCACATTCTGCCGTTCCTGCCCCACATCATGCCGCAGCACCAGATCAAACGTCTTGCAGAATTCCCTCGCTAAGGTTGATTTGCCCTTGCCACCTTCCCCCAAGATCAGAATCACGCGCTGACCTTTTGCAATAAAAGCGTTGAGGTCAGCGATCGCCCCCTGCCGACCGACAAAATTCAAATTGCTCTTTACTGGCTCCGGTGCTGGGGGTAGGGTTGATTCTTTAAGTGTAGAAATATAGATTAGGAAAGATGCTGCAA
>QBMH01000087.1 GCA_003249025.1 Leptolyngbya sp. | reverse complement strand
AAACAGCAATGATAAACTCGTCCATAGTAAACATAAGTCCCACTCCAGCTAGATAGGTTCTACTTCTAGCATCGCCCAGCGGGACTTTTCTTGTGCAACCTTAGTTGCACATCGCGTAACCAATAGTTCTACACCTTATTTTGCTATCGCTTGAATACCATATCCATCCTAATTTGAAGAATATTGTCCGACTTAAGTAGTTGGGCTGTGCTATATTGAAAAACGTTGCCAAACGCAATAAGGGACGCTAGCTCAGTGGTAGAGCATTCGGCTTTTAACCGACTGGTCCTGGGTTCGAATCCCAGGCGTCCCATCATTAAATTTCTGCTAGTTTCCATTGGTCTAGCAAGAAGGCATATTCAAACGCGCCTTCCTTGAGACTTTCATAGCGCCCCGATGCACCGCCGTGCCCTGCGCCCATGTTAGTTTTCAACAGCAGGGTGTTGGAGTCGGTTTTGAGGGCGCGTAGTTTAGCCGTCCATTTAGCAGGTTCCCAATAGGACACACGCGAATCGTTGAGTCCGCCCGTGATCAATAGATTAGGATAGGCTCTTGCCTCCACGTTGTCATAGGGCGAGTAAGCTTTCATGTAGTCATAGTAAAGCTTGTCGTTGGGGTCGCCCCATTCTTCTCGTTCCAAAATTGACAGGGGCAGGGAGTCATCCAAAATGGTGGTGACGACATCCACGAAGGGCACATCGGCGACCACAGCATGAAACAGATCGGGACGCAGGTTAATCACGGCTCCCATCAACAGCCCTCCAGCGCTGCCGCCAGAAATGGCTAGGTGGTCAGCAGAAGTCCAGCCTTGCGTGATCAGGTGTTCGGCACAGGCAATGAAGTCGGTGAAGGTATTGGTTTTCTTGAGGAATTTGCCGTCTTCATACCAGCGTCGTCCGACTTCTGAGCCGCCGCGAATGTGGGCGATCGCAACGACTGCTCCACGATCCAACAGGGATAGCCGACTGGATGAAAACCCTGGATCGTAGCTATAGCCATAGGAACCGTAGCCCGTCAACAGTAGCGGATTGTTGCCGTTGCGATCGATGCCTTTTTTATACACAATCGAGATCGGAACTTGGGTGCCATCGGTGGCAGTGGCGAGGAGGCGATCGCTGGCATAATTCTGTCGATCGTATCCACCCAGCACAGGCGTTTCCTTTTTAAGCTCCTGTTCGCGGGTATCCAGGTGATAATCAAACACCGATCGCGGAGTCACCAAGGACGTGTAGCTGTATCGCAAAATCGTAGTATCGAACTCAGGATTGGCATCTTCGCCGACGCTATAAGTCGCATCAGGAAACGCGATCGCGTGTTCTTCACCCGTTGAAAGCTGACGAATTCGCACGGTGGGCAATCCCGCCTCCCGCTCATAAATCACCAAATGGTTAGCAAAGGCGCTGACTCCTTCTAGCAGAACGTCTGCGCGATGAGGAATGACTGGCTCCCAATGTTGTTTTGCGGAAGAGGTCACGGGCGTTTTCATCAGTTTGAAGTTGAGCGCGTCTTCATTGGTGGTGATGTAGAAAACGGTGCTGTGATGCTCGACGGTGTACTCAATACCGGGAGATCGCGGCTGAATCACCTGAAACGCTCCCGTCGGCTGATTAGCATCGAGAAAATGCACCTCAGAGGTCACCTTGCTGCCCAGTTCCAGCAAAATGTAGGCTTCACTGCGGGTTTTGCCCACACTCAAAAAGTAAGAGTCATCTGGCTCGTGGTAGATCAGCACGTCATCAGCGATCGCGCTACCTAACTGATGGCGCAACAGCTTAAATGGACGATTGGCAGCATCCAGTTGCGTATAAAACACAGTTTGATTGTCGTTGCCCCACACAACCCCGTAATAGGTTTCGGGAATGGTTTCGGGATAAAGCTGGCGAGTCGCTAAATCCAAAAAGCAAAGGGTATAGCGCTCAGATCCCGTTGTATCCGTAGAATATGCCAGGATTTGCTGATTAGGGCTAATTGCGAGTGCGCCTAGGGTAAAAAATTCGTGTTCTGCGGCTAACTCGTTTTGATCCAGCAACACCTCTTCGGCTGCTTCCAAACTGCCTTGCTTACGGCAATAAATGGGATAGGCTTTCCCCGCTTCGGTGCGAGAGTAATAGTAAAAGTCGCCTTTGCGGTAAGGCACTGACAAATCAGTTTCCTGAATCCGGGCAAGCATTTCGTCATACAGAGCCATTTGCAAGGCTTCTGTATGCTGCATCATCGCAGTTGTATAGGCGTTTTCGGCTTCCAAATAAGCAATCACTTTTGGATCATCGCGATCGCGCAGCCAATAGTAATCATCCACCCGGCGATCGCCATGCATGGATAAACTGTGGGGACGCTTTTCCGCAATGGGCGCGTCCAAAGGCGAGTTGCTAGAATGGTTCATCTTTAATTGGGTCTAATTGAGACTGTAAACTCCATACCTCCCTATTCTCTTCTGATTGCCTCCTAGATCAATGCAATCTCTTTGAATAAATTGAATAAATTCAATAGATAAGTAAATCAAATAGTCATTTTTGCTTATCACACCCTCAGATGCAAAAGATGAGTCTGACGATGGGGTAAAAAGTGTCTTAAGATTATCGTAATGTTTGAGCTTTTCTAAGAAGCTGACCCCAACTAACCAGGAGGACTTTCTATGGCGCTCGTACCAATGCGGCTATTGCTGGATCATGCGGCTGAAAATGGCTACGGCATTCCTGCTTTTAACGTGAATAATATGGAGCAGATCCAGGCAATTATGCAGGCTGCTGAAGAAACCGACAGTCCTGTGATTCTGCAAGCATCACGCGGCGCTCGGAAGTATGCTGGCGAAAACTTCCTGCGTCACTTGATCTTGGCTGCGGTGGAAACCTACCCCCACATTCCCATCGTCATGCACCAAGATCACGGTAATGAGCCTGCAACCTGCTATACCGCGATCAAAAACGGCTTTACCAGCGTGATGATGGATGGCTCCCTTGAAGCTGATGCCAAAACTCCCGCAAGCTTTGAATACAACGTCAATACCACGGCTGAAGTGGTCAAGGTCGCTCATGCGATCGGCGCTTCTGTGGAAGGTGAACTGGGTTGCTTGGGGTCTTTGGAAACGGGCATGGGCGAAGCAGAAGATGGGCATGGCGCGGAAGGAGTGCTATCTCATGATCAACTCTTGACCGATCCTGATGAAGCGGTTGAGTTTGTGACTCGGAGTCAAGTGGATGCTTTGGCAGTGGCGATCGGCACCAGCCACGGCGCTTACAAATTTACCCGCAAACCGACTGGCGAAATTTTGGCAATCAGCCGAATTGAAGAAATTCATAACCGCTTACCAAACACCCATTTGGTCATGCATGGCTCTTCTTCCGTTCCCGAAGATTTGCTGGCGCTGATTAATCAAAACGGCGGCGCAATCCCTGAAACCTACGGAGTGCCTGTGGAAGAAATCCAAAAGGGCATCAAGAGCGGTGTCCGCAAGGTGAACATTGACACCGATAATCGCTTGGCAATCACGGCGGCGGTGCGTGAGGCGCTGTTCGCCAATCCGAAGGAATTTGATCCCCGTCACTTCCTGAAGCCATCCATCCAGTACATGCAAAAAGTGTGCGCCGATCGCTACCGTCAGTTCTGGGCAGCAGGCAACGCTAGCAAGATCAAACAAGTTGGCGTTGAAATCTACGCGGCTAAGTATGCAAAAGGTGAACTAATTGCCAAGGCAAAGACAGCGGTTGGCGTATAGTTTAGTGATTTAAGCGTGTGATTCAAACTGAATACTCGCCAAAGTGCCGGGTGGTGTGAACTACCCGGTTTTTGCATTCAAGGATTTCTAAACTACAGCATGGCTGCAATCAAAGCAAAAACCGCTACTGACGAACGCCTAGAGCCTGTTTTTACTTGGTTTGCCAAGCAAGGCTGGGAGCCGTTAGCGTTTCAGCGAGAAACTTGGCAGGCATATTTGGCGGGGCGCAGCGGCTTAATTCAGGTGCCCACCGGATCTGGCAAAACCTATGCGGCAGTCATGGGCGCGATCGCCGATATGCTGACAACCCCAGAACCAGGGCTGCAATTGCTCTACCTGACACCGCTACGAGCCTTATCGCGAGATATTGAGCAGTCGATCGCCCGACCGATCGCCGAAATGGGCTGGAATCTGCGGGTAGAATCTCGCACGGGGGACACTAGTGCTGCCAAAAAGACTCGCCAACTCAAAAACTTGCCCGAAATTCTGATCACCACACCCGAATCCTTAGCGTTGATGCTGTCCTACGCTAATGCACAATCGTTTTTTAAATTCCTACGTGGCATTATTTTGGATGAGTGGCATGAGTTACTCAGTTCCAAGCGCGGCACCCAGACGGAGCTATGTCTTTCTTACCTGCGGGGAGTGCGTCCGAACTTGCAAACCTGGGCAATTTCGGCAACTTTGGGCAACGTGGAAGAAGCGGCACAGGTGGCGGTGGGCGTGGATGCGAAACCTGTGATTATCCGAACGAATCTTCAGCGCCAAACCGTGATCAAAAGCATTTTGCCAGAGTCGGTCGATACGTTTCCCTGGGCGGGACATTTGGGTTTACATCTGTTTGAAGAATTGGTGAATGCGCTGGATATTCAGCGATCGACGCTGATTTTTACCAACACGCGATCGCAGGCTGAGCGGTGGTATCAGGCAATGTTGTATGCGATGCCAGATCACACGGATCAGATTGCGTTGCACCACAGTTCCATCAATGTGAAGGAGCGAGAGGCGATCGAAGCGGGGGTAAAAGCGGAGACGATTAAATGGGTCATCTGTACGTCTTCTCTGGATTTGGGCGTAGATTTTCAGCCCGTGGAACGGGTGGTGCAGATTGGCAGTGCCAAAAATCTGGCGCGGTTGTTGCAGCGGGCGGGGCGATCGCAGCACGTCCCGCAAGGAACTTCTGAAATTTTCTTTTTGCCCACCAATGCCCTAGAACTGCTGGAGATTTCTGCCTTTCGCAATGGTTTAGCGGCGGGGGCGATCGAGTCTCGCCGTCCACTGTCTAAGCCCTACGATGTGCTGATCCAGCATTTGGTAACTCTCGCCTGTGGAGCCGGATTCAAGCCGGAAGAAGTTTTTAACGCGGTCAGAAAAACAGTCTCCTACGCCACGCTGACTCAGGCAGAATTTAACTGGATGCTGGAATTTATCGAGCAGGGCGGTAAATCGTTGAGCGCCTATCCCCGCTATAAAAAGGTGGTTCAAACAGACGGCATTTACAACGTTGCTGATGCTCAAATTGCGCGGATGCATCGGATGGGCATTGGCACGATTACCTCGAATCAGGCGATCGCCATTCGATACTTAAACCAAAGCAAAATCGGCACTGTGGAGGAAAGCTTTGTTTCCAAACTGCAACCGGGTGACGTTTTTTTCTTTGCCGGAAAGCAACTGGAATTCTTTCAGTTAAAAGACATGGTGATGTATGTCAAATCAGCCAAGAAAAAATCTACCATCACGCCCACCTGGTCGGGCGGAAATCTGGCAATTTCTGATTCGCTCAGCTATCATTTGCGGCACGAAATTGAGCAAAGCCGGAACAATCCCACCGGGAATGCCGAGCTAACTTGTTTGAAGCCAATTCTCTCCACTCAAGAGCGTCTTTCCCATCTGCCCGACTCGAATGAGCTACTGATTGAATGTTGCAAAACCCGCGACGGACAGCATCTTTATGTGTTTCCCTTTGAAGGGCGGTTTGTCCATGAAGGACTAGGCTTTTTGTGGGGGTATCGCTTTGCCCATCAACACCCGGCAACCTTTACCATTTCGGTGAATGATTACGGCTTTGAAATTTTGGCTCCCAAAGATTACCCGTTTCAGTCATTGTTTTCTAAAGAATTCTTCAGGCAAGAGTCACTGTATGAAGACATTAAAGCGGGGCTGAATCTCTCAGAATTAACCGGGCGGAAGTTTCGCGGCATTGCTCAAGTGGCAGGCTTAGTGTTTAAGGGCTATCCGTCTTCCAAAAAAACGTCCAGCCAACTGCAAGTCAGTTCATCGCTGCTCTACGAAGTGTTTACCAAATATGAGCCAGATAATTTGTTACTTAAACAATCCGAAAATGAAGTGTTGGCAGATCAGTTAGAAACCCATCGGTTAGCCAAAACCCTCGATCGCCTGTCTCATCTCACTATCGCTTGGCAAAACCCAAAACGTCCATCTCCATTTGCCTTTCCGCTACTCGTCGAACGGCTCACTTCCCGTATGTCTAACGAAAGCTTGCTTGATCGCATTGAACGAATGAAACAGCAGTGGAACAGCAAATAATCTTTGATCAATCTAAGGAAACCAATCATGTCTATTCAAGTTTACGGAATTCCCAACTGCGGCACTTGCAAAAAAGCCTTTACTTGGCTAAAGAATAACGGTGTGGAATATGAATTTGTTGACACCAAAGAACAGCCGCCCAGTCAAGAAATGATTCAAGCCTGGGTAGAGGCGTTGGGAGCTAAACCGATGCGGAATACGTCGGGGCAATCTTATCGATCGCTGGGGGCTGAAAAAGATGACTGGACAGAGGATCAATGGGTTTCAGCTTTTGCCAAGGATGCCATGCTGCTAAAACGTCCGCTGTTTGTCAAAGAGGGCGCAGCAGTATTGGTAGGTTTTCGAGATAAAGACGAGGTGATTCGCCAAAAGTTGGGAATTGCCTAATGTCAGCAAGACTAATGAGGACTTAGCGCTGAATAGTAGCTCAACACTTCTTGACCCCAGCGAACAAGTTTTTCAGAGCCTTCCATCATCAGGAGGTATCGCCCTTGGCGGAGGTGATGGCGATACACACTTGCAGTTGACCCTTCACCCACGATGCCGAAGATTGCGCCGATCATGCCCCCACAAATGCCGCTGAGCAACCCAAAGGCTGGCAAAATCAAGGGCAGATCATGATGTAGACCTTTGAATAGGGCGATCGCTAAGCCGATCAGTACTCCGACCCCTGCGGCTGCGATCGCGGTCATCACAGCTCTACGGATCACAATTTGCCAAGGATTGATCAATCCAACCCGATCAGGGCTGCTGTAACCTTGACCGACAATTGCTAAATGTTCTGGCGAGATGCCGTGACAATGCAGCAATCGATAGGCTTGAAACACCATTCCTTCATCGGGAAAAACCACAATGACCAAATGAGAGGAGCGGTGCCCTAACGCGGATTTCCGAAAAAATCGTAAGATGGACACAAAAAATTAGGGTGTGTGAGGGTGAATTAAAGCGACCTGCTTGCATTCTAACCTCACTTATTGACCTGCCGGGGGATCTATGTCCGTCATTTTAAAGATCTCTTAGCATCCCACGCTAATACCGATGCTAAACCCTCATAAAGTTAGTTCATTCTCGTAAAGGGCATCCAGAATAAACGCTTGCAGTCAAGTTGGGCTGAGGGCTACTTGCTCAAGATTCTGCTGGGATAAGATGCGTTTGCCGTGGCGATTTGTTAGAGCTGCGTGACAACTTAGTACATATGTCCTATAATCTTGCTATTCATGGATGGGTGACCATGACCTATTTGCTGATTTATGCACGATCCATTGCCCCCTGGAAGCCTTCTATTTAACCGCTACTGCATTGCAGGCTTAGCGGGACAAGGACAGTTTGGCTTAACTTATCTCGCACAAGATCAAAAGCGTTTTGAGGAACGATGCATTGTCAAAGAGTTTGCACCGCCACACCATAATGCTGATTTACTGGAAATGCAGCGACAGTCTTTTCACCGATCAGCCGCGACTCTTTATGAATTGCAGCATTCTCAAATTCCTCGGTTTAACATCCTATTTGCTCAAGAAAATCGGCTCTACTTGGTACGGGATTATATCGTCGGCAAAAGCTACGGGGCACTGTTGACCGAGCGCCAAGCAGAAGGGCAAAGCTTTTCTCAGGCGGAAGTGCTGCATTTGATGCTGCGATCGCTGCCCGTTTTGACCTATCTTCATCGTGCCGAACTCATCCATCAAAATATTTCGCCCCATAGCCTGATTTTGCGACATCACGATCAACTGCCCGTTTTGATTGATTTTGGTCTGATCAAGCAACTTGTCATCCAGTTACAACTCCATCCGTTGCCATCCGATGCCACAATTGGCAACGGTTATGAAGCATCGGAGTTAAGCAATGGAGGTAAACCGACTGCTAGCGCTGATCTCTATTCTTTGGCGGCAACCGCGATCGCTCTACTGACGGGCAAAACACCGCAGGAGCTATACAATCGCTGGAAACATACCTTGGATTGGGATTCTGAAATTGAGCTTCAACCCGATTTTGCGCGGATACTCAAACAAATGCTCCACCCCAATCCTCACAAGCGATTTGGATCAGCCATGCAGGTTTCTAGAGCATTAGAACCGATCGCCACTGCCATTCTGCACTCCAGCCACTCTTTGCAGGCTGCGACCGCAGCAGTTCCCGCCCCTCAGCCGCAGATTCAGGCTCCTTTGCCCAGTTGGAGAATGCCATCACCCCAGTTACCATCCCCTGCTTCAGCAAATTTTCCAGTGGATGGTGCATCGTCAGCGCAACCTTCTTTTCGTCCTCTTTTTGAGCCGTCTCAGCCGCCACGATTCCATAAAGCAGATCCCTCACGGGAATCGCCCAAGCCCTATCGCCACAAGCCCAAGGGAAAGCGATCGAGTGGAGACATACGGGCTTCTGCCTTACTCGTGGGTGCTGTGGCACTGCTGGCGATCGCGGTCTCTTTTCGCACCCTCAACTGGGTGCAAACCCAGCCCTTGCCCACCAAAGCTCCCACCACCAATGCCAGCACCACTGTTTCAAAGGATGCCCCCAATCTCGAAGCCCGTCCGACTCAGCCCACTCGTGAAGCCGTTTCCCCTGAAAAAGCCAGCTTAGATTCACTTAAAGAGCGCCAAAAGGATTTAGGCATCGACTTTCAGTTCGTCAGCAATCTGACAGATGAGGTTTTCTACACTAAGCATCCCGATTTGAAGGGCAAACCCATCAGTGCAGCCAGCCAGCCTGAGCTACAAAATGAATGGGCAGGCATGGGAACTGACCTGCTCAGTAAGCTAGAATCCCTCATCCCAGAAACACGCGGCAAACTCGGCACCTATCAGCGATCGGATTATGACAAGTGGTTGGCTCCCGGAAACGGGGCTAGCCTGAATGCGCGGGAGTTGAATGTGCTGGTGAACAAACGGTTTGGCGATCTGTTTCCCGATCAGAAGGGCAAAACCTTGAGTCCCAAAACCTTTGGACAGGTGTGGTATGCGATCGCCCAGGAAGAACTGAAAAAGCTGAAACCTTAGCAGGAACAAATTAAATCTTCTCAACCCACCTTGACTCGTTGCCCCACTGCGCCCACAGATTTTTTGATCGGGCGACGAGAGTTGGAACGACCACGCGGCTGTCTTCCCCACCAATGCCATAGATTGCTGGCTCCATTTTGTAACGGGCGATTCTCGTAAGGGATCTGCTTTGCAGAATCGCTGAGGTGGATCTCCAGCAGCGTCAAGCCAACAGCGACTAGCAGGGCAGCAATGCCAAACACGAAAATGCCGAGAGCAACTGAGATCAACCAGTTCCAATCCAAAATGCCCCGCAGAGCTAAAGCAAAACAGCTTAAGCCAGAAAACAGTAAGGCATAGTAAGCCGTTAACACACTGTAGCGACTGATGCTATGGCGCTGTTGCAAGCGGCGCAATTGCCTTCTTGCCATGGAATGATGGCGGGCGATATCAAGATCTGTTTTTAGCCGATTATCTTGCTGAGTATCTTCTATGCGATCGCTAATCGCGGCATGGCGCACCGTTAAACCGCTCAATACTAGAGCACAGGCAACACTCATCAATACCGAATTGAGAATTAACTGGATCAGTTGAGTGGTTTGCTCAACGCTCATGGCGTTTCCTAAGTGTCAGGTGAAACAAGGTGAATGGTGGTTATCCTACGCGATCGCGCTCAGAAAACAAAGACCTTGGATTAAATAAAACGATTAAAGATACAATACTCTACTTTAGTACTAGTGTTCTATTTTTACTCTCTATTTTTCGCTGATCTGCAACTAAGCCTCAATTCACGCTTAAATAGGGGATGCTCTTTCCTGATGTATTGGTGTGACCGATTCTAAAAAGCCCACTCGCTCTCTCGCAGGCATTGCCGGGATTGTGGCGATCGCCACAATTATTAGTAAAGTGGTGGGGTTGCTTCGCCAGCAGGCGATCGCCGCTGCCTTTGGTGCAGGAGTGGTCGCAGGTGCCTACAACTTTGCTTACATTATTCCTGGCTTTTTGCTGATTTTGCTGGGCGGTATTAATGGTCCATTTCACAGCGCGATCGTCAGTGCCGTCTCCAAGCGCAAACGGGAAGAAATCGCGCCGATCGTCGAGTCAATTACTACTCTCGTTGTTGGGTTATTGCTGATCGTCACGGTCGGGCTAGTCATTTTTGCCGATCCGCTGATGCACCTTGTCGCACCCGGATTATTTGCCACCGCCGAACAAGCCGCCAACCGAGGAGTCACTCCCGCAGGCTATCAAAATTTAGTCATAACCCGCGAACTTGCCATTCAACAGTTCAAAATCATGGCTCCAATGGCAATGCTGGCAGGGCTGATTGGCATTGGCTTTGGCACACTCAACGCCGCTGATGTGTACTGGCTGCCCTCCATCAGTCCCTTGCTCTCTAGTGTGACGGTGCTGATTGGACTAGGTGGACTTGCCTGGATGCTGGGAGCGCAGATTACGTTGCCGCAGTATGCCGTGGTGGGCGCAGCCGTTCTTGCCTGGTCAACAGTGGCAGGGGCGATGTTGCAGTGGTTTGTTCAACTCCCGGTGCAGTGGAAAGAAGGATTAGGTGGGTTTCGCCCCCGGTTTGATTTCCGCCGACCCGAAGTGCAGGATGTCCTCAAGATCATGGGTCCAGCCACCTTCTCTTCGGGGATGCTGCAAATTAACGTGTGGACGGATATGTTTTTTGCATCCTTTCTGCCCAACGCAGAGGCGGCAGTTTCCGCCATGGGCTACGCGGGTTTGTTGGCAATGACTCCCTTGGGAATTTTATCCAATATGATTTTGGTGCCGCTGATGCCGGTGTTTTCCCGGTTGGCTGATCCCGCAAACTGGGCTGAGCTAAAGCAACGGATTCGGCAGGGTTTGATGATGACTGCGATCGCCATGTTGCCCCTGAGTGCGTTGATGATAGCGCTGGCATTACCCATCGTGCGAGTGGTCTATGAACGGTATGCCTTTGATTTAGAAGCTTCGTACCTGACGGCATCGATTCTGGTCGCCTATTCAGTCGGGATGTTTGTGTATCTAGGGCGAGATGTGCTGGTGCGGGTGTTCTATGGGCTAGGCGATGCCGATACGCCGTTTCGGATCAGCATTGTAAATATTTTTCTGAATGGAGTCTTGGACTTTTTCCTGATTAGACCGTTTGGCGCACCGGGTTTGATCTTGGCAACAGTTGGAGTCAACGTCGTGTCGATGGTCGTGATGCTCTGGATTTTGAATCGACGGCTGCATGGCTTATCCCTGAGAGAGTGGGTTCCCCCGATCGCCGGATTAGCCGCCGCCAGCGCGATCGCGGGTTTCATCGCTTGGGGCACCCTTCAAGGTCTAGAATCACTTTGGGGCAAATCTGGACTATTGATTCTGCTTGCCCAACTCTGCATCGCTGGCGCAGCCGGACTGATCCTATACATCGGGATTGCTCTACAACTGCACCTGCCGGAAGTGGATGATTTTGGCGATCGCATCCGGCAAAAGCTGGGTAGAGGTGGATAGCAACTGACTCGCCCGCACTGCACAACGTTAGCGAAGCTTTCCACAGGAATCCCTATGGAAATCCCCTCAATTCTCTGGAACTGCACCTGGGTTTACAGTCATCTCATCGGCGGCGGCTAAATCCAGGGTGTAGTTCACCACATCTTGACTATCTGAAACGATCGTAATTTCATACACCCCAGTGTCTGGCAACTTGCCAGACCAATTTGGATTGGCAGAGTCTTCTAGGAGGGCACTGGCTTTGCTACTGGGTGGATAAAACGAAAGTCGGGTGGAGCCTGCCGCCTGAAGTTTTAAGCGAAGTGCCTGGTTTTGGGTGAAATTGGCGAGATAGGCTTTGCTCTGTCCGGGTTTGAGGGTGCCGCTGACTTGATGGCTGAAGTGTTCCGATGGAAACTCGATTCGCTCTAAGGCAGCGCCCGATCGCAGCGCATTCAGCTTATCCACTGCGATCGCCTGCCAGATCTGCCCCATGGGTTGGTTCAATAGATTTCCTTGGCGCGATACCGTAGGAAACCAATGGAAAAACTGGGCATCGGTTAAATCATTTAAGGCGCGACCACTGAGGTTTAACTGGGCTGCCGCTGCTTGGCGATCCCGCACATCTTCCTCGGTGTATTGCCCCAAGCGCGATCGCGCCTCTGCACTCAACCCTTGCAACTCATCCAAACACTGAAGCGCTAACTCATCCCAGTCCGTTCTCAATCCGCTATCTGCGGTTCCCGTGCCGAGCTTTTGACCCTTTAATTCAGGATGTTTAGCGTAAAACGCTTGATTGACTAGATTGACTAAAAAAGGACTATTAATACCCAACTGATCCAGACGATCTTGAATCTGCTGTTTGCGTGATTGCTCTGATTTAGAAAAAACTGTCTCTTGTCGAGTTTGAGCGATCGCTTTAACAGGCGGCTTTACTTGATTTCCGGTAGAACGGATAATCTCTGGCAGTTTCGATTTCAAGGCGGGAGCAAGCCACTTGACTCCAGCCCACCAGCCGACCCCAATCATTGTGATTAATAGTGCCAATCCAGCAAGCGATCGCCCCACCGAGCCAAATTGCTTCCTGACAGCGGGTCTTGGCGTATTAGGTTTGGCTTGCAATACCGGGATCGTCTGGGCACGGGCAGGCGACACGACCTTCGTTGCGGGATCGGGCGTGAAGGCGGGAATGGATGGACTGTAAGGCTGACCGCTCGGTTTAAATTCGATCGCTTTGCCCAATGCCTGCATCACCTCTTGGGCGGACTGATAGCGCCGACTCGGATAAGGGTCGAGCATTTTTGTCAGCACCTTGGTTAAATTGGGGCTGAGGTGGAGCGATTGTTGCCATCGAGTGCGATCGCCCTTGGCGGTAAATAAGGTCTGGGGTTCTTGCCCAGAGAGTAAAACCAAACTGGTGACAGCCAACGCATACAGGTCGCTGTGGGGATGCACTTCGCCGTGGTCTAACTGTTCCGCTGGAGCATAGCCAACTTTGCCCAAGCGAGTAATGGCTCCAGACTGCACCATCGGAACCGCCACGCGCTGACTGATGGATGCTACTCTAGCGGCAACCTGTTTCACCCCGCCATAGTCAATCAAAACGGGTAAGCGATCCGTCTGGCGCAAAATCAAGTTGTCGGGGGAAATGTCGCGGTGAATCACTCCAGCGGTGTGAATATAATCCAGCACAGGCAAAAGTTGGAGTAAAAGATTGGTGATTTCTGTCTCTGAAAAGCTCTGTCTCTGCTGTTGGCGAGTTTGTAAAAGTTCCTGATAGGTTTGCCCTTCCACATAATCCTGTACCAAAAATAAGCGATCGCGTCCCTGCCACTCGGCGCGAAACAATTCCCGAAACCGAGGAATTTGAGAATGTTGAAGCTGATATAGCGTTCCTGCTTCCCGCGCAAACAGTTCTTCTGCTTTCTGTAAAGCTGCTTCGCCTTCCACTTGGGGCGCAAACTCTTTTAAGACGCACGACTCGTTAAACCGATTGGCATCTTGCGCTAAGTAAGTGCGCCCAAATCCACCCTGCCCCAGTTCACTTAGCACTTGGTAGCGCCAGCTTAAAAGTTCTCCTGCCACTAGTTTTGGAGAGGATTGTGTAGGCGGCAACGGCTCACCACAAATGCGACAAAATCGACTATCCGCTGCGTTGAGATGGTTTTGGCTACAGGAAAACGTCATAGATCAGCAATGGCACAATGGCAGCCTATCAAGGTATCTAAAGTGAGAAGTCAGAGAGCGATCTCAGATCAGAGGGTCTGATTTGGCAGGGTCAGGTTCCTCGGTTGAAGACCGTTCGGCTGGGGACTGCTCATCTATTCTAGCGATCGCTGCCAAATCTTCCACTGGCTCCTGTTCCACTTCACGGTCTGATTCTGTAGGGACACTGATCGCTGATGGATCGGCGACTTCAACACTAATATCAGAGATCGCCGCGACTTCTACGATTGTTTCAGCTTCGATTTCAACCGCTTCTTGTTCAACAATCAGTTCTTCCAGCGCGCTATCCTCCGCTTCACTGGCTGCGGCGTTTGATTCTTCTCCCTCTGCCACTCCTGATTCTAAAGGCGAAGCTGGGATGACTTCTTCGATCGGGGGCACTAGATCGCCTTCCCAAAGATCTCCTGCTTCCACGGCTGACTCAGATTGAACAGGACTAGGAACTATCGGTGAAGCGATCGCCGAATCTTCTAAAAATTCAGGTAAAAGCTGACTAACAGGTAATCCTACGGATGTAAAGTGTTGAGAAATCTGCTCTAGCGGATAAGGTTCAGTGCTGGTAAACGCAGAGTCACTAGTGAGCATGACGCTGGCAACACTCACTGGCACCTGAAGAAACAAATTGCTTCCTAAAAACGCGATCGCGGCAATTACCAATCCCAGCCCACGAGATTCTATTGAAAACGGAACTGCGGCGGTTCCAATCGGCGCTAAAACGTAAAGCTGACGCAGGGCGATCGCTAATAAAACTGAAACCACCACCGCTAACAACCGATTCTGGATTGATTTGAACCGGGTCAACAGTTGCCGCTGCGGCAGGGTTAGGTTTTCTGGCTTCAGCGAGATCGCCAACAGACTAAAAATGTAAAACGGACGCTGCCACTGCATCCACAGAATGGGCGCAATGCCTGCGATCGCGACCAACGCCAATTCTAGCCACACTGGAAAAATGGGATCTCCCACTGCCAGCCCTAAAAAACATAGCTCTAGCCAGAGCGGTAAGGCGGCTAAGCCTGCTAAATGAATCCAAAGGTAAGGGTCAGACCAAAAAGAACGCATAGACTATCGTAGGCGGATCAATTCATGCCCAAGTATAGAACTTGCCCGACCCTTCCCTAGAGAGATTTATTAAACGGCAATCAAAACTTGTGATCAACGACTGTAAGGGCATCATAAAAAGGTAAAGAAGTAGCAAAATAGAAGGGAACCCTGCTGGACTTCTGCACTCCTTTACCTATATCAATGATTGTTTTTTGGCGTACCCCTAGAAACCTTACCTAGAAGAGTTTCGTTGTCCTTTTAGGGCTTGCAGTTGTCCTAAAAGAGAATCAGTTTCCGCTTGAAGATGGAGAAACTTGGCTTGTTGATCAACTTGATACAGGCTTTTCATCACTTTTAGGAGCCGAACTTGATGCTCTACGTCAGCGATTTCACTACTGATGGGCGGCTCACAAACCGCGATCGCTGAATTACTATTATTGACAGAATTATTAGTCATCAACATCATAACTACTCTAGTTATTTGTACTCACCAACACCACACAGATCATCTTAACCCAAACTTTACAACAAGATACCAGACCGAGAATTAGGTTTTAGCAGGATCTTTAGGCTGAAAGATTGTTTAGACTGCCTGAAGTGGCGATGCAATCGATGTAAACTAAAAGTTCAAACAAACTGTAGAAGAGTAACGGTTTCTTGAACCTAGGAAGATGCTTATCCCTAAGCTAACGGATTTAGCCAGACAGCTATCCTGCTTTTTCGAGGATTCGTCATTCTTTTATGATCGGTTTGTCATTCCTTTATCGCGATCGCCGCATTACTTCAGTGACTTTGAGTTTTTCCGTTGGTTCCCATCCTTCTGCCCACTCTCTCACCGCTGCCCAGACCGGGGGATGGGGTGGACTGATTGAAATGTATCGTCCCTACTTGCCTGTAACCGAGCAAACTCCAATCGTTACCTTACGGGAAGGCAACACTCCCCTGATTCCCGCCCCGGCGATCGCTGCCGAAATTGGCAGGCAGGTGCAAGTGTGGGTGAAGTACGATGGCTTGAACCCCACGGGTAGCTTCAAAGACCGGGGCATGACCATGGCGATCTCCAAGGCGAAGGAAGCCGGGGCAAAAGCGGTGATTTGCGCCAGTACCGGCAATACCTCGGCGGCGGCGGCGGCTTATGCCCGACGGGGTGGAATGCGGGCTTTCGTGGTGATCCCCGATGGCTATGTGGCGTTGGGTAAGCTGGGTCAAGCGCTAATTTATGGAGCGGAAGTCCTATCTATTAAGGGAAACTTTGACCAGGCATTAAAAATTGTTCGAGAGATGTCTGAACATTATCCTGTGACGCTGGTTAACTCGGTGAATCCCTATCGGTTAGAAGGGCAAAAAACCGCTGCTTTTGAAATTGTGGATGTGCTGGGCGATGCACCCGACTGGCTCTGCATTCCGGTCGGTAACGCAGGCAATATTTCGGCGTATTGGATGGGCTTTTGTCAATATCACCAGCACGATCGCTGCACCCAATTGCCTCGAATGATGGGCTTTCAAGCTGCCGGAGCCGCACCGCTAATTTCAGGACAACCTGTGGAACATCCAGATACTTTGGCAACGGCGATTCGGATTGGCAACCCGGCAAACTGGGAAAAGGCGATCGCGGTTCGTGATGCCAGCCAGGGTGCCTTTAATGCGGTCACCGACGAGGAGATTCTTGCTGCCTACCGCATGTTGGCATCCCAGGAAGGTATTTTTTGTGAACCCGCCAGTGCTGCCAGTGTTGCAGGGCTACTAAAAGTCAAAGACCAGGTGCCCACGGGAGCCACGGTGGTCTGTGTGCTGACGGGCAACGGATTGAAAGATCCTGATGCCGCGATCTCGCACAGCAACAATCCCTTGAAACAATGCATTGCGCCAGATATCGAAGCTGTTGCGATCGCCATGGGATTTTAGAGTCTGAGCCTATGACCCTAAGCTGATGCAACAGAAAAATGACTCTATTTTTTCATAAAGATGAACCACTGGAAGCGATTGGCGATCGCATCTTAGCCGCAACCTGGGAAGCGTTTCCCACTTTGGCGCGAAACCAGATTGCGCTGACTTGGTTGGTGTACGACCTACCGGCTCCAATTAATACGGGCGGCGCACTCACTCCAGAAGAATTTTGGAAATATTCGCCGCGAGGCTATAGCTATCGCGGCGTGGAGTCAATTTATCCTGCCAGTGTGGTCAAGTTGTTTTATCTGGTGGCAATCCACGAATGGCTAGAACGGGGAATGACGCAGCCTTCAGCCGAACTCGATCGCGCCATCCACGACATGATTGTCGATTCTAGTAATGATGCCACTGGGTTGATTGTGGATGTGTTGACGGGAACCACCAGTGGTCCAGAGCTAGCACCGGGTCCCTTTGCCGCATGGCAGCAGCAGCGCCATTTAGTCAATCGCTACTTTCAGTCCTTTGGCTGGGAAGAACTGAACACCGTTAATGTCTGCCAAAAAACCTGGTGCGATGGACCCTATGGGCGGGAACGCGCTTTTTATGGCGAGATTATGGAAAACCGCAATCTGCTCACCACGATCGCCACGGCACGATTGCTGCACAGCATTGTTGGCGGAGTGGCGGTATCTGCGGCGCGATCGCAGGCGATGCTGGCATTACTCCGGCGATCGCTGCAACCTGACGATCTATTAGCCGACCCAGAGAATCAAGTGACAGGTTTCTTGGGGGGTGGATTACCGCTGAATGCGTATATTTGTTCCAAAGCGGGACTGATGAGCCGGGTTCGTCATGATGCCGCTTACATTGAACTGCCCGACTGCAATCCTTACCTGCTCGTCGTGTTCACGGAAGGCAAGGAACACAGCGATAACGAGTCGATCCTGCCGTTTATCTCTCATCAGGTGGCTGAAGCGATGCGATCGCTGACTGCATAGTTGTGAGCCAGGTTACGATACAAAAACAGCAAGGCGCTGAGGGCAACGGTTTGGGTAGACGCTGCCACGTTCTTTTCAACTGCCAAATGCGATAGATAGGCTCTGATCTCAGCCACTCCATTTCTCTAGGATGTTGCTTGTTATGAAATAGGATGAACTCTCGAATGTAATGAACGTAGGACTTTTCGGTCTTGAGGCTGAAGTGTTTGAGACGAAGCGTTTGCTTCACTTGGTCAAGTAGACGAGGTGGCTGAGGTTGTAGCATTGCATCCTGGTAGATAACACCGAAATCGAGGGTGTTATCTCGCATAAATGACAGATAAGCACCCCAATCTCCAGGATTAACCATCAGATATGACGGATAACACCCCGAAATCCCGGACTTAACCTGTGAAGTTTCTGTTTAATTCCTTAAAAAGAGGGTATTATCCCGCAAAGGTGCAGGATAATACCGAAAAAATGGGTGTTTATCCCGCAGATCTGACGTTGAATATATAGTTGTGTACGCGTGTAGATTAATTGTTAGTGCTTGGGAACCCTAGTGTCGGCGCTGACACAACACTTCGTTGGAACAGACACCGCCGTTAACCGCACGGCGACGGTTAAGTCGGCGGAGCGGTTCAACTCCGCCGTTAGCCTGTACTGATTACTCAAAGTTTCAATTTAGGAGTTTAGAAATGAAAGCGCCAAAAACACTGTTAGCATGGATGTCAGCAGCAATCCTCTTGACTGGCAACTATTTTTTCATCAATAAAGCAGAAGCAAATCACTGTGGTCCACTTGACTTTACTGGTACCTGTTTTAACCATGGCGGCGACGCGAACACCAGTGAAATCATCGTCGGACCTCCTGTCCTTCCCCCTCGGAAGCCTAACTCTAGCAGTTTCCACTTGACTTGTAGAAATGTCTCTATTAATTCAAGCATTCTGAGTGCTGAATGTAATAGGGGAGGTGGTTCTTATGTTCCGACTTCCATAGGTCTAAGAGGTATCTGGAATCGTAATGGAACACTACAAGAAGATCCAAATACTAACTCTAGTAGCTTCCAGTTAAGCTGTAGAAATTTGTCTATTCAAGGAAATGTATTAAGAGCCTATCCGGAAAATGTTAGGAGCTTACGACCGACAATCAAACAAGCGGCAA
>QBMH01000086.1 GCA_003249025.1 Leptolyngbya sp. | reverse complement strand
GTATTCTTCTGGTGAAATAACCGTCTTCCTAACTCGCAAGTTTTATATCAACATAGGATTTAATCTAACTCTTACTGACTTTTCGGATAGGCTCTAAGTCCAAATCTTCGCGGATGACCACAACCAGGCGATCTCCCTTCGTGGTGACGGGTGTAATCTCTAACCCTAGTGCTAGGGCTTGCTCTAGGGTTTTGTTGCCACCAATCACTTTGCCGTTGCGATCGCACACAATTGAACGTCCGGCTCCCAAGGTGGTTAAAGAATTTGCCAGGAGTGATTTACCCCGGTCTGTGCCTTTGTTAGCGTTGCGATCGTCTAGCTGCAAATCGTGAATAGTCTGAATCATGCTTTGACTACCTCCAATTCAGAAATAGAAACTGGCTTTGAAGAGGAATCATGACTCCAACACACCATTGCGATGTCTCCTTGAATATCTATTACCCTCCCTCGCCAGCCCTGCTTAAATCGTTTGCCAACGTAATCTCCAACTTGAGGCTGTGCAGGGAATTCTTGGTCGTGACGTGGATCGCTGGTAGAAAACCTATTTTTGTTGTCACCAACGTCACCAATGTCATTTGGCAAGACTAAATAGGAATTAGAAGGGGTTTCAGAGATAACGTTGCCCGTGACATCAAATGATTTCGTAGTGACATCAGAAGGATTAGCAGTACCACAGGTGGAAACCTCCTCCTCAAGGGTGTGTGACGAGAGTGACGAGAGTGACGTTTGTATAGGGGTTCGTTCTATCTCCAGGTATCTACTAGAGTTTTTTCTATAAAATTTGGTCTCAAGCCCGATCCCCTGCATATCAGGAGCTATTCTTTGCAAAATTTTGCCTATCGATCGCGCATCCTTTGCCCAGCCACGAAGCTTTTTGGTCTGCTCATCCGTTAGAGCCTCCAACTCCCGCAGTAGCTCAGTTGCCGTTCCTTGCCAGTGAGTTCGGGATTCCATTAACCGTTGAATTGCTATGGCAACTGGAGAAGCTTCTATAACAATTTCGTGCGCCTCGTTTCGGGTATCTTGAAACGCTTTTAGGAAACTGCCAGGAGACAAACCAAGGGCAGGTTCAGACGCGATCGCAAACCGCGCAAAATCTGCTAACCGGGGAAGTTTACCAGGACGAACTGTCGGTAGAATTTTGAGAGTTTGGCTGAGTGCTGTCAGAAATGCTCCCAGAAGTTGAGGCTTCAGTTGATTCAGCTTAAAATTCAACTCATCCTCCGTCAGGCGCTGGTCATCTGGAATCCTTTGTAGCTTGACCAAAAGGGCGCGTTCTAACAAGTCGCCTCGTTCAGCCAAAGACTCAATTCCTGTGATAATTTGCGGACGCAAATACTCAAAAACCGTTTCCTGGTCGTTTTCATGCAAAGTGCGAGTGCTGAAACCTCCACCAGTACTAATCCGACATAGCGCATCTGATTGCTCAACGCCTAAATACGAAAGGTTGTCGTAGATTAAAACCCAACGATTATTTGCTTGAATCGCTAGATTTCGCAAATCTGAAATATTGGGCAGCAACGGCGCTTTACCAGGGTCATTCAGGCTCTTGAACACTGAAGCAGTAAAGCTCTTCCCAGTTCCCGCTTCGCCACATAAGATCAAAATAGGATGAGGATGGTCGGGATAGAAGCAAAATAAGAGCCAGGGACCAACCAGTGCCCAGGAATCTTGATTCAGGTTGACTAATGCCTTTAGATCCTCCAGATTGCCATCTGGTTCAGGAAGTGGTAGTGCTAGAAGGTGATCAGGTCTGCGAAACCGCGTTGGGCATTCAGCAGATTTAATAAGCCGCCATCCTTGCGAATCAACTTCAATAACTCGCCAATCGGACGTACCTAAGTCAAAGTAGATAGCCTCTCCAAATTTTGCCAATCTGAGATGAACCTGTCTCTGATCTCCATCAAGACACGCCTTTGCCTCTAGATATCCCAAAACTTGATTCAAAGTTTCAGTTCCAGGAACTTTCTGATAAGTTCGATAAAAGGCGTGTCGTAGCCAGTTCTTAAAGGTCTTATGCCTAACTGGATGAGTTTTACGAATTCCATCAGTCCAAACATCAGCATAAGCCACGTCATCAGGCGTGTGGAAGTAGGAAGCTTCTTCTCCCACCTCTAGAAGTTGTTGGGCGATCGTGGTTTGTTCAGCCTTACCAGCTTCTTGTTTCTGGCTTGTGCGCTGCACAGTGTTTCCAAAATTCTCTCTTTGAATCTTGGCTTGTTTCAGGCAGAATGCTACAACACATTTTTTAACCTGCTCAGGGAGTAAGGCAGGATCACGACTTTTTTCCTCAGCAGATTTCCAGATTGACTGGCGTTCACCTTCAGCAATGGGAGGATTGCAGCGATCGCAGTACTCCAAAAACAATAAATGCGGCTCCTTCTCAAACTGTTGCCCCTGTTGGGTGAGATAAGTTGCAACACCCAATAAATCACAGGCAAGCGAAAATCCTACCTGGTTACGATATCCTTCTGTTTCCCCTTGTTCCAAAGCGTTTCTGTGAGCGTGAGAAAGACAGATCTGCAATGGAACAGGTTCAGGGGGTGGAAAGGTAACTGAACGATTGGAACTTTGATGGTGTTTGGTTTTTTTACGAGTCTGCAATTCAGGCAGCACTCGATCTAACTCCTCCAAGTTAAAGACTTCCCCCGTGTCCTGAACAATCGCAACTGGCACCGATTCCCAAATCTCTTGCAGAATTTTCTCCTCAGTCAAACCCTGATGACTTTCCGGCAGTTCTCCAGCTTGAAGTAATTCCCACAACCGTAAAGAATCAGAGTTAACAGATTGGTGAAAGAATCCCGCCAACCGCATTACCTGAGACGGGTCGTGTAGCGAGTTGTCAGATTGCTGCCGCTGCGCTAGCCGCTGCTGATAAATCCTCCAAACGCCTGGGTCAACCCGTTCAGAAAGTCGAAACCAGCAATGCAAAGACTTCCGAGTTCTCAAAGCGAACGTAGCTTGATGCCCTAATTCTGATTCAAAGGAGCGGAGATAGTCTGTTTGCTCCTGCAAGGATTTATCGTCCGCTTCGTAGAATAGACACCAGCAGTCAGTAATTTCAGAGTCCTTTTTTCCACCTCGGTTAGGGACGAACCCAATGTTGTAACCTTTCCTATTCAAGACTTCTAATAGTTGCCAAGCCTCTGGAGAAATCTTCTTCTTCTTTCCAAAAAACTGTGTGAAGGTAGCTTTTTCATCCTCTCCAAGCGTTAGAAAGCCGTTAACTACAGACAACTGCCAGTTTCCTTTCTTGTCCTCGTAAGCCAATCCCAATCGTTTGGCAAGTTCAATTGGAGTGTGTTTAGGGAGCCAAAGTCTTATCCAGATGGGTTCCTTTGGTAAAAATCCAATTGCTCTCAAGTGGCTGATTGCATCATTCCGATTACTAGACGAATGGTGTAGCATAAGTGTGTTAGTTAATATCTTTTGAATGCGATCGCTATGTAAGCGATCGCATTTTTGTTAACATCAAACTTAATCAAAAACTTGCTTAAGCAGACTTTTGATTAGGTTTAGTTCCCCTCTTCTTCGGTTGGTTTTCCGGCAAGGAAGTGAGGTAAGAATCGATTACAAATTGGTGCAATTGAGGGTTTTGCCGATTGGCAAACCAGTGGGTTACGAGATCTGGGTTATAGCGGATTACGCGACTGTTTGGGCGAATAAAATGAACCCCCTCGATCATTTCCTGGCGATAATCTTTGAGCGTGTCAGGGTGCACACCCAACAACTTGGCCATTTCCCGCTTACTTAAATAAGAAACCACTTTTCCTCCCTTTAAAAGGACAAAGCCCCGCAGGCATAATTAAATGCTTGCGGGGCTCTTTATCTGAGTACCCGATAATTTTTAAGTTGTTAGATTTAGATTAACTCAAAAAACAAAGTTTGACCACAAATATCGAAGATTTTAGAAGGATTTAATTATTAAAAGGAGTAGTTCAGCATTTACGTACAGAGTTGGGACTTTATTGGAAATTAGTCGATTGGACGTAAGCTCAACATTTTTAGAAAATCGGCATAATGTTTTTGAATCATGTCAACACTAGTTTCACACCATTCAGCAATGACTGATTCGGGAATTCCTTTAATGATTTGTGTCGTAATGAACGTATCACGACAACTGTAAGGTGTTGTATCTGGTTTGATTGGAGTCACAACACGTTTCCAAGCATTGTTACAGAAGTTGTTATAGTTAATAAACTTTTCCTTGGGGCTAGGAAATACAAGATTTTCTGGGTTAGAACTTATGGGTCTGATCGAAAGCAGCAACTTTTGCAAGCGTTCTGAGCAAGGGAAGCGCCGCTTCTTGTTATTCTTTGAGCCTTCAACCCTAATTGGCGTTCCATTACCTGATGTAGTGACTGATCCTTCAAACCGAATAGAACTGCCGTCTGAAGAGATATGTTTCCACTGAAGCCCAACTGCTTCCGATGGTCGGCATCCGGTGAGAAACAGAAAAACAACAAACGATGTGTAGTGCATATAGTTAATTCCGGTGTATCCCCTACCGTTCCAGTTACCTTTATGATTTTTGAATGCATCAATCACGCGATCGCGCTCTTCTTCAGTAAATGCATTTGGTTTAGGCTCTAACTGATAACGGTATTTGGGCATTTCGTCAGCCATCCCTTTATAAGGATTAGAATCGAGCAATCCATGCTTGACACCCCAACAACAAGCAGCATTGAGTTGCATTAACGTCCGTTTAGTCTGGTGTGTTGTGGTCACTTTCTCTAACGCAGCCTTGACAGCTAGGGCATCTAATACTGAAACATCGCCTATCTTCTGAAGCAACTTCAAAAAACTGATGTGATAGCCCTTGGTTGTCTCTTTGAGGCTAGATGCTTTGTATTGGGTGTAAGCTTCCCAAAGATCTATGGGTGTGGGTGTAACCTTAGGTGCTGCTGTTTTAGCGTCAGGTTGAGGCTTGTACTTGGCAAGAGTCGGATCGAAATTACCGGATGCAATATCTAATTCGATTTGGTTGGCAGTTCGTTGTGCTGCTTTGCGGTTAACCGAAGTATCTGGCAGACCCAACGAGATGTATTTTCGAGAACCAAGATAGCGAAAGCGAAGCTGCAATCTGCTATTGGAAGCGATGATTGTAACAGTTCCTTTAGGATTCTTGCCAGTTAAGGTTTTCGAGTACATTGGTGTAGCCCTTTAGTACACTTGATCGTTACACCCAGGTTACACCCAAATTACACCCAAATCACCCTAAAAGCCCCTAAATTCTCAATCTGTTTAAGAACAAATGATCTTTGGGATACGATGGCTTAGTAAACAAAAGCCCCTGAAACTCAATGGTTTCAAGGGCTTTTTCTTAAAGCGGGTGGGGGGAATCGAATCCCCATCATTAGCTTGGAAGGCTAAGGTTTTACCACTAAACTACACCCGCAGGTTAGCCAACAGAGCGTTGCTTTTTCTCAACGACTCACTAGGCATTCACTAAATTAGCATATTGTGGATGATTCCGGCTATTGAATTAAAGTAACTTGTATTTCTAAATCGCTTGATACCGCCTGTTTGCGATCGCCTGTTTGCTTATAGGCAGGAATAAAGCGAGAAATTTTCGTGACGCAGGTTGCCAATTCATCGTACTGAGGGTTGCCACTGGATTGTTTAACGGTAATCAGTTTTTGAGAATCGAAAATCCCTGTTTTATTGAGAGGAAGCTGAAGCATTACGGGCTGACCAAACCCATGGAAAGCTTTAGGCGTAAGGGTGCAGCTAGATGAATCTGAGGAGAAAAATTTAGTGGGTTCGTCGAGAATCTGGGCAGAAATTGTTGCCTCAGGGTCGCTATTTGAAAGATTAGACGTTGAGTTGATCACTCGAAATTGCGCCATAAATTGGGCAGGAGCGGGACTCGAAGGAATTGGAATAGAGGCAATCTCTCTGTTTGAATCATCCTTGGCATCGGTCGGATTTGGCACCATGGGTACATCTGGCAGACGAGTGTTAGAGACAACAGGCAGAGGTTCTTTTAGGGCGGAATCGTCAGGAACAGGAGCAGTCTGGATAGCAGTGCGCTTCGGCGGGGTTGTGAGCTGGGGAGTATCCACAGGAGAAGATGGAACTGTCTTTTTGGGCGCGATCGGTTGAGTGGGGGCGTTCGGAGTGGGAATACTGACCGATCGCTCTGTAATGGGCTGAGTTGGGGCAATCTGTGAAATGCTGTCTGAGGGAATCGCTGGCGTGGAGCGCGTCGGCTGTGTCGTGTCTTCTTCAACTGGTCGGCTTGGTTGAGAACTGTTTGACGGAGCAAGGGCAGTCGGGCTGGAAGATACGCCGTCATCTGCCCCCAGCGGTTCCAAAAATTCAACGGCGATCGCGGTAGCGTTTTCCTGAACAACTGAGTTCGCCAAAAAATTCCGAACGGTTATCCATACAATCAGATGAAACAAAAAAGAACCTGCTAACACCCATCGCCACAGTTTAGGCGGATCGGAATGTCGCCGGAAGCTTGGGGTGGGGGGAGATGCAATCAAACGGGTCATTGTGAAGCGATCGAAGGCAAATTAGTCAGGCGATCGAACCAATAGTAGCGAAGGATGCTGCTTTTTGACATGAATTTATCTATGCAGAGGAACATACCCCCTAAACTTGGCATGTGCTAACAGAGCAAATTATTTGTTTCTTTAAGTCTATTTTTAAGTCCATTGTTTTAAGTTGTTGCAATACTCCCCATTATGACTACACCGCTTCGTCCTTTAGGAGTTTCGCCCAATGCTTGGTTGGTGGATGCAACGATCGCCGATATTACGCGATCGCCCCTAAAACCCCATCCCATCACTTTGCCGACTGAGACTAAAACACTGCGGCTCGATTTAGCAAAAACTGCCATCTTGATCATCGATATGCAAAATGACTTCTGCCATGCTGATGGTTGGCTGTCGCACATTGGCGTAGACGTGACTCCAACTCAAGCCGCGATCGCGCCCTTACAAAAATTATTGCCCGTGTTGCGGCAAGTTGACGTTCCAATTATTTGGGTCAACTGGGGTAACCGCCCTGATTTACTAAATATTAGTGCGGCGGCTTTGCATGTTTATAATCCAACTGGCGACGGTGTTGGGCTAGGCGATCCCCTACCTACCAATGGCGCACCTGTGCTGATGAAAGGGAGTTGGGCAGCCGCAGTGGTGGATGAACTAGAGCAGAAGCCCAAAGATATTTGCGTGGATAAGTACCGCATGAGCGGATTTTGGGATACGCCTCTCGATAGTATTCTGAAGAACTTGGGTCGAACTACAGTGCTATTTGCAGGAGTGAATGTCGATCAGTGCGTTATGGCAACTCTCCAAGACGCGAACTTTCTAGGATATGACTGCATTTTGGTAAAAGACTGCTCTGCGACGACATCCCCCGACTATTGCTGGTTAGCGACTCTCTACAACGTGAAACAATGCTTTGGCTTTGTGACAAACTCAACTGAAATTTTGCAGGCAGTGGGTCAATAGTTTTAAGGGTTGAGTTCTAAGTTTTGAGTTAAAGCATTCAAAACTCAAAATTGATAACTTTCAGTTCTTTCCAGTTTTTCTAGGAGCAACTCTATGAGTTCTACAAGCTGTGTGATTCCGGTTGTTAAATCTCCGGGGGATTATCAGGCGTTTCGGATTAGTCCGCAGGATACGAACCGATTGGCGATCGTGTTTGATCCCCAAATTGCCAATATGTCGCTGACCTTTTGCGTTGAGATTTTTGATGTGGGAGGGAAAACGCCACCCAACCGTCATCAGCTTGCCGTGGAAATGTTTTTTGTGCTGAAGGGCGAAGGGACGGCAATCTGTGATGGTAAGCTAATTCCGCTGCGATCGGGGGATAGCATTTTGGTGCCGCCCACAGGCATTCATGAAATTCATAATACGGGTGCGGGGCGGCTATATGCCCTATGCATCATGATCCCCAATGAAGATTTTGCGGAACTGATTCGCAGTGGCATTCCAGTAGAACTGGATGAGGAAGATATTGCAGTATTGCGGCGTTCACAAAGTGACTCTGAAAGAGTATCGCCGAGTCCTGTACTTTCCCTGTAAGGGTGCTTGGTGAAATGCCCTTGTCCCAACTGGTAGATACAGCCTATGCATATTCGTCCCTATGCCATAGCCGATACAGCCGCGATCTCAACACTATTTTATGACACCGTTCATCACATTAATAGTCGCGATTACAGCTTAGAGCAGGTGAATGCCTGGGCACCCAAAAATCCCACCATTGACCTTTGGATAAAACGGTTGAGCCAATCAATTACCTATGTTGCTGAACAGACGGATCAAATTATCGGATTCGGAAATCTGGAAGCGAATGGTTATTTAGACTGTTTTTACTGCCACAAGGATTTTCAGCGAATGGGGGTGGGCAGCCAATTACTCGCAACGATTGAAAGCACGGCGCGATCGCGAGGAATGCAAACCCTGACCACAGAAGCCAGCCTTACAGCGCGATCGTTTTTTGAAGCAAAAGGGTTTCGGATAATCACCCCGCAAATCGTTGAGTGTCGAGGGCAATCTTTCTTGAATTTTGTGATGGAAAAAAGTCTGGTCAGCCTATCAAACACTAAAACTTTGGATGAGTTTCTTTTTTCGTCCTGATTCAGCTTCTTTTTGTTAGATTAACTAATAACCCTGCTATGATTGCATCTGCAAGTTTTTTGAAAGTAATTGACGAAATATTTATTAAAAATATTTCCATCTTTTTCGCACCTCTAAGTTATTGCAAACCATCTTTCTATATCTATAAATTAATTTCTTGCAATACTCCGGACAGTTTTTGAGACAGAGGCTGAAACCCCCATTCTGCCGTTGGCATTTGACCTCCCTGAGGAGGCTAAAACCGGCATTCTACCGTTAGCGATTTAAAATTGTCCGGACTGTTGTTCTTGTTATCATCAATAAAAAATAATTACCTGTTGAAAAGAGTATTTTACTTAGGTCATTTAGCATGACTGAAAGCTAATTTATTACGACTTTTTGAGCATTCTACAACTACTTTAGTACGCTGGAGACAGAGATGAAAAGATCTCGAAATTCTGATAGTCAATCCTCATCAACGCCTGTCAATTGGGTAATGAGGATCTCACATATTTCTTACAATCAAATCGCTGAACTAATAGCAGTAATATTACTTATAATTCCTGCTTTTTTAATTGGCTATCTAATTTTAGAAAATAGTATAAACGTTCCTCATTGGGATCAATGGAGTATTACAAAAACAATTATAAAGTCTACAACAGGCGATTTGTCATTTAGTGACTTGATTGCTCAACATAACGAAAGCAGAAAAGTATTTCCAAGGCTGATTTATATTGCTCTAGCTTACCTAACGAAATATGATGTTCGATACGAAATGCTCGTATCATTTTTGCTGGCATGTCTAATGGCGCTCAATTTATATCACCTAAGTAAAATAACCGTAAAAAGCAATCGCACTCAACTGTTGATGCTAGGATTAGTTGCCAATTTCCTGATTTTTAACCCTATTCAATACCGAGCTTGGCTATTAGGATTATCTAGCGTTTTTTTTATTCCCATTGCTTGTATTACAACTGGTTTAGTTGTTGCTTATTCCAAGCTAAACGATCGCGCAAAGTTTATTATTTGTGGTGGACTTTCAACCATTAGTATGTTCTCATTCGCTAGTGGTTTTTTAAGCTGGATTGTCCTATTTCCTGTCCTGATTATCTTAACTCAACGCTATGAAGAACCCTTAATTCTTAGCATCCGTCGTCGCTTGTGGTTGCTACTTGGATGGGTTGGAACCTTTGCAGTCTTTATGGCAATTTACTTTTATGGGTATACCAAACCTGCTTATCATCCTAGTCTTGTAGAACCTCTAAAAGATCCAAGCGGTGCGGTTGCTTACTTCCTAACATTTTTGGGCAGCCCATTTGCTTGGGGAACCAGTATCAATAGCCTTGATTTAGCTCAAACTATTGGGAGTTTGCTTGTAATCATTCTCCTCTTAGATGGGTTCTACTTATTTAAAAACCGGAAAAATATTGAGCTGTGGCAGCGTTCAGCCGGATGGATTGCACTAGCAAGTTATCCGCTATTGAGTGGATTTTCTGCTACCGTTGGTCGGTTAGGATTTGGGCTTTCTGAAGCATTAGCTTCCAGGTACACGGTCATTACAGTTCACATTTTTATCGCTGCACTTTATTTGACAGCCATTGTAGTGGAGGACGCTACTAGTAAAGGGATTTTTCAAATTAATCGTCGGATAGAGCGTAGTTTTATCATCTCATCGACTCTTTTAATTGGTTTATATGGGCTAACTTATTGTTATGGTATTGGACAGATGAATGCTTTGAGAAGTGAGCGAGCCTACTTGAAAAGCTGCATCCTGTTTGTTAATGTTTCTCCTGATCCAACCTGTCTTGAACGGTCATATTTTGGCGAGACTCAAGAATTGAAATCTATGAGTAATAGTTTAAATAATTTAGGCTGGATGCAGCCTCCATTGATGACAACCAATAATATTGAAAAAATCGCTAGATATTCTGTAGATTCTGTGTCTTATGGCTGGATAGATACAATTGAATCTAAGTGTGATCGCACTTATTTTGTTCGAGGCTGGGCAGTATTGCCGACGCAACATCAAGCAGCAGATTCTATTCTGGTCACTGCTAAAAATCAGGCGGGTGATGCAATCCTGTTGAAAATTATTCAAATTGAAATTGAAAGAAGAGATGATGTCGCAAAAAATTTGCGTAATCGAGCCTTCATCAATACGGGGTGGCAAGGAACATTTAGATTCCCAACTGCGGTTAAAGATTTTACGAATATAAAACTTTGGGCATTTGATACGAACAGCAGCAAGGCTTTTGAGTTGAAAAGCAAAGAAATAACGCTAGATTCTCAGTTCAATTCATGAGTTTAGGTAAGCTGCATGGTATGTTAACGGTTGCCAACTTTACCGCTTTGCATCCTTTGGAATGACTGAAACTGCTCTCCCTCCTGTAATTCAACAAATGCTGCAACCGGGATTTTATCCTCACCCGGTGACAGAGCCGATTCAACTGGTGCAAACTCATGTTTCCTATATTCTGCTAACTGGAGACTACGCCTACAAGGTGAAAAAGCCTGTCAACTATGGCTTTCTGGATTTTTCCACCTTAGACAAGCGAGAACACTTTTGTCATGAAGAAATTCGGTTGAATCAGCGCGGTGCCGCAGATTTATATCTAGAAGTATTGCCCATTACCGAGACAGCGGGGCAGTTTCGTTTGGGAGGAGCCGCCGAAGCGGTGGAGTTTACCGTCCGGATGGAGCAGTTTCCAGAGGGCACACTGTTTACTGATTTGTTTGATCAGGGCAAGCTGACCGCAGAATTGCTGGTGAGATTGGCAAAAGAGTTAGTCAGCTTTCATAACAAAGGCGCAATCAATGACTACATTCGCAGTTTTGGCGATGTGTCGCAGATTCGGCAGGCGATCGATGAAAACTATGAGCAAACGGTTGGCTACATTGGGCGATCGCAGACTCAGCCGCAGTTTGATGAGACTCGCCAATACACCGATCGCCTGTTTGCCGAACAAGCAGATCTGTTTGCCAGCCGAGTGCAGCACAACTGGATTCGGGAATGTCATGGGGATGTGCATTTGCGGAATATTGCCCTGTGGAATGACAACATTTTGCTGTTCGATTGCATTGAGTTCAACGAGCCGTTTCGCTTTGTCGATATTATGTTCGACATTGCCTACATCATCATGGATTTGGATGCGCGCGAGCGCCCGGATTTAAGCAATAGATTTTTGAACGCCTACATTGAGCAAATGGGTGATTGGGAGGGCTTGCAGGTGTTGCCGCTCTACTTGAGTCGTCAATCCTATGTCCGCGCCAAAGTTACCTCCTTTTTGCTCGATGATCCCACGATTCCCGACGCGGTAAAGCAAGAGGCAACCGAAACCGCTAAACGCTACTTTCAGTTGGCATGGGATTACACGAGATCGCCTCTGGGAACTGCCAGTGAAGCCCATCGCGGACAGATTTTTCTCACAGCCGGACTGTCTGGTTCGGGCAAAAGCACCTGCGCTCGACTATTAGCACAACAAATTGGAGCCGTCTACATCCGTTCCGATGCGGTGCGGAAGCATTTGGCAGGCTTGCCCTTGACGGATCACGGCGACGCTGACCTATACACGCCAGAAATGACTCAACAAACCTACGATCGCCTGCTGCATCTGGGTATCACCTTAGCAAAGCAAGGCTATCCCGTAATTTTGGATGCCAAGTACGATCGCCAAGTTCACCGTCAAGCGGTGATTCAAGCCGTTGAAGCTGCCAATGCAGAGGATTCCACCCATCCCCTTTCTCTGAAAATATTGCACTGCACGGCCCCCTTAGAGGTTCGCCAAAACTGGCTGCATCAGCGTCAGGGTGATATTTCCGATGCCACCCCCGATTTATTGCCCACCCAGCAGATGGAACCTTTCACTGACACGGAGCAAGCGATCGTCACAACGCTTGATACCACCCAAGATTTAGCCAGTTGCCTATCCAAATTGAAATGATGGGTAGAAAACTTGCAATGTTGACATCAAAAAATTAGTAAAAACAGAAAATAACACGACGTTTTTAACTGGTTCAAGCAAGGCTAAAAAACTGTTAAATTTTACTTGAGTGAGTTTAAAAGGGCGGCGTGCATAAAGGCAATGTCGGGGCTACGTTGGATTGCCTGGTCATATCGCTGTTCAGTAAGGGTGCCTTCTTCAGAGGCTTTGAGCAATTGTTGTGCTTGCTGCATTAAGTCATGAATTTGACCAGCCGCGATCGCATCTTTGTCGTCTAGCAATTCATCCACCTGCACAATAAATTGAGACATGGGGCGCAACCAATTGAACCATTCATGACTAATCACTAATTGAAAAAAGTCACCATTGGTTTGAATCTTGCCAAAATGCTGTTCATAGGTTTCTCGCTCAGCATCTAGTAGGGCTTTATGGAGCCGTAGAAACCCATGGCGTACCTCACGTAACTGTTTAATTTCAGGCTCTAAAGCAGAATTCGTAGAAGTCATTGGGCAAAAATACAATTAAAACTTCTCTCATTTTAGTCACAACTCCATACCTCAAACTCCTAACTTCGCACTTCGCCTGGGATCAACCGTGGCTGGTTTGCAAATCATCTAATTCTGCATAGTTTGGCAGTGCTGCATCGATCGCGCTGCCATTTCGCAACACCACCCGGTCATGTTGCGATCGCGATAGCAATTCACTGTAACGCCGTGCTTTGAACAGGACGAGATCAGCGGGAAGTCCTACGTCAATCCGTCCAACAGTGGGTAACCTCATCAAGTCAGCAGGGGTGAGAGCGATGGTGCGGCACCAATCACCATAGGGGCGATCCAAGTGGGCAATTTTGGCAGAAAGAGCAAAGACCTCCAAAGCATCATGATCGCCAAACCCATGGAATGGATCGCGGCAGTTATCGCTGGCGATCGCCACCGGAACGCCTGCCTGCTTTAACTCATGCAACAAGGTCACGCCGCGCCAGTGAGGCGTATGTCCTGGTTGGCGATCTTGCAGATATAAATTGCACATCGGCAAGCTGACAATGCCAATGTTTGCCTGTTTGACGAGGGCAATGGTTTTCGCTGATTCTTCAGTGGACTGTACGGCAAGACTACAGCAGTGACCGCAGACAATTTGTTTTTGGAACTGCTGCCGCAAAGCCGTTTCTGCCACAATCCTGAGACAAATGGAATCGGGATCGTTGTTTTCGTCTACATGCAAATCGAGATCCAGATTGCGATCTTGAGAGATCGCCAAGGTGCGTTCAATTTGCAGTTCAATTTCTGGATTCATGGAGGCAAAACCCCCTAAAATGCCTCCCATTTCTGCGATTTGGTCTGCTAATTTTTCACCTTGAGGAGTTAAAAAATCCTCTAGAGCCACTAAACAAACCCCTTGCAAGATGATTCGATCTGCCCAGCGATCGCGCAAGGCTCGAAATGCTTCCAACGTCACCTCTGCCAATGCACCGCCAGAGTCGAGGTGAGTGCGAATTGCCTTTGTTCCGTGGGCATAGCTGCACTTCAAGCCAAACTCCATCCGACGATAAACGTCTTCTGCACTCCAATGCTGCTCAGCGTCGCGTTGAACGGTTTCCAGTCCGTCAGCAAAGGTTCCCGTCAGATTCGGTGCCCGTTCCCACACATGCCCTTTATCCAAATGGGTGTGCATATCTACAAAGCAGGGAAACACCATGCCACCCTGCAAATCAATCGACGGATGGCTATATTTAGTAGAGGTTTCAGAGGTTTCAGCCGTGTTTATGTGGGTGATCGTGCCATTTGTAATTTCAATATCAACCAGTCGCAATTCATCCTGCACCACTGACTCTGGCGAAGAGGGGCGATCGCCGCTGTGATCCTGCTGGCTGCAAATCATTAAGGAAGTCGGGACATGGGCATTTCGTAGCCAGTAACGGTCAGTTGTAGGAATCATAAGGTTCAATAGGGAATAGGGAACAGGGATTGAGTCTCCCCGTAGATTGGCAGTCTTCAAACGATTCAAGCATGAGCAAAAATAAAGAGATGAAAAGTTCAAACTCTTCATCCCTTTACTTCTTTTACCTTTCTATCTGCTTGTTGTGTTTCAAGCAGGAGTTCCCGCGACACCATTTTTCAGCAAGTTAATGATCGCTGCTTTTTCTAGCAGACCGACTAAAACGCCATTGGGTTGAACAACTGACAAAGCCGTTAGCTTGCGTTCTTCTAACAATTGCACCACTTCCGACAGAGGGCGATCGCCTGCCACGGTTAAGGATGGTTCAATGGTTGTAACCAAAGCTTGCACTAGAGTTTCTGACCAAAGTGCGCTGGGAATCGCTTTCAGGTCTTCCACCGCGATCGCGCCAACCAATTGCCCGCCGTCATCGGTGACTAGGAACTTACGCCAGTTGTGCGTATCCAAAATCCGTTGGTCGGCAAACTCGCGCAGGGTCAACGATTGCGCCACTACTGGACTATCGGCAATCACTGCATCTGCTGCGGTCAGACCTGCCAGCTTGTCCTGCACCGTGCCATATTGAGCCGCTTGACCCGCGTTTTGCAGAAGAAACCAGCCGATTAACACGTTCCAAAAGTTGATTCCACCACCAAACAACGCCAGCGGCAAGATACCTGACGCGATCGCCAGCCAGCCAAACACTTGACCCACACGCCCCGCAAACTTCATGCCTTTGTAGGGGTTGCCCGTGATCTTCCAGACCAACGCCTTCAGAATGTTGCCACCATCCAGCGGCAAGCCGGGAATCAGGTTGAACAGTGCCAGTGCCATATTCACGGAAGCTAACACGCCCAAAATCGCGGCGAGTGGTCCAGAAATTCCAGTCAGAGCCGCAACCAACGTTACGGAACCCGCAATCAATAGGCTAACCAAAGGACCCGCGATCGCGACCCAAAAAGCGTCTCCAGGGGTTTCCGATTCTTTTTCCAAACTCGCTAATCCACCAAACAGAAACAGGGTGATCGATTTCACGCCAATTCCTTGCTTCAGTGCCACAAAACTATGTCCCAATTCATGGGCTAAAACCGAGCCAAATAGTAGCAGAGCGGTCACCAAACCCAGCCCCCAAGAAGCACCGACGGGCAAGGTTGGAAACTGTGCCGCCAATCCAGTGCCGTAGCTGAGTGTGACCAATCCCAGTACCAAAAACCAGGATGGATTGACGTAAAAGGGAATCCCAAATAAGTTGCCGACCCGAATGTTGCTATTCATACAAGTAGCCTCCTGTATAGGCTAAGTACTGTAGGTTGAGTATTTTTGTTTTCTTCATATTCATACTGTAACGAAATGTAAAAAACTTGTTCATCGTTCCTCTGATGTAATTACCGTCTGCTTTAGTTCGGTTAATGGGAAAGAAATAAGCACTGGGGCTGCCACTCCTTTCTTCCTTTTTGCAGACTCGCCTTTCTTCCTTTTTGCAGACTCGCCACTGCTAGCAAAAGCGTAAATTGTATAAAGGTTTGATAAAGCTATCCGGTTTCAGTGTTACTGATTGAGAAATATTTTAGATACGCTTTAGCGATGACAAGAGTGAGTCTTATTCAAATCTGCTTTTTGCCCCTTTGAATAGGTTGTTTTAATCAATGTAATGGCTTAAATAATAAGTTTGACAACCTTATATTGAGAATAATTTAAGTCAATACTATTTTGGAAAGCCTAATCAGGTAAATCGAGCTTTAGAAAAGGATAAAAAAGATTAATGCAACTTTCAGCTTTAAAGAATCTTTATAAAAGGTCAGTGGATTTACTGTTCAAATCTGTCCGGTAGGCATAAGATTAGAGCAAAGCGCAAATTCAAACCTAATGAACGTGTTACATGCCTCTGCAATTTGCATGATATCTCTGGTAACAGTCACTTCAGGGATATCAATCGTTCAAGCGATGAATTTTGCTGCGCCTAAAGGTTTCGTCGCAACTTCTATAGCGGACGCTAAGATAGCCAAAAAAGCTAATTTGCATCGACAACCGATTCACACGCTTTTAGGCTCCTATGAACCACCTCCAGATATTGGTGGTCCTAAGCGTACGGGTGGCTCTGGTGGGCGCTATGTTTAACTAAACGCTTCAGTGAATATTGCCTGCATTGGTGCAAAGATGTTGTCTTGAAGAAAGATACGCCCCCTGTGTGAGAGTTACGCTTTGATTCCCATGACAATTGTGCAAACCATCGTCTTTACCCTCTTCCAACAGTATGGATTTGACTCATCCACTGAGGCGCTTCGGTAGTGCGCTCATGATACCCCTCGCTTATTTTCCTTCTTCAATGGATTAGCCCTGCCAAGAAGAAGGGGGATTTAAGGGATCTTTCCCTCATCTAAAAAGCAACTTGCCATCACAGCGTCGCTTGCAGTTGATCAAGTAACCCTTCCACATACTTCAGCGCTGCGCTAATCGTGGCAGGGTCTTCTAAATCCACGTCTACATATTGCTTCAATGCCGCCACTTGATCCATGCTGCCGCCGGCTGACAGCAGTTCCAGATAACCCGGAATGAAGTCTTTGCCGATTTGCAGATATTTTTGATAGCAGGCAAGGCTAACGATGTTAGAAGCGGTGTATTGATAGCAATAGTAGGGCTTAAAGTAGATATGTCCGATTCGTGCCCAGTCGTATTGATGGTCTGGCAGCACCTCTACCGCATCGCCACACAGTTCGTGATACAGCGACATCCATTGCTCATTCACAAAGGTGTGATCAAAGGTGCCTTGAGTGGCGCGATCGTGGATTGCCAGTTCTAGGCGGCTAATAGTGCTTTGGCGAAATAGTAAATTAAGCTGATCTTCTAGCTGGCGGGTGATTAGGGTTTTCTTCAGGGTAGGATTGTCCCCAGCTTGCTTCAGCAGGTAATCCAGCAGCAGCAGTTCGTTGAAAGTCGAGGCGATTTCTGCCAGGATCATTGGAGGGTTACTATTGAAGTAAGACTGGCGATCGCCAATCCAGGCAAAATGTAGCCCATGACCCATTTCGTGCGCCAGGGTAAATAGGGAATTGTAATCCTCTGTATAGGAAAGCAGCAGATAGCTATGTTTACCGTGGCTATACGAGCAGAATGCCCCGCCCCGCTTGCCGGGACGCACCTTTGCATCCACCCAATTGTTGATAAAAAATTCTTCGGCACGACGGGCATAGTTGACATCAAAATCCGCGATCGCTGCCAGCAAGGTTTCCACCCCGGCTTTATAAGGCAGTGGCTCCACAGGTTCGCTGTCCCACGGTGCATACACGTCACAAGTGCGAATGGTTTGCCCCAACGCCTGACCCTTTAGCCTGTAATAGCGCTGCCACAGATCGAAGCGATCGCGGGTGCTTTCCATAATGGCTCGGAAAACTGGCTCCGAGACTTCATCCGCCAGCAACTGCTTGTGCAGGGTAGAATCATAGCCCCGCATTTGGTTTTCTAGCTTGTGATCTTGGGCAACGCTATTGAGAATATAGGCATAGAGAGAATTGTGCTGCTGCATCACCGATCGCACCGAGCCATAAGCCTTATAGCGAACGTCTGCATTGGGATGAAACAGCAGAGAACCCAACTCTGCTTCCGTGTTACAAGATTTGCCATCGGGCGTGGCAACCGCTTCATATTCCTGTTCCCCCAGATGCACTGATCGCAGATTGATAAACGCCTGCCGTCCAGTCAAACTATCCTGGTTGCGGGTTTGTTCCACCGACTCCGATAGTTTGTATGGTCTAAATTTAGACAGGTTATAAAAATAGTGGCGATAGGACTGAAGCACACTAGACTGCTCCAATTCGCTATATCTCGCATCGTCTAGATTTTTGAGTTCCAAGTCGAAGAACAAAAGCTGATTTTCAATGCTCGTCAGCGCTTCCAGCATCTTATCTTGCAGTTGCTTCGCTTCGGTGTTGCGCGTATCCGCCGAGAAGACCAGTGCTGGAAAGGCATAGAGAATGCCCGATTGCTGCGCGATCGCCTCCAGTTGGTTCAAGCAATCCGCAATTTGTTCCGCTGTCAGATCCTTTACATTGTCGCGAAAGGTATCCCGAAAGCGAATTGCCGTTTGCTGAAGCTGCTGGAGATCGTCAGTCAGCCGTGGATCGTCAAATCCTTGGTAGAGGTCAGATAAATCCCATTCCTGAGGGTTTTCCAGCAGAGTAGGGCTATTGAAGGTTGAAATAGACTGAACCAAGGTAAACTCCTTTTTCCGGCTGACAAAAACATTGTACAAAGATGGGAAATAGCAAGTGTAAACAATTTTTCCATAACTCTGAAATGTGATGAACAACTATTTCTTAGCCCCTTAAAAAGCAGGACTGAATCTATCAACCGTAGAAAAAGGAGAATAGAGAGGTTATCACGTTCAGGTAATGTTATAAACTTGTTGTTTTGCCCTAAATAGATAAGCCGAACTCATAGCGATTAATAAACAACCCAATGACCACATCATGCATCAGCACTGACTTGGAAAAGCAAATGGTTTTGCGAGCCAGTCGTTTAATCCGAGTCCGTAAGGTTAAATGCTTGCGTTCAATCTTCTGAGTATTGCGTTTACCCACCGTGTGCAGACTTGGGTCGAGATGTCTTTCATAAGCT
>QBMH01000085.1 GCA_003249025.1 Leptolyngbya sp. | reverse complement strand
CATTTAGCCCATGACATCCCACTCCTATTTTCCTTCTTTCAATAGAACAGCCCTGGGGTCTAAGTGGGCAACGCCGCAAAAAAATGTTTAACAGTCTGGCAGGTTTTATCGTCTAAACGGTGCCAATCGACATCGCCCGTTTCGTCAAAAAGACTGACATCGATCGCGACACTTTCTCCAATCGGCTCATCGGCAGCGTGGGAAGTGCCATGAATTGAGTCGTAATTTTGGAAGCAAATTTGATAACATAACTCCCAAAGGTCAACCGTAGTTTGGTGATCGCCACGGGAGAGATACAGCCAATACCCTGGAAACGGTGCCGGAAGCTGAGATAGCTGCTGTTCGATCGCCTCAGTTTGCACTTCTGTTGCGCCTTCCAACTGACCCCGAAGTTGCATCACTCTTTCCTTCACATCTCCACTAGTGCCCTCTGCCCACACTTGCACATCTTTATAATCGCCTCGCCAACTAGAGTTTTCAAGTTGCTTTTCTAAATTGGCAATCAGCCGAATAAACGCAGGTTGCATCAGCAGTTCTGCCTGCTGCCATATCTGCATTGTTTGAAACTTAGGCATTCTACCTTCTAAAGCGATCGCGCTAACGGGGCATTTATTCAGAAATTCAGCGTAACGAAGCCAGCGTCACGACTCAAGTTTTCGTAACAAAAGGACAGGGAAAAATAGAGATGGACAGCCGGATTGGTCGCGGGGAGTTTTCAAGGACTGTCGATTAACCACCAAATTGTGGTGAAACAGCACAGTGGGCAGTTGATGTTCATACCGTTGGCAAAGCCAATACTCAGACCATTGAGCGCAAACATCTCACGTTGCGGACTCGGATTAAGCGGTTAGCTCGAAAGACGATTTGCTTCTCCAAGTCCATCTGGTTACATGATGTGGTGATTGGTCTATTCATCAATCGCTATGAATTTGGCTTAGACATCTAAATTTGATCCACAAGTCTAGAACATGACCGAAGCCAATTAGTCCAAACTGGAGTAGAGAGTTAAACAAACACTTGAACTCGGATACAAACGGATAGCCTTTGTGGGCGCTGCATAATAGGGCTAGGACATTCGCACGGTTCAAGAACTTTTGGGGCATAAAGACTTGAAGACCACAAATGATTTATACCCATTGCTCAACCGAGGGGGACGCGGTGTGCGAAGTCCGTTAGATGAGTAAAGATTGCAGAATAGAGTAGGTGCTGCTTTACAAGTCAGACTGGGGTAGAAGTCGATCGCTGATCGCCATATCCAAGGTTTTCACCAAAAAAGCCCAGCGATCGCTGGCTTCCTCAATTATTTTTGTAGTAGGTTTCCCGGCTCCATGTCCAGCTTTGGTTTCAATCCGAATCAGCACGGGGGCAGTTCCTTTGTGGGCGGCTTGCAGAGCAGCGGCAAACTTGAAACTGTGGGCAGGCACTACGCGATCGTCGTGGTCGGCGGTAGTAATCAGCGTTGCCGGATAAGCCATACCCGGTTTGAGGTTGTGTAGCGGTGAGTAAGCATAGAGAGCTTTGAATTCCTCTGGCTTTTTGGGATCATCTGGAGAACCATATTCCGAAATCCACGCCCAGCCGATGGTGAATTTGTGGAAGCGCAGCATATCCATCACACCTACGGCAGGTAACGCCGCCCCAAATAGCTCTGGGCGCTGAGTCATGCAGGCACCCACGAGCAACCCGCCGTTACTGCCCCCCGCGATCGCCAACTTGGGCGAACTCGTATATTTATTCGCAATCAGCCACTCTGCTGCCGCAATAAAATCGTCAAATACAGTTTGTTTTTTCAGCTTCATACCCGCCTGGTGCCAGTCTTCGCCATATTCACCGCCGCCACGCAAATTCGGCACTGCATACACGCCACCCATTTCCATCCATGTCAGCAGGCTAACGGAAAAACTCGGCGTGAGGGATACGCCAAAGCCGCCGTAGCCATATAAATAGGTGGGATTGTTGCCCTCTAGCTTCAGCCCTTTTTTGTGGACGATAAACATGGGCACCGGGGTGCCATCCTTACTGGGGTAGAACACCTGGCGGGTTTCGTAGTCTTGGGGGTTGAAATCGACTGTGGGCTGGCGAAAAACCGTGCTTTCCCCCGTAACCATGTTGTAGCGATAGATGGTGGGTGGAGTGGTAAAGCTTGTGAAACTGTAAAAGGTTTCAGTGTCGTGGCGTTTGCCGCCGAATCCACCAACCGAGCCGATTCCGGGCAATTTTACCTCTCGGACTATTTGACCCTGCAAATCGTAGATCCGAACTTGGCTACGGGCATCTTTTAGGTAGGAGGCGACAAATTGATTATTCAATAAGCCCACGCCCTGGAGAGTTTCCACTGATTGGGGAATGATTTCTTGCCAGTGCTGTTTGGTGGGGTTGCCTAGGTCGATCGCAATCACTCGACCACGCGGGGCATCTAAATCGGTGCGAAACCAAAAGGTATTCCCATCATTATCCACCAGGGAATATTCGGCTTCAAAGGTGTTGATCAGTTCCACTACGGGCGCATTTTGAATAGTGAGATCTTTGTAAAATACCAAGTTGCGCGGATCGGTGCCCAACCATACGGAAATCAATAAATAGTGCCCATCTTCGGTCACGCTGCCGCTAAAGCCCCATTCTTTATGATCGGGGCGATCGTAAATTAGCACATCGTCTGACTGGGACGTACCCAAGCGGTGGTAATACAGCTTTTGGAAGTAGTTGACATCTTCTAGTTGAGTTTTGCTGTTGGGCTCGTCATAACGGGAGTAGAAAAAGCCTGTGTGGTCGTGACTCCAAGATGCGCCAGAAAATTTGACCCAGTTGATTTCATCGGGCAGATCTTTTCCCGTTTCCACATCGCGCACCTTCCAGGTTTGCCAATCGGAGCCAGAGGTGGATAAACCGTAGGCAAGCAGTTTGCCGTTTTCACTGGCAGATAAGCCCCCAAGCGCCACGGTGCCATCGGCGGAAAGCGCGTTGGGATCGAGCAGCACTGTTGGCTCGTCGGTTAAGACATTGAGCGTGTAAAGAACGCTTTGGTTTTGTAAGCCGTTGTTTTTGAAATAAAAGTAGCGTTGGCTGGAGCCGATTTGTTGCTGGTCGCCCTGTTTAAAAGGAATGCCGTATTTTTCGTAGTTCCACAGTTTGGTCAAGCGCTCCTTCAGGCGATCGCGTGCCGGAATGCCTGCTAAAAAGCCCATCGTCAGTTTATTTTCCGCCTCAATCCAGTCGCGGCTTTCGGGAGAATCGGGGTTTTCTAGCCAGCGATAGGGATCGGCAACCGGGGTGCCGTGGTAGTCATCAACCTGGTTGACTTGGGCACTGGTGGGATATGCAAACGGCTGTGCGATTGTCATAGCGTGAGACATGGGAGTATATCCCCCACTATGCCAGATGAATGCCAAAAGCATCGCGACACTCATCAGAATAATTCGGTTTTTCATGGAGTGAGGCGGATTTCAGGTTTCAGAGTGCGAATGGAGAATGACGATTTTGCAGGAGGTGAGATGTAATGAACTCAAAACTTTGGACTTCGCGTTTAGCTAACATCAACTAGCAAAGGATTGAAGTGAGCCGCGATCGCGCTGATAGCCAGAATAATGATTAACATTCCCACTGTAATCCACAGCAGCGGCACTCCCTGCCAAGGACGCACTTGTAGTTTGCCAGACGGTAAAAAAGTGACATCAAACTGGGCTAAGGGGGGAATAGTGCCATTTTCCGGTGTCAACACTTCGGGAATGACTAATTTAGGAAGCGGAGTTTGTTGCACCTGATCAATGGCAGGTTGGTTGATGGGTTTGTATGTCGCGATCGCCCCGGTTTCGGTGACAGCTACTAGATAGTTAAGCGATTCTTGATTTAAATGCTCACTCGTCCAAGCATCGCTTAAATGTTGATGTAGTCGTTTACCTAGACGGGTTGCCTGGTTGTAATCTAAGACGGGAGACGTGGTCAGGGCGGTTAGAGTATGGTTGCTGGTTCGACGCTGCAACGCACATAGCGCTATCGCCTGTGTGATCCCCAAAATTCCCGCTCCTAAAACATTGCTATCCAACGGAACGTTAACGTTTAGCAAGACCAAACCTGCGCTAAATGCGGTGAATAGTGCCGAAACCATCACCGCGATCGCTGGCACCCCAATCCACCAACGGCTAAAGCGCGTATATTGCCGCAGCAGTAGCCATTGCGCCACTCCTAACCAAATGGAGCAAACCGCCGCTAACCCCATGCGAGTTAACCCAGTGAGCGTCACCATCGTCTGTGGAGGCACTTTTTCGGCGAGAGCCATCACTTCTGGTAAGGTCATCGCCTGTCCAATCCATCCCCACCAAGCTTCCAAAGTTGTTGTCAGCAAGACATAGCCTGTTGCACCCGCCAAAATCCACAGCCAGTCGGGCAGATAGCGCCGCAGCACAAACCACTGCGTTGCACTCACCACCAGTCCAGAAACGAAGCCACTGACCAACGCCGACAGCAAACCTCTGCCTTCTAAATAATTAACCAATGTTAGATCTTGCACCGATCGCAGGATCAACCCAATCACAAACCAGCCAACTCCCGTTGCTAGCACGAATAGCCCCGTAAATTGGATACGTTCAAACGGGGAAATGAGATAGCGCTGAGAGTGAATTTGAGGAATAGAAGACATAGCAGGGAAAAAAACAGCGTGCGATCGCATAGGACATTGTTAACAGCAACAGCAGTTGAAGACAAAATGTACACTATTTGAAAAGCGCAATGATGACCAAGATCGCTTCTAACTAAGTCCTTATCAACTTCTCAGCGTTTTTTTAAATTTAGACTTTCCTTTACATCAGATCACAATGAAAGAAATGACAAAGATCGTCTTTTGCGATGGCTAAACGCCGATAATTCCGCCATCGTTTTTTAGCAAGTCAGCGATCGCTTGTCTCTCCAGGGGCGGCTGAGAGGGCGGTTCTTGACGGCGATCGGTGATTAGCCAATCCAAGGATGCCGCCTGCACATCGATCGTAGCTCCCGTTTTATCCACACAATAACGCCCGTAAACCAGCTTATCTACCAGCCGTACTCCCGCACCGAGACGCGAATAGTCAAAAATCACGCTATTTTCCACGATCGCACCACTACAAATCCAGCAGTTGGGACCAATCATCGTCGGACCAATAATCGTTGCGCCATCTTCAATGTGAGTCATGCCGCCGATATAAACCGGACCTTGAATGTTGACCTTATCTAAATTAACCGCAACATTTAGCCCCGCATACACTCCGGGCGCAATTTCACGTCCAGGAATTTGTACATTTTTGACCTGACCTGACAGCACTGCACGAATAGCTTGCCAATAGTCAGGCACCTTACCAATATCAACCCATTCAAAATCCATGGGAATGGCGTAGAAAGGAGCGCCTATTTCGACCAGTTTTGGAAACAACTGTCCGCCAATATCAAACTCCACCCCCGAAGGAATGTAATCTAATACTTCGGGTTCAAAAATATAAATCCCCGTATTGATATTGGTGCTAAGCGCCTCTTCAACTTTTGGCTTTTCTTGAAACGCTTTGATTTTGCCATCCTCATCCGTCACCACGACTCCGTAGCTAGACACCTCTTCGAGGGGAACGGTTTTGGTGATAATGGTGGCGATCGAGCCTTTTTCTTTATGCCATTTCACAGCGGCGGTTAGGTCTAGGTCAATCAGTGCATCTCCGCAAAGTACTACAAATGTATCGTCAAAAAAAGGAGAAAAATCTTGAATTCGACGCATTCCGCCCGCCGACCCAATCGCTTTACCCTGTAATTCACCATTTTGGTCAATGTAGCCTTCAAACGAGTAGGCAATTTCTACGCCAAATCGCTGCCCATCCCGAAAATATCCTTCGATTTCATGGGCTAAATGGCTAACATTCACCATAATCTGGTCAAACCCATGCTGCCGCAATAGTTCTAACAAAAACTCCATCACTGGTTTTTGTAAGATCGGAATCATCGGCTTGGGAATTGTGTAAGTAATCGGACGAACACGCGTGCCTTTGCCCGCCGCCAGAATCATGGCTTTCATAGGTACTCCTCTCAATCCTCAGCCCTTAAATTTTAACTGTCTAGCTACCTACTTGCTCCATCGATGAAGCAAGTAGAACTTGGGATGCCCTGATTTTCACCTAAGCTAACCCATCCGTAGGGAGGATGTCAGCATTAAAGGTGAGTGGACGAACTTTTAAGTCTTGATAAAATTCTTCCTGGGAAAGCTCAACTTTGGATTGGGCAGAGAGCAGCAGCAACGCCCAAAAGATGCCAACCCGATCGCGTTTGGGTGGATGTGCCTCATCAGACTGCTGTTTGACGGCGGGTTGAGCCTGTGCCCACAGATCTAACAGTAGTTCAAAATCAAGCCAGTCTTGGGATGCGAGAGTGGCAGCATGTTCATCAAAAAATTGTTCCAGAGTTGATGCCATCTCAGACAGGTTTTCTTGGTGAGCAAGCTGGGCGATCGCGCGCACCGCTTGTGATCGAGACTGAACGGCTGGACGTTGAAAGCGTTTTCGAGGAGAGGGATCTTCTAAGGCTTGGGCGATCGTGCGTAACTGCTCGATTAAATCAGTCAAGGTAACCCGACGGCGCTGCGGGGGTTGGGCAACGGCACGGCGACGGATTTGGCGCTCTAAATGAGGCGGCAATCCACCACTGACATCCTCCAGCAGCACGTCCTCTTCTGGGCTACTCTCTTGATTGATCGGTGAGTCAGCTTGGATCAGATTATCGGCTTTGAGCAGCACCAGCATGGACGCATACAAAAAAGCCTGGCCAGAAGAAGACAAACTCTTTTCGTAAGGCTCCTGCCCACTGACAACGGGAGGCAGTTGGTTGAGAAAGCGATCGATTACCTCAATCACGTTCACATCCCAAGGGTCAATTTCCCCTTGTTCTGCCATGTCAATCAAGAGGGCGATCGCATCCTCAGCTAAAGAAACGCTCATGAATTACAGCGACCTATCGAAGAGAGATTCGCACAAACCAAACGGCAGCTAGCAAGATGAAACTAAACAGCATCAAAGGCACCCACAAACTCCACAAATTCAGCGGAGTAATGAAATCAATAGCCGACATGGTTGAATCCTAGCGTAGGAACACGCGATCGCACTTAGTATGACTAACCGACTAACTCAGCTTCGGTTGTTTGGGAATCAGACTGAGCGGCTGGCAATAGGCGCTGCTGATCGATTTCGGCTTTATAATGCTCCACATCTTTTTCTAGGGCTTGAATCCGATCTTCCCGCACCCGGATGTCTTTACCCACTTCAACCATGCGTTGTAGCCGAGTCCATACACTGAACACCCATGCCAACACTGCCCCAACTCCCATTGCCAAGATTAACTCGATCGACAAAGGTGCCTGAAACTGAATATCTTTAACGATGTGAATCGGCACAAGCTCAGTATTTTCAATCCCAAATAGAACCAATGCCAGACAAATCACAAAAATGACGACAAAATTAACCTGTTTCATATGTCTTGATATTCAAATTCATTCAATCCTGCTGATAGTTTTACCAGAGACAGACAACAAATAGTTGAGAGTAATCAATTCTTTAAAGGCGAAATGGCGAAAGGCGAGGGGCGATCCTTAAAGGCGAGGGGCGAGTGCCAAACTCCACCTCTGAAACCTGAAACCTGAAACCTATTCTCCCTTCTCTTGCCACGGCAGCGCTGACTGTTCATGAATCGCATCTAAGGTGCCTTTGATAGTGCCCGCGATCGGGACGGCGACGACGATTCCTAGAAAACCCGCAATTTGCAGCCCAATGAGTAAAGCGATGAAAATCCAGATGGGATTTAGCCCGGTAAAGTCGCCCATTAGTTTTGGAGCGAGAACATTATCCCGAACTTGTTGCAAGATGGTTGCAGCGATCGCCACCTGAACCATCAGCCAAGGATTTTGCAGCAATAACAGCAGTAGCACCAGTCCAATTCCTAACGCAGGACCCACCAGAGGAATAATTTCAGAAATTCCAATTAACACGACAAACAACAGGGCAAACGGCACTTGTAGGGCGATGAAAATAGGTAGCAGTGCCACCATCATGAACACCGCCAGCAAAATTTGGCTAATGAAAAAATTATGAAAGTTATTCTGTAACGAGCTACCGATCGCAGCCCCATACTGCCGAGGCAACCGATTAACTGCGCCTCGCCAAAGACGATTGCCATCCAACAGCATATAAAACGCCAAAACCAGTAGAAAAGTGCTGCTAAGCGCCAAATTCAATGTTCCTACTGCCAATCCCACCGCCTGTTGTGCCAACGGGTTTAGCTGGCTTTGAATTTGGTCGTTGATCCGTTGACTAAATCCCTGTAAATCCAAGGGCAGATTGCGCTCTTTTGCCATAAGGTCGAGCGCCTGCAAGTTTTTGGCACTCGCTTCCAGCCAATTTGGAATTCGATTGAAAAGCTGAGTTGTTTGCTCCACGATTACGGGTAGCAATGTCACGCCTGCGATTACTAGAACCGTAACCGTTAAAAACAAAACAATCGTGACTGCTTGGCTGCGCGATAGGTGGATTTTCTGAAATAACCGCACGGGATAATTCAGCAAAAACGCCAGAATTGCTGAAGCAACTAGGAGCGTAATCAGCCCTTCAAAGTAGCGAAATACTTGGCTGATTAGCCAAATGTTGAGAGCCACAATAGGACCAGTCAAACCTAGAGTTAGGATGCGTTGAAGGTCAGGGAAACGTCGCATTAGAGCGCTGAGTAAAAGGGCAGAGGAAGACTAGAGATTACGGCATAAGTTCAACAATCTATGCTCAGGTAGAACAGAGGTTGAAGTGCGGAAGGCAAAAGATGAAAAGGTTCTAGACTTCTACCTGTACTGGGGAATTGCTAAGGGGAGGCTTGCTGAGTGGGTGAGTTCAGGATTTCGGACGTTTGGGGATATTTGAGAAATCTGCCCAACAGCACAAAAAGTAGGATGGCAACACTTCCTAAACCAATCGGGTTTGGCATCCAGAAGGTGGTGTCTATCCTGTTTTCTTCGCCGGGGATCAATGTCCAAATGAGTTTCTTTCCATTCTTGAGCGATCGCGGCTTGAGAGTGCCGGGATTGGCGTTGCTGCGCGATCCCCAGGGTGTGGTTAGCTTGAATTCAAGGTGAATCAAGGAAGTGGGGCTGACCAACACATCCCCCTTCGCAGAACGAACTCCCAGCGATCGCAAATCAATGTCATACCGTAACCGATTGCGCTCTACGAAGATAAGGTTACTGCGTTGAATGGCTAAATGCCCCGTTACAGCCGGAAGACCGCTATCAGTTTCTACTAGCGTAGACTGACCCAAATTTCTGTAGAACTGATTAAATTTCTTTTCCAGGTCAGCGCTACTGGTAAAGGGAATCACCACTGCAAGCCCATCAGGGTCGTGCTGTAATCTCCCTCCTAGCTTTTTCGTAGTTTGTTCAATGGCTTCGATCCAGCGCTGCTGCACTTCACTGTTGAAAGTTTGTAGCCGTTCGCTGAGTTGGATATGCTGCACAAACTCCCCTTGGTTGGGGCTGCGATAGTGAATAGTTGTGTCGTACTCGATGCAGCCAGACAGAGAAATAGACAGGAGCAATAACAAGCAGCTAGTCCGAATGAAGTTTAACCATTTTTTAAGTTGCACGGGCATGTCTCCTGCGGCTGATGGATGCGGTGCGATCGCCTACTTTGGTGTATTTTACCCTGAACCAAAAAGGTGGAATGCTTAGGCACTCTGTCCCATCCACACCACACTCCCTAATATGATTAAAACGGCTATCAGCGCAACCCAAACAAATTGGTTATCTTTTGTATTGACCTGGTTGCCCTGTACAGGCTCAACAATAGGATTAGGTTTAGACTTTGGTGATTTTGCAGAAAATTTTGTCATGCCGTTAGCGATGCGATCGCGCGTTTCACCGTCCGACAAACCAGTTAGATCTGGAATTTGAGTCAGCCATTCCGGGCGAGATTTTAGCTTGGGCGCTTCCAAAATATAAAGAACGCGTTTGGCTTCCTTCCGAATCTTTAAATCGGGATGATGGGTTAGCTTTTTGCAAAGGGCGATCGCGTCGCTCATTTGCCCTTTCGCCTGATATGCCGTCACTAGCCACATCTGCACCTCACCGCCCACAATGGAATTGGGAGTTACCAGTGCTAACGTCTGCTCAAAACCTGCTGCCGCCTCACGGTAATTTCCCCGGTCAAAGGCTCGCTGCGCCGATTGTAAGGTTTGTCCTGCATCAGGTTTGTCTGAATCTGCTGTCATAGCGATTTACAAATGGGTTATTTTCAGAAAGAATCTCTTTATTTTACTGAGATGGGTTGCTCGTCGGCAGCAGATTTTTAGGTGCCAACTCTTGCCATTAAAGTGACTTCCCACACGAGCCGGGGCTGGACATTCCGCCGTAAATAAGTACGAGCTTTTTCTAAGTGTTGGAGGGGTAACAAAGCAGATTGAGTCGTCCCTTGTATCCCGTCGATTATCTGGTGCCACCAAATTTGCTGTAAGTAGTCAATTAGCCACAGTTGCGCTTCAGATTCCAGCATTTGGGAAATCTGACGGGCAAGGCTAAGGGCTTCTCGATGAGATCGAATCGGTTGATACAAAGCTTTTAATAAATCACCGGGAAGCTCTTGAAGCTTTTGCCAGTGGGCGATCGCTGCGCCGGGGCTACCTTGGGCTAACTGCAAAATCTCAGACTGCTGCAAAATTTCCGCTTGATTGGTCTTTTGCAACACTTGCAGCATGTCCTCCGAAGCGAGACGAAAAAACGGAATCTTTTGACAGCGAGAGATTAAGGTAGGCAAAAGAGACTCTGTTCCCGGCGCAATCAGAATCAAGGTCGCTTTTCCCGGCTCCTCCAAGGTTTTTAATAAGGCATTTGCAGGGGATTCTGACATCGTTTCTGCTTGCTCTATCACTACGATTGACCGCTCTGCTTCTAGGGGCGATCGCGCCAAAAAATGAGCGATTCCTCGGATTTGTTCCAATCGAATCAGCGGCGCTGTTTTGCGCTTCAATCCGGCGGCTTCTGCCTCCGCTGGCGAAAACAACTTTCCCTGATGGGTATAGGTCGGCTCTACCCACAACAAATCGGGATGGTTGCGCTGCTGAATGCGATTGTGGAGGATGGCTTGCTGCCCTGAAGATTTGCCCTGACTAAACACCAGTTCAATAAAATACTCCGCCGCCAACCGTCGCCCAATTCCAGCCGAGCCAGCAAATAGATACGCTGGTGCAATTCGCTGCTTAGCCACTGCTTGAGTCAGAAGTCTTACGGCTTGGGATTGTCCGATGAGGGGAGAGAAGAAGGACATGGGAAATGCGAGGGGTTGGGTTTCAGGTTTCAGGTGGCGGGTGAGAAGTGCGGATTCCCATACCACTGGATTAATCGATCGCTCAAAATTACTTGAATCTCTTGAAAGACGGCGGCTTCAGGCTGGGTGGCGTTAATTTTAGCAATGCGGTGGGGATGGGTTTGGGCAAGTGCCATGAAGCCTTGCTGGACGCGCTTGTGAAAGTCGAAATCGGCTTGTTCAATGCGATCGGCTTTGCCCCGTTGGCGGGTTCTAGCGAGTCCGGTTTTCACATCCAGATCAAGCCATAAAGTGAGGTCGCTTTGCAAACCTTGGGTGGCAATCTGGTTGAGCTGCTCGATCAGGATTGGGTCTAAGCCGCGTCCATAGCCTTGGTATGCGAGGGTGGAGTCCGTGTAGCGATCGCACAAAATTAAGCTTTTCTCGGCAAGGTGGGGACGCAAAAATCCTTCTACATGCTGAGCGCGATCGGCAGCATATAGCAATAGTTCTGCTCGATCCTGAATGGGTTCTGGGGTTGAATCTAGTAGCAATTGCCGTAGCCCCCGTCCTAAATCGGTGCCGCCAGGTTCACGAGTGACAACAATCTGTTGCACCCATCCGTTTGATTGCAGAAAGGTAAGCCAACCGCTTTCGATCAGCCACTGTCGCGATCTCTCCAATTGGGTGGTTTTGCCGCCGCCCTCAACGCCCTCAAATACAATGAATCGACCCACCATAGTTTTCGTATTATTTAGTCAGTCAAAGAAAATCATGTGAATAGCAATTAGTCTACTTGCCATTTCGCTCTAGTAGAATGAACGCTATCATGGCAAAGTCTAATTTGTTGAAAGTTCAAAAATATATGTCTCGCTATACTGGCATATTCAAAATTTCGACTCCGGTAGCTGTCTTTCAACCATTGATGAAAGATACCTTAGAGTCTTGTCGTTTTAACGTCATTTATGAGACTGGCGATTATCTCATGGCACGTGAGATTCCAGGTAATGCCGCGTTTCATCAACTCGTTACGGTAGAAGTGCTGGTTGATAAAACTGTAGTGACTGATTGCGAAATTCATATGAGCATTGTGGTTAAAAATGAAGAGCTACCTCTTCATCTCGATAATCACTGTCATCAAGTATTTGGTCAAATCACTCAAGCGATCGCAGACGCAAACCACTGGCACCTAATTGAAGCTGTTGCAGGCTAATAATCAAACGCATCTAACGATAGTCATCATCTTCTGGATCGCCTACCATGTTTGGGCTGATTAAAGTAATATCCCATTCATCCGGTGGCACCGTCACAACTACATCTCGTTGCAGCGAATAGTAAATAGCCCGAACTTGAGGACCAAATACGACCTCATCTTCATTCTTCAAATCTTGAGCTTGCAATTTGCGCCCGTTAATCAGCAATCCATTCGCACTCACTTTACCCTTGGCATTTCCATCCACAATTCGGTAATAAAAACCGCCTTCTTCGGTCGGTAGCTGCACCAAGGTTGCATGACGACGAGAGACAAACTGGGAGACTAACCGAATATCACACTTAGGATCGCGACCAATTGAATAAAGTGGTGCAGTCAGAATAAACTCACGCCGTCCTTTGTCATCTTCAATAATCAGAAGATGATTTTGATGCGGTTCAGAAGGCATTGATGCTCGGAGCGACACAACATTTTCTTAAAGAAACAGCAAAATCAGTAAAATAAAAAGAATGAACTGTTGAAAAGTTTAACTTGAAACAGCATAAAAAGATGACAAGCGCACTGCCATAACTTAGATAAATGCAACATTACAGAAAACTAGTCTATGAGCGGCAATAGTTGAAAGTTTTCTATAGTGGGCAGAAACCAGCTATGGTACAGCGAAGAGAAACAATTGGATCAAAGACAATATGAGCAATGATACCCCAATCAGCAACAGGGGAAGATCCAACTCAAGTTGTCGTTAGGAGAAAAGCAAGGACTGCAAAAATGGTTTTTTATGCCCTAAACACGCAAACAGGATATTGAATTAAGTAGACTTTAGCGAACGAAACAAGTGTACTGTGCTTTTTCTAGAAATACACAAAGTCTTTTATCAATAGAGATCTCAGCCTTCAACCAGGTTTTGATTCAACCCGTATTGGTTCAACCTGGTTTCACTAAACTTGCCTTTATGCAGATTGTCGCTGTTGGCGTTCTCCTTTTCTGGATAGCCCATCATATTGGGACCGATCAGCGTAATGTCCCATTTATCTGGTGCTGCTGTCACTTCATCCCGTCTTAGCAGCAGGTAGGTTGCGGTCACTTTAGGACCAAACACGATTTCATCTTCATGTTCTAACGTGTGGGCACGGAGCTTAAGACCGTTGATCACTAAACCATTGGAGCTTGATCGACCTGCTGGGATTCCATCGACAATGCGATAGCAATAGGTGCCGTCATCGTTGCTCAACTGTACTAGCGTAGCGTGGCGGCGCGAAACAAATTGAGACACTAATCGAATATCACAGTCTGGATCACGACCAATTGAATGAAGCTCGCGATCAAGGGGAATCTCTGCACGACCTTTATCGTCATGAATAATGAATAGGTGGCTTTGATAGGCAGCAGTAGGCATTTGGAGATACAACAAGTAGTAAGGAAAACTGTGGTATTTCTAAAGATCATACATTCTCTCGTTTGCGATCGCCTCTCGGAAAATGCTGATCAATGAAGGGGAAGATAAAAAATTTATTCTTTGGAAATCTGAGGGAGTTTAGGAATTTTGACGGGGAATCGTCCAATACAGCAGAAGTGAGTTGGTGACCACACTGACTGAGCTAAATGCCATCATGGCACCGGCAGCAGTGGGACTGAGCAAAACGCCATAGCTAGGCAATAACAGCCCAGCAGCGAGAGGAATGCCTACTAGGTTATAGGCAAATGCCCAAAAAAGATTTTGACGAATTTTATTAAACGTGGCGCGACTCAGGCGAATGGCTTCTACCACATCTAGTAGGCGATCGCGCATGAGAATAATGCCAGCGGTCTCAGTGGCAACATCAGTACCAGAATGTAAGGCAATGCCCACATCTGCCTGTGCCAATGCTGGCGCATCGTTAATACCATCGCCCACCATGGCGACTGTGTAACCCTGTGCCTGAAGCTGGGCGATCGCGTCTGCCTTACCATCCGGTCGGATATTTGCCAATGTATCCATCGGAGAAATATCAAGCAGTTGGGCAATGGCGATAGCGGTATCGGCATTATCTCCAGTTAGCAGTTTCACGGTCATTCCCAGTTGCCGCAGTTTAGCCACGGTGGCGATCGCATCAGGGCGCAGCACATCCGCAACAGCAATCAAGCCAACGACAGTTCCTGCTAAGGCAACATACACAACGGTTTTACCCACAGCAGCCAGCGTTTTTGCTTGGGCTTGAATAGGTTCGGCGATCGCAATCTCGTTTTGCATCAGCCAGTCTGCCGTTCCTAGCAATATCCGTTGCGATGGCTCAGCCAAATCTTCAGAACATTGCACCGTTGCTGCCACTCCAAATCCTGGCACGGTTAAAAAATCTTGGGCTGGCAGCAGAGCGATCGCTTGCTGCTGAGCTTGCTCTTGAATTGCCAAGGCGAGGGGATGACGGGTGCCGCTTTCGACAGTGGCGGCGAGTTGGAGAAGATGGGAGGAGGTGTTGGGTGTCAGGTGCTGGGTGTCAGGTGACAGAGAGGAGAAGGCACTATCTTGATTGGGTTTTTGAGGGTGAATAGGGTTGACAACTAGGCAGTCGGTGACGGTGGGTTTACCGCTAGTGAGGGTGCCTGTTTTATCGAAAACAATGGTGTTGAGGGCATGGGCACGTTCTAGGATATCGCTGCCCCGAATCAGTAAGCCGCGCTCAGCACCAATCCCAGAGCCAACCAGAATTGCGGTGGGTGTGGCAAGTCCGAGGGCGCATGGGCAGGCAACTACTAAGACTGCGATCGCAATTTTGAGGCTAAGCAGCAATGGCGACGGGGTGCCGGAGTGATGCAGCAGATGGCTGGGCACTGTAAACAGATGGGTTAGCACTGAATGCCCATCGCCTAGAACAGAATGTCCCATGCCAGCCAATTCTGCTGCCCAGAGGTGTGTGCCAATGAAATACCAAAATAAACAGGTGAGGGTGGCGATCGCTAGAATGCCGTAGGTAAAGTATCCGGCAACTGTGTCCGCTAGTTTTTGAATCGGAGCTTTGCGAGTTTGAGCCGTTTCTACTAAGGTGATAATTTGGGCAAGCGTGGTGTCGCTACCAGTACGGGTCGCTTGGATAGCGATCACGCCTGATTGGTTCAGCGTGCCTGCAATGACGCGATCGCCAACTTGTTTGAGCACGGGCACTGGTTCTCCCGTTACCATCGATTCATCGATTAGGGATTGTCCTACTACAATTTCCCCATCTACCGGAACTTTATCTCCAGACAACACTTGCAGCCATTCCCCCACCCGCACGGATTCAGCAGGAATTTCTAGAGGCGAAACTGTTTCATGAATTTTGGTGTCCAACGCTCCATTCTCCACTCCTAAGGTTTGGGCAGGAATTAAGCGGGCGATCGTGGGTTGTAGTGCTAACAGAGATTGGAAGGCAGAAGCGGCTCGGTTACGGGCTTGTTGTTCTAGCGTCCGCCCTAGCAAAATGAAGCCCACCAGCATCACAGGTTCATCAAAAAAGCATTCCCAACCTAACTGTGGAAAAAAGAGCGCGATCAGGCTCGTGAAGTAGGCGGTGAGAGTTCCCAAACTCACGAGGGTGTTCATGTTGGGAGCATTTCGGCGTAAGCCTCGCCACCCATCGATCACCATGGCGCGCCCAGGAAACAGCAGAGCAAGGGTCGCAAGTCCACAGTGAAACCAAATATTGCTCAGTCCCGGTAGGGTAATATTTGCAAGCTGTTCTAAATGTCCTAATGCCGACAGGAACAAAAGCAGGGTGGCGATCGCCAAGCGATTAAGCTGTTGCCGCGTTTCCTGCTGCCGCCGTTGCTTCAGATCAAATTCTGGAGGGGCTGCTTCACTGCCAGCGCGATCGCCTTTCGGCAAACGCGGCTGAGAGGGAAACCCTGCCTCTGTGAGCATATTTGCCAGGGCGATCGGCGTGACGGTTTCCGGGATGTATTGCACGGTTGCCACTTCCGTTGCCAAGTTGACCGTTGCGGCAACTACGCCTGAACTGTTGGTTAAGGTTTGTTCAACGGAACGAACACAGCCCGCACACATCATGCCCGTCACATCGATCGCGATTGTTGTGGCAGAATCGGGCGAGTCTAGTGACACTGGCAAAACTTCTAAAAACTCAGAAACAGACTGGGACACGCTGATCTTTTTCCATAAACCCTATCTTGAGAGTAGATGAAATTTGGCAGAAGTGCTGGGATGGGGCTGGTCTCAGGTTTCAGATTATTTGCACCACACTCAAAACTTTACTCCGCACCCTGCACTCCGCACAACTCATCAGAAAGAAAAGGTTGTTCGCACAACGGTAATAAAGACATCATCATTGTTGGCGCGCTGGTTGAGGGCGGGCAGCCAGATGATTCCTGGGGTAATGGAGATGTTATCGTTCAGGCGATAGCGATAAAATGCTTCTATGTGGAGGGCAGCATCACGATCAATTATTGTGCGCCGTTGTCCAGCGAGTTCCACTCCCGTTAACGTCGGCTCGGCTCCCGCAATGATGCCCGCTAAGCTGCCGCGCTTAAACAAGTCAGGAAACAGCAAAGCTCCGGCATAAGACCAGATATCGCCTCTGCCACCACCACCGCTCAAGAAGGTCGCACGGGTGTAGGTGCCCCAACCGCTCAGCACAACGCGATCTCTGAGTTTGAAGTAGCCTTCAACGCCAAAAGAATCGGTGAGAGTGGGGCGGTTTGGCGGAGAGGGGAAAGCTCCCTGAGAACCGGGCAGCAGATTACCCAGAAAGGTTCCGGTTGCTGTGCCAGACCCACCATAGCGAAATGCGCCTGCATTATTGTAGGCATGAACGTAGGTTAGTCCCAGTCCTACGCGATCGCCCGGTTGAATCGATACCTGCGCCAGCGCTGAGTAATTGCCATTAAATAAACCTGCCTCTTGACTGGGATCATTTGCCCGATTTGCGATGTAACCCGCGTCGATCTTAAAAATATTGCCTAGCTTAAAGTTAATTCCAGCACCAGCGCCATTTCCACCAATTCGGTAGATGGGATTAAATTGTCCAAAGCGACTCAGCGCACCGTTGCCGCCATCCTCATCATCCAAATAAGGACTCAGTGTTTCAGCATAGTGAAAATGGGAACCGCCACTAGCAAATGCTGTCAAAGTTGCAAAATTGCCGATAGGCGTGCGATAGCTCAACAAACTTAAATTAATTGAATTGTTGGCAAGTGCAACGCTGGAGTTGTCATAGGCAAGCCGTCCCTCGTTGGAGTAAAGCAAATAGGCAGAATTCGCCCCCCCTGTTGTGCCACCTGTTGCCAAGGTGGGAATGGCGTTTCCGGCTTCTAGACGGGTCGTGAGCAGATCTTGTCCGTTAAAACTGGTGAGCAAGTTGAGCCGCACACGATTTTGCTGAACCCCAACGCCCCTGCCAGCATCCACAGGCACTCGTCCAAAGCCAGTGGCATCCTCACCGCCAAAGGCATCGCTCCGGGAAAAGATGACTTCTCCAGACAAGCGAGTGGTCGGGGAAAACTGCTGTTTTTCTAAGGTAGCTGTTCGCACGTCCAAAGCATCTACCCGACCGCGCAGGGCGCTTAACTCAGTGGCAAACTCTTCTTGTAATCTTTTAACGGTTTCTAAGTCCTCTTTGCTAACCAAATCCGCCGTTGCTGTGGCAAGTATTTTTTGAATTGCATTGAGACAAGAATTTAATCCTGCTGCAAACTCATATCTCGTAGTGCCCCGGTTACCGCGATAGGTTCTGTTGGGATAGCCCGCAATACAGCCATAGCGCTCTACCAAAGATTGCAGCGCTTGAAACGCCCAATCGGTAGGTCTAACATCGGTCAGTTGAGAAACGGAGTTGACTTGCTCCATGCCAGTGGTTGGCACATCTGGTGTTGGAATATCTGCTGCGATCGCTCCGGCGGCAAAAGATCCACCTGCTATGGCTCCCAATGTCAAGGTTGCTCCAGCGGTTACAAAACAACCTACTGTGCTGTCAACAAAAGCTTTTTCCATAAGATTTTCCTTAAAAACACTCCATTCACGTCAGTTAGGATACGCACTTTTTAAGGTGAAGTGAGCAAACCTAAGGAACAGTTTAATCTTTGTCATAACGATGGGTAGCAAGTTAGACTCCGAGGAGGTTTGTCAAGAGGTGCCCGAAAGGGCATAGAAGTAGGGATTGAAGTCAAGCTTTTTCAGTGGTTTACGAACAGTCTTGACCACGCCGAGGTCGCGGTTTTCAGGCGCAGCCAAATAGGCGACAGGCTCGGTTGCTTGACCGGTCTTGTAGGCATGATTGAAATGATACAGTCCCCGCCAAACCATTTCCAGACTGGTCTCACCCGCCAACTAGTAGAGTAAAAACTTAGTTTTGCAACATCTGATACCAGCAAAAGCATGTTAGTCAATCAGCTTTTTGAATAATACGTTGCAGAACTTTCAGTTCGGTGTACTAGCTGTCATTTACCCGTCATGCTTATTGTGGTAATGTTATAAACTTGTTGTTTTGCCCTAAATAGATAAGCCGAACTCATAGCGATTAATAAACAACCCAATGACCACATCATGCATCAGCACTGACTTGGAAAAGCAAATGGTTTTGCGAGCCAGTCGTTTAATGCGAGTCCGTAAGGTTAAATGCTTGCGTTCAATCTTCTGAGTATTGCGTTTACCCACCGTGTGCAGACTTGGGTCGAGATGTCTTTCATAAGCTCCCCAACCATCTGTGTAAAACTGCATAATGCCAAAGGTTCGAGTAACGCTTTGAGTCGAATAAATGCCTCATCCTGATGCTCTGCTAACA
>QBMH01000084.1 GCA_003249025.1 Leptolyngbya sp. | reverse complement strand
CAACCTCTCCATCAAACCAGTTTCTCTGATGGAAAACAACAAACCTAGAACATTACCGGTGCCCTTTTTAATACCACTATTTAACTATGCTTGTTCCCATAGCTCTCTTACAACATCAGGTAGCCAACTTGCCACCTCTTGAATACGTTCCTCCGATAACTCATCTTTTGTAGCAGAAAAAATTGCCTTAATCACTTTATCGCGATCGACCATACGAGACATGCCAGACTCATTTGCCACTCGAAACAAAAATCGATCAGAAGTGATTTTGAAAATACCAGGTCCTTGCCAAGGTGGACGGACGCGACTTAAAAAACCAACTAGCGGATTAGTATCTTTCCACAACTCTGTAATTTCCATCTGAAGTGTTTTATCGGTAGTATCCAAAACTTCTTCATGTAGCTCTTCTGCTACTCTATCGGCAGCTTCTGTAGTCATCAAATCGCGCATTACTCGAAAAACTACTTCGGTAATATCTCGTGCGTCGTAAGGGTCAGAAAGCCCCCCATTTACCATCACTTTTTCCAAAAAAGGACGATGTTCATCTGAAATTTCAGCATCGACAGGGCGCTTGACTGCCTGAGCTAGGTTTGCTGCTTCTACTTCAGTTGGATCATTAGGAATTTCAGTCTTATCACTTTGATTTACATTGTCTTCTAACATCGTATGGCTCCTTGCAGAGAAACAAAATAATTTGCTCTATTGAGTACTTAAATTTAATGGCGAAACACACTAAAAATCTTCAGTCAAAAGAAAGATTAACAGCGAGATCGCTCTAAGTTAGCAACTTAAAAAAATTCCTTATTCTACAAACTTCAATTACAAAAGCTTAGAATAAGGAAAATTAAAACACATCTCTTAAAGTGCAAAAACACACTCGCAAAAAAGCTATTTCACACTTTTTTCCTGTGCCCGCTCATGAGCAAACTCTTTCAGTCGCGCAAAGACGTTATATGCATCGGGACCAGGATCTGAGTTTGTCGCCACACCATCTATAGAACCGTCTATCTTTAACCAAGCTTCCAAGCCGCCTTTTAGTACGGCAACCTGATGGAATCCAGCTTCGCGCAAAACACTAGCGCCGGCTGTAGATTCCTCATCACTGCTGCCATAAACATAGATGTCACGTTTTTGCTGCAAAGTATTTTGCACTGCACCTGGCAAAATTGATAAAGGTGTGTTCATAGCGCCTAAAATACGGCAGTCATCAAATGCATCGCGATCGCGAACATCCAAAATGGTTAAACCAGGCTCTCCCCAATTCAGGCGAGACTTTAGCTCATGAACACTAACTGTGTTTCCAGAAATGGAAGCCGTAGGCGTTGAAAATGGAAGTTTTTCATTAAATGCTTCTTTTACCTTTCCAAGGGTACTTTCTTCACGCTCATGGGCTGCTTGGAATGTTTCTTGAATATTGTTTCCTGCATCTTCTGTCATGTTGTTGACTCCTTCATTGGGATTCGCTGCTTGTATTTTCTTGATTAATCTTTATAGACTTAATCCAGATAAATACATCAATTGAACTGTACAAACAATAAAGATTACAAACCTCATTCTTGAGAGATAAATTTGTGCTGTAAAGAGTTTAACCGCACAAAAGCTAGACTTAACCTGAGTAAGAATGGTATTTCTAGTAAAGTAGTTACAGTAGTCTTTTAAAAATTCAGCTAGTAAATCTACCCTCTTTAAAGATAGATTTACTAGTTAGGGATACTCAGTCAAAGATGTGTTGAAAACACATCTTTGCGAACTCAGGTAAATAGCTTAGTTGTTCACTAGCAGCGTATTACCACAATCCTTCAACAGTCCCTGAACCATTACCTGAACTACCACCTGAATTATTCATAGTGCCATTCATTTCAGTAGTAGAATTCATACCACCCTCTGTACTGGAGTTTGTGCCTCCATTCATGCGAGTATTTTGGTTAGAACCGCTGCCGCTGCCCCCTGTGTTTGGACTGGTACGTCTGCTACCGCCCAAATTTGAATCAGCACTGCCGCCACTTGTAGAAGGAGTCATAGTGCCACTTGAATTATTCATAGTGCCATTCATTTCAGTAGTAGAATTCATACCACTGCCGCTGCCCCCTGTGTTTGGACTGGTACGTCTGCTACCGCCCAAATTTGAATCAGCACTGCCGCCACTTGTAGAAGGAGTCATAGTGCCACTTGAATTATTCATAGTGCCATTCATTTCAGTAGTAGAATTCATACCACTGCCGCTGCCCCCTGTGTTTGGACTGGTACGTCTGCTACCGCCCAAATTTGAATCAGCACTGCCGCCACTTGTAGAAGGAGTCATAGTGCCACTTGAATTATTCATAGTGCCATTCATTTCAGTAGTAGAATTCATACCACTGCCGCTGCCCCCTGTGTTTGGACTGGTACGTCTGCTACCGCCCAAATTTGAATCAGCACTGCCGCCAGTTGTAGAAGGAGTCATAGAGGGACTCATGGAATCTTGAGTGCCACTAGGAGAAATGCTATTAGTCGAGCCACTACGAGGCATAGTGTAAGTTCCTCTACCAGGAATATTGGGATTGGGAGCAGTTAGACCATCATTCCGAATAGAATCCTGTCTAATAGTTGCAGGGTTCTGCCGCAAGGTAGCGGGATTCTCGGAGTCAATAGGATTGATAGTATTTTGCTGCTCTAATGCGCCTGGTTTTGGTGAGTTAGCAGGTGACTGTTGAGAGTTCGCTGCTTCTGACCGAAACAGTACCACTGATGAACATGCAGCTAAAACACCAACACTAATAAATTGAGTGACTTTGAACAGATTACTTTTTGCGTTGAACTTAGTTTTCATGACTGGCTCCTAAATTTGTAAAATCATGACGGCTTTATCGGTTAATAGCTTTATTTAGTTAAATAACCATTCGGAAAAGCCGTAGATTTATATGGTGCGACTTTCGAGTTAAGCAAATAGCTGGTCGGCTTTTCTTTGCCTAAGAAAGTTGATACTTTAACTGTAGGTTGTGCCTATCAGTGCCGTGTCTATCATTAGAAAGGTTAGAAGTCATCAAAAGAGATACATCAATTTGAGTTGTCTATAGAAGTGAGTAAGAAATCATTGAAAATTGAGTGTAATGTTATTTAGTATCCTAAAAAAATCAAGGTCACACTTTTATATAAATAAGAAAAAATGAGTTAAGCTTGTTGAAAATAAAGGCTTGTTTAAAGACACAGCTTTAATCTTAACTATTGAATTTTACTGTAGATAGAAAGTGATTCAGCAAGTCATGTTTTGAGTGTAAAAAAAATCTTCTAAGCAACATTGAGAGGTAAATGGAGAAATGACTAATAGCGCAGAGAATCAATCCTTGAACAACTCCGACGAACCGATCGCGGAGCCAACATCACAAGAACAAGAAACTGAGGATTTACCTCAAGAACAGACCGAATCTTATGGTACAGGAGTTCATGATCAGTCCGGGTTTAGCAGTGGTGGGCGTACCTTGCGCGATCGCCTACAAGATCCTAATAACGATGATTCAATGCTGACAGGGATCGATACTGATGCTGTTGGTGACGAGGAAGTTGGGGGCACAGCGCCAACGCCTGACATGGATATTGTGGATGAATTAGGCGCGGCTGTTGGTATAGAGATGGACGACGGAGCCTTTCTAAGAACCACTGAGATCCTTGAGGGACGAGACGATCGCCGTTGGGAACTTGACCCAGAGGCATCTGAGGATTATGGCGATCGCGCTACTAATCAGTAAAAGTAGTCAAATACTTGATGAATTAGAAACAGGGTTAGGAGTGTGTTTGCAAACACACTCCCAGCTTCTTTAACCCAATTTTTATGGTTAAATTACCTCAACTATCAGCACAGCTAAGCACCTGTTGAGTCAAATCCCATAGGAGAAACAATATCGCGGAAAAAAGCAATCTGCTTTTCAAAGCCTAGCTCTTGAATTTGAGTCAACAACTGATTTGATCCATCAGAGAGTTGATAATCAGATGGCATCGGAATAATTTGATTACTGTCCATTCCTTGGGCAAGCAAATACCAAAATAGCAGTTTTGTTGTATCGCTTAGGGCGGCGTACTCGCGCGTAATCACTGTATCTTTGCCTGTAATCAGATCTCGTTGAAGCTGTAGTTGCTCATCGAAAGACAACTCTTGTACCTGATTAAACAATCCTTCAGCAATTTCAGGGGATGCCTTGCTAGCCCCTGGAGCAGCAGGAGTAACGGAATCTCCCATCTTTTTATAAACAAAGTAGAACAGCGCTAATTGTTGATTTACATCCAGCGCTTGAAACGCTTTTACCTGTTCAGGTGCGATGTTTGAAGTAACGTAAGTCATAGAAACCTCGGTTTGCAATCGTAAGCTTCACTAGGTTACGAGGGATACGTAAGGCTTTAACCCAACGTAGGGCAGAGATCTCAACTCTTCTAAAGATATAGAAGCCACCATAAAGTCGGCTGCTATTCTGCTTCTGCTTGCTGTTCCAAATTCTCTAAATCTTCTAGTTCTTGAATTTCCAACAGCAATTCTTCTTCCTGTTCCTCAAACTCTGCTTCAGGAACATCACCCATATCAAAGGCAAGCTGTAATGCCAAAAGTTGCTTTTGTAGATTCTCTTTGACGTTCATTTCAGAATCGACTCGTTCTTGAAGTTGTCCAGCAATCCAGGTGATGCCAGTAACAGGAGCGAAAAGGAGGCGTAAAAGCATAGAAAGTAAGAGTGGGAGGGTGAGGGGCGAGGAAAAATAGGTTTGGGTTTCAGGTTTGGGAGTTCGGAGTTCGGAGTTCGCGGTTGTAGCGTCTGTTCCTATGCCTTACTCTCGATTTAACTGGGCGAAGTTGAATGGTGCAGTAAAGTTGTTGTAACGAATTTTAAGGCGACCTTCAAACTGGCGATCGAGGGTTTCAACCTGTTCGCTAAAGTTTGCTTCCGTGTCCCATGGAATCAGATAGGCGGCGTTGTAAATCATGGCTTCAGTGAGGCTATCGTTTTCTACCATGTTGACGGCGAGGGAATTCAGCGCAGCCCGAAACGCTTCGATGATAGTGCGCTTGCGGGAGTCGAGCGATCGCTCGATCGCCTGCCCGATCGACACAACTTCATCCATGGTTAGGGTTTTCCCTTCCAAGTTATCGCGCTGAGCTTTCAAGGTAGGGTTTTCTGCTAACAGGCGTTGCAGTTCGCTTTCCTGCTCCCAAAATAGCTTTACACCCACTTCGCGATATCCGTCTAGCTGCGAAAAAAGATGATGTAAGCGATCGCCATGAGGAACAGTCAATTGCTGCGTCACCGCATCCCAATCTTCAATAATCAGTCCAAATTGCAGCGGTAATAATGTTCGATATCCAGCGTGCATTGCCTGCTCTAGAACCCGTTCGTGTCCCAGCAAATTTTTTCGACTCGCCAAATAGCGGCTCTGTTGTGTTGCGGAATAGAGAAAGATAAAGCCATCAATTTCATGAGTATGAATGGGCTGCTTATCCAAACCTTCCAACTCCAAGTTTTGGGGTCCTGGAGTGGGAAAAATACCGTAGAGATACAATCCATCAGGCATGGGGGCACATCCGCGAAAGAGCTATCTTTTTAGAGTTCCCCTAGTTTTCGGATCACCTCAACTTTTTATCTAGAACTTTGTCTGGATAGCTTCGTTTAAGCTGAAGCAACTTCAGGCTGTTTCTCGGTTGTGGCTTCACCAGACGGTTTCAGTTGAATCAACTCCACCTTGTATCCGTCAGGGTCTTCTACAAACGCAATCACAGTTGAACCATGTTTCATCGGTCCTGGGTCGCGGGTGACTTTACCACCTTGGGTGCGAATTTGTTCGCAGGTTGCGTAAATATCATCGACCCCGATCGCGATGTGTCCATAGGCATCGCCCAAGGTGTAGTCCTCTTTGCCCCAGTTGTAGGTCAGTTCCAGAACAGAATTGTCCGATTCATCGCCGTAGCCCACAAATGCCAAGGTAAATTCTCCACCGGGATAGTCTTTTTGGCGCAGTAGTTTCATATCTAAAAAGCTGCAATAAAAATTGAGAGATTTCTCTAAATTGCCGACCCGTAGCATGGTATGAAGTAGTCGCATGATGATTCCTCGATCTATATTGCTTTATTGTGACAATTTTAAGGGAAGAGGGCGGAACTGGAAGCTAGTGCATGATATTGGAAAATTGAGCGGTATGCCCATGCTAGCGGCTAATGATACAGTCTACATCGGAGGATCTTCAGGAGAATAGCGGATGAAAGCGCAGGTATTTCGAGGGGTGAATAACCTGAGTTACGAAGAGGTGCCCATGCCGGAACTGTTGCCGGACGAGGTTTTGGTGCAGGTGCAGGTGGTGGGGTTGTGTCAGTCGGATATTAAAAAAATTCGCTATCCGCTGTATGAGCCGCCGCGCATTTTTGGACATGAAACAGCAGGAACGATTTCGGCAGTGGGATCTGAGGTGAAAGGCTGGCAGGTCGGCGATCGCGTGGTTGTACTACACCATATTCCCTGTATGCACTGTGGCTATTGCTTGAATGACAACTTTTCCATGTGCGAGGTCTACAAAAACATCACAACCACTGCCGGATTTGCACCCAGCGGCGGCGGCTTTGCGGAGTATGTGAAAGTGCCAGGGCATATTGTCCGTAATGGCGGATTAATGACCATTCCAGATAAGATTACCTTTGAGCAGGCTAGCTTTGTGGAACCGACGAATTGCTGCTTGAAAGCGGTGAAAAAAGCGCAGATTCAGCCCGGACAAACGGTGCTGATTACGGGAGCAGGTCCGATTGGGCTGATGTTCATTATGCTGGTTAAGTATTTTGGGGCACGGGCGATCGCCACCGATCTTCTGCCAAGCCGCATCGAAAAAGCGCTAGCAGTGGGCGCGGATGCTGCCTTTGATGCGCGAGATGCCGACTTACCTGCAAAAATTCAGGCGATGACTCAAGGTATGGGTGTAGATACGAGTTTGATTGCAGTGCCGAGTGATAAAGCCTTTTTTCAAGCGTTGGACTGCACGCGCAAAGGCGGCAAGATTTTGTTCTTTGCCGAGTTTCCCGATGAGCTAGAAATCCCGATCAATCCCAATATTCTCTATCGCCGTGAGATTGATCTGATGGGCAGCTACAGTTCGTCTTACCGAGTACAGCAGTTGGCAGCAGATATTGTATTTAACCAGTGGATCGATGTGGATGCGTTGGTTAGCGATCGCTTTTCCCTAAAAGATTTGTCTGCTGCGGTGGATAGGGCGATCGCACCTACCCCTGACACTTACAAAATTCTGATTTATCCGTGAGGTCGCTTCACACATACTCTGAGATGTCTTCCTTGCAGTCATCAGCGAGATAGGATAGGGCGCGAAATCGTAAGCCGACCAGTTGGTCATACAGCGGATTCAGTTTACACAAGGGTGGAACATGAACTATCTTGCGTCCAAATAGGGTGATGTCACGCTCAAAAGGACATTGAGCGGGGATCATTTTGCACATTAGCCGCGCAATTTTTGGGTCTTGAACATCCATGCGATCGAGCCAGTCACGCACGGGATATAAGACATCTACCTGATCGGCATGAATGTTAGGTGGCGTTAAGCCAGAAGCCCCAACGGCTTTTGTATCATCGGTTGGCTGGATATCTGCAATACTTTGAAACGTATCGCGAAGGATATCGAGTGCATCGAGTTTTAGCCCCAACGCTTGACAGTACTGTTGGAGCATTTTGTCTTCACTAGCAGAATAATCTTGATCTGCCAACGCCACCATGACGGCGGTTCTGAGAAAATTTTCTGCTAAATCGCGATCGCGACCTAGCACTTTTGCCAACTCATTTGCAGAAATTGGCTCCATTGCATTTGCTTTTTCTTCAGCGGTGAAATCTTTCTGGAGCAATGCAGAAATCATTGCCTGCTCTTTAGTATCAAAGTGCCCATCTGCCCAAGCCAAAGAAACCAAGCCACGAATCCAAACAGCGGTTTGCTCGTCGGTATAAGCAGACTTAGTGGTGCTAACCATTTTTCGCTACAGTCCGATTAAGTTCCGAGTCGATTCTAGCCCGTTCTTCCAATAAATTATTCACCAGCTTAGCGGTAAACTAAGAGACTGAATCCATTGTGGAAGCATAACCAGTGACCCTCCAAGAGTTTTTTCTATTTTTATCGGCAATATTGATGGCATCCGGGGGTCAATTCCTGCTCAAATTAGGTGCAGGGAAACTAGGCAAAGTGAATGCTAGTAATTTTGTCTCTCATATTTTAAATATTGCATCAACGCCGGAGCTAGTCGCTGGTTTAGCTCTGTATGCTTTCAGTTCCATATTCTTTATTTTAGTTTTAACCCGTGTCAAGCTGAGTGTGGCAGGTCCCGCAGTTTCCGTTAGCTACATTTTTTCCGTGCTGCTAGGTTATTTCTTCTTTCAAGAATCGATTTCTCGATACCAAATGTTTGGGTTAGGGTTTATTATCGCTGGAGTAATTTTGGTGCTGAAACGATAGGTTGTCATGGGCGAATGACTGGCGAACGACTATTCCCTTGGCTCGCAATGGTATATGAGCGGGGAGCAAGGAACGTTGCACGACGCGCGATCGCCGCGCCACACTTTCCATTCACGATCGCCGAATATTTAGACAGCACCATTCTCCTCGCTTCCATAAAGCGGTAACCATCCATCCGTTGGCTTCTAAGGTATCTGCCACGGGTTTCGCCTGTTCAACCAAAATGCCGCTGAGGATTCCCCAGGTGGTCGGTTTAATAATGGCGGTCATTTGAGGAATCAAATCAATAATCACTTCTGCCAAAATGTTGCAGACAATGCCATCCACCGGAGCCGCAATCATCTCAGCAACTTGGTCTACGCTGCCGTGAGCAATGATTAACCGATCTGGCTTAATCTGGTTGAGATCGCCATTTTCACGAGTTGCTTTAACGGCTAGAGGATCAGTATCCACGGCATATATTTGTTTTGCACCTAACAACAATGCCCCAACCGACAAAATTCCAGAGCCACAGCCGATATCGGCAAGCACTAGGTTGATTGGCAGGGGTTCACTGGCGAGGGCAGGCGCTCCCAGCCGCATTTCCAGAGCTTCTAGGCAGAGTCGGGTGGTGGCATGTTCTCCGGTGCCAAAGGCAACCCCCGGCTCTAGTTTAAGCAAAACGCGATCGCCCATTTCTGGAACGGGTAGCCATGCCGGGTTAATCAGCAAGCGATCGCCCACTTTTTGCGGTTTCCAGTGCTGTTTCCAATTACTTCCCCAATCTTCCTCTTCGATCAAATTCCATTGGACAACGGGAATTGGGAAGCCCAGACATAGGGCATCTTGCCGCAACAGCAGGGAAAGCGCCGCTAAATCCAACATTTGGACTTGTGCTTCAGGAATATAAGCTCGAATCAGGCAAGATAACCCCTTCATTTGACTAGATGAGCCTAAGCAGCCAAACACATCCAGTCGCCAAAAGAGCGTGTCTTCCAGCAATGGATCTGAGAGAATCTGAATTTCCCACCAGCTATTTGCCATGATTTAAGGGACTAGAAGATAGGAAAAACTCAATCAGGGATGTACCCTCATCCCAACTCTTCTCCCCAAGGCGAGGGGCTTCCAGACATTTCAGTTTCCCTCTCCCTTTGGGCTAGGGCTAGGGTGAGGGCTGTCTGTGGTTATCTAGAAGTCTTAAATACTCCTATAGGGTAACGGTGTAAGCATCTCGGATACCGGGAACTTTGAGCAATTCAGCCAAAATGTCATCGGGTAGGGGATCGTCAATACTGAGTACCATCACCGCATCTCCCCGAACAATCTTGCGCCCCACTTGCATACTGGCAATGTTGACATTTGAGCTACCCAGCAAAGAGCCAATTTTGCCGATAATTCCTGGCATATCTCGGTGCATGGTGAAAACCATATACTTATTGGGCGGCACGTTGACGGGAAAGTCGTCCACGCTAGTAATGCGAATTTCAGAGTCGCCGAGGAGCGCCCCCGCCACGGAATGTTCCCCTAAAGAACCTTTGGCAGTCAGATGGAGCGAACCCGTATAGTCCTTAATGGCGGCATCGCGTGTTTCGACGACCCGAATGCCGCGTTCTTTGGCTTCAATGCTAGCGTTCACATAGTTAACCCGCTCTTGCAGTGCATGAGAGAGGAGTCCTTTGAGGGCAGCAACGACGATAGGCTGACTTTGGTTGGTGGCAAGTTCCCCTTGCAGCCGGATATTTAAGGCTTCCACTCGTCCCCCTGCCAATTGAGCGACCAGGTTACCTAATGTTTCAGCCAGTTGTAAGTAAGGGCGCAGTTGTTCCAGTAGATCGGGACGCAAACCGGGAATGTTGACGGCAGATCGAGCGGGTAAGCCTAGAAGGACATCGCGGATTTGCTCAGCAACATCGATCGCCACATTCACTTGAGCTTCTTCGGTTGAAGCGCCTAAATGGGGAGTCAGCAGTAAGGCTTTGCCCACTGCGCGCAAGGGCGAGTCGTCTTCTAGCGGTTCTTGCGAAAACACATCTAAAGCGGCTCCTGCCAGTTTGCCTTCTTCCAATGCCTGGACGATCGCCGCTTCATCCACAATGCCACCCCGGGCACAGTTGATAATGCGGGTGGTGGGCTTCATTTTGGCGATCGCTGCCGTGTTAATTAAATTTGCGGTTTCCGGCGTTTTGGGCAGGTGCAGTGTAATGTAGTCTGCTTCTTGAAATAAGTTATCCAGCTCAACTAAACGGCATCCTAATTGCTCAGCACGCTCATGGGACACAAAGGGATCGTAGGCAAGTAGTTTCATACCCATGGCATGAGCAACTGTGGCAACATGGGCACCAATCTTACCCAACCCCACAATTCCCAACGTTTTTTTATAAACTTCAACGCCCATGTAACTTTTGCGATCCCACTTGCCGCTTTTCACCGATTGGTTCGCTTCAGCGATGTAGCGCGACATCGATAGCATCATCGCCAAAGTATGTTCAGCGGCGGCAATGGTATTCCCTTCAGGAGAATTGACGACAACGATCCCCTTGCGAGTCGCGGCAAGGACATCTACATTATCAACACCTACACCCGCGCGACCAATAATTTTGAGTTGGCTAGCAGCCTCAATCACTTCTTGAGTAACACGAGTACCAGAGCGAATCATCAAGGCATCGTAATTTGAAATAATGCCGATCAGATCTTGAGGAGACAGGCTGGTTTTTACGTCAACTTGGGCAACCTGAGACAGAATATCAATTCCGGCTTGATCAATCGGGTCAGAAACAAGAACCTTCGGCATAACAGGCAGATGGGGTTAAACAACAGGGCTTCTTCAACGTCCAGCAGCGATCGCCTTACACAGGTTTGTAGAAGGAAAAGCTTGCATATCGTCATCAAACCGACTCTTTACGATACGGCATTTTTGAACCGAATCAACGAAATCTGCTGGATTTCTTTAAAAACCGCACAATAGAGTGAATGGGGCGATCGCCCCAGCGGTCAATATTATCTAAAATATGAAAAGCTGTGTAGTTTAGTCCCTTTTAGCATGATCCCCTAGATGAGATTTGTCATGATTTAGTGACAAATAGACCTTCAAAGGAGCCTTGCTAATCCGTGATTAGCAACAGCAATGCTATGATTTCGGAGAAATTCACTTGATTGAAAAGGGCTGGGTATTCTATGGCTCAAGCGTCCGTTTCTCCAGTAGTACTGGTCATTTTAGATGGCTGGGGATATCGTGAAGATGCAGATGGCAATGCTGTAGCCGCCGCTAAAACTCCCGTGATCGATAGCCTTTGGGCAGCCTATCCGCACACAACCATTCGCACTGCTGGCAAGGATGTTGGCCTGCCCGATGGTCAAATGGGCAACTCTGAAGTGGGGCATCTCAATATTGGGGCGGGTCGAGTGGTGCCCCAAGAACTCGTGCGAATTTCTGATGCAGTCGAGGATGGCACCCTACTCAGCAATCCAGCGTTAGTTAAGCTGTATCAAGCCGTGCAGCAAAATAAGGGCAAGCTGCACTTAATTGGTCTTTGCTCCGATGGGGGTGTGCATTCTCATCTGTCTCACCTGTTCGGTCTGATGAATATGGCGAAGGATCAGAGGATCACCGATGTTTGCATCCATGTAGTCACTGATGGACGCGATACATTGCCCGATTCTGGCAAGAAATATGTGCAGCAAATCGTGGATTATATCGACACCGCCGGAGTTGGGCGAATTGTCACTTTGAGCGGTCGATATTATGCAATGGATCGGGATCATCGCTGGGATCGGGTGGAAAAAGCCTATCGCGTGATGACTGAGGATGGGGATGGGGATGGGCGATCGGTGTTGGAGGTGATGCAGGCTTCTTACGATGCAGATATTAATGATGAGTTCATCTTGCCCACTCGGATTGCACCAGGAGCAATTCAGCCAGGGGATGGCGTTGTGTTCTATAACTTCCGTCCCGATCGCGCCCGTCAATTAACCCAAGCCTTGGTCGATCCCAAGTTTCAGGGCTTTGAACGCGAATTGATTCAGCCGCTTTCCTTTGCCACCTTTACCCAGTATGATTCTCACTTTCCAGTGCTAGTTGCCTTTGAGCCGCAAAACCTCAACAATATTTTGGGTCAGGTTATTTCTCAACATGGATTGCGTCAGTTCCGCGCCGCTGAAACTGAAAAGTATGCTCATGTGACCTACTTTTTTAATGGCGGTATTGAAGACCCGTTTGATGGAGAAGATCGAGAAATGGTGCCGAGTCCTCCAGTGGCAACCTACGATCGCGCACCTGCCATGTCTGCGGCAGCGTTGACGGATGTGGCGATCGCGGCGATCGAAAAGCAGATCTACTCAATGGTCGTGCTGAATTACGCCAACCCCGATATGGTGGGGCATACGGGTAAAATGGATGCCACCATTGACGCACTGCAAGTAGTCGATCGCTGTTTAGGTCGCTTACTGGAAAGCATTATTCGCGTTGGTGGAACCACCATCATCATTGCCGACCATGGGAATGCCGAGGTGATGTGGGATGAAAACGGTAATCCTTGGACTGCCCATACCACCAATCCGGTGCCCTTCATTTTAGTCGAAGGGGAAGGGCGCAAAATTCCAGGACACGGCACCGATGTTAACCTGCGTGATGATGGTCGTCTCTCGGATATGGCTCCGACCATTCTTGAAATCTTGAAGTTGCCCCAACCACCGGAAATGACCGGGCGATCAATGTTTCTGCCGCTTGAGTTTAGGCTAACCCCTAGTCGATCGCCCGTCAAATTGGTGCGCTGATATCAAGGCTCTTGCGTGAATCAAGCGGTGAAGGCAAGTTCAAAGTTGGTGATCGCCTGTCACACAACGGCTGATGCAACGAACCAAACATTTTGTGGTCTTCTACAATTTGGGTTATGTTCCACCTTTTCATGTGTCAATTATTATGAGCGATCGTTCATTGTTTTCTCGGTTCAAGCTGCCCTTAACCCGCAGACAACTCGTTACCGCAACTCTCACATCTGGCTTTGCGCTTGCGGTGCAGCCTATTCTTGCGAAAACGATTCAGACCAGTCCTGGGGGATTAATCGTCGGAGCGGTGCAAATTCCGGTGGCGAGTAGCACTATCCCTGCGTATCGGGCAATGCCTGCAAAAGGCAATTCTTTTCCCATCGTTTTGGTGATTCAGGAAATTTTTGGTGTGCATGAGCATATCCAAGATGTTTGTCGCCGTTTTGCCAAACTGGGTTATCTTGCGATCTCGCCTGAACTCTTTGTCCGCCAGGGAAATGTTGCTAAACTCAGCAGTGTCGATCAGATCCGCCCAATCGTTGCTAAAGTTCCAGATACTCAGGTGCTATCCGATCTAGATGCTACCGTGGTATGGGCAAAACAGATGAGCAAAGGGGATACCGCCCGTTTGGGCATCACTGGATTTTGCTGGGGCGGACGCATTACCTGGCTTTATGCTGCCCACAATCCGCAGGTGAAGGCAGGAGTTGCCTGGTATGGACGATTAGTCGGCGATAGCACGCCACTTCAGCCACAGTACCCGATTGATCTGGTCACTCTGCTCAAAGTCCCTGTCCTCGGACTTTACGGGGGACAGGATACTGGCATTCCCGTGGCAACTGTAGAGCAAATGCAATCGGCATTCAAAGAGCTTTCTGCACCGTCTCAGTTGATCGTTTACCCAGAAGCTCCCCATGCTTTCTTTGCAGACTATCGCCCCAGTTACCGCCAAGAACCTGCGGAAGACGGTTGGAAACGGCTGCAATCCTGGTTCAAGCAGTATGGCGTATGAAGTTGGTGAAGGTGATAGATGGCAACCCGATTTGTAATCGAGGTTTATGCTAGGACTTACGCACTTGATACCCAGGAAATGAATTTTCTGGCTCAAAGCTCAAGTCAGTTAAAACTGACTAAATAGTTTCAAATAACCCATTTCAATGGGTTTGAGCTTTCAGCCTGAGATTTATCTCAAGGCGAACTGCATAAGTCCTGTTGATCCAGAAAAGTCAAAGTATTTCATCACGTCAGCAGATTCTCGCGGGGATTTGCGGTTTCAAGCTGGCGTAGCTTTTCATAGAGTTCTCGTTCAGGCTCGCTGATCTCTTTAGGGATGACAATTTGAATTTCGACAATTTGGTCGCCTCTCGTGCCGCTGGCTTTTGGGTAGCCTTTGTTTGCCAAACGTAATCGTTGCCCAGAGCGCACACCAGACGGAATCGACATTTTGACTAGTCCATCTAGAGTCGGCACTTCCACAGGATTTCCCAGCACTGCCTCGCTTGGGGTCAGAGGCAATTCACAAACAATATCGGAGCCGTCTAGCTGAAAGAATGAGTGGGGCGATACATCAATTTTGAGATACAAATCGCCGCCACCTACGCCTTGTCCTTTGAGGCGAACGCGCTGCCCAGTCACCATTCCCGCAGGCATATTCACTTCCAGAGATCGCCCGTCTTCTAGCCGAATCCGCTCCCGACCACCCGTATAGGCTTTTTCCAGGGGAACCGTCAGTCTCGCTTCCGCATCGCGTCGAGTGCTGCGAGGAACAGTGTAGCTGGTTTTGGAGGTGCCAGGGCGATAGGATTCTCTGGGAGTTCCAGAAGGGCTGGGCGCATCGCGACGGTTGAGCAGTTGATCCACAAAGCTGTTGAAGTCACTGAACTCATCAAAGTTCATGCCTTCCGGTGCGGTGCGATCGCCACTACGCCCATTCCAACCGCGACTACTCGGCGATCGAGCGGCTTCTTGGAAACCGCGCTGCTTCCAATAGCGCCCATATTGGTCGTATTTGCTGCGATTGGTTGGGTCAGACAATACCTCGTAAGCTTCGTTGATGTCTTTAAACCGTTCTTCCGCCGATTTATCGTTGGGGTTCAGGTCGGGATGAAACTGCCGAGCTAATCGCCGAAAAGCTTTTTTAAGATCCTCGGCAGTCGTCTCTTTCGGAACTCCTAAGATGTCGTAATAGTTGCGGAAGTTTTGCATAGAAAAATAGGTTAATTGTTAGCGGTTGGCGGTTGGCTAATCGCTATTAGCTGTAAATCGTTAGAGCCAGTCATCATCGTCATCCCAATTATCTTGATTCAGGTTTGGACGGGAATTACGAGAGTTCGGTTTATTACGATCCTTGGGAGATTCATAGCGATCGCGGGGGTCTCGGCTCGGCGACCGGGAGGGAACACTGGGGCGATCGCCATCATAAGCAGAACGATCAGGTTGTTTGCGGGTTTCATAGCGATCTTCATTCTCCCAGCTATTGGAGCGGTTGCTATCCCGATTTTTATCCCGGTTATCGGCGCGGTTAGAGAGATTACTGTAGTCCTGACTAGCGCCTCTGTTGGCATCGCGAGGGGGAGCAGTATCCCAGCGATCGCTACCCCGGTTAGCATCTCGGTTGGAGTCGCGTGTGGGCGGATTGCGGGGGGCACTATCCCAGCGATCACGGTCTCGTTGATCATAGCTACTGCCAGATCGAGAGGGTTCACTGCCGCGCGATAAACTGCCATAGCCATAGTTTGTGCCATAGCTCGTGCCATAGCGGTCATTGCCATTGCCACGGCGATCGTCATAGTCGTAGTAATCATCATCGTCATCGGTGAAGAAGCTTTTGATGGCACCCAACAGGCTATCTTCTTCTTCCTCTTGCTTATTGCGCGCATAAACCTCGCGGGTTAGATCAGACAAGGCATCTTGCAGATCGGCTTGAAAGCGGTCAATGCCGCGTTCGTCGTTTTGGGCCAAAGCTTCCCGCAGTTGACGAGAGGTGGTTTCAATCCGGCTGCGATAGCTGCTGACGAACTGCATTCCAAAATCTAACGTTGCTTCGCGTAGTTGCCGTTCTGCTTTGAAAATTAGGGATTCAGCATCATTGCGCTTCTGGACTTTTTCCTTCTTCATGCGATCGCTTGCTGCCGATTCTTCAGCATCCCGCATCATCCGTTTCACTTCTGCTTCACTGAGAGTAGAAGCGCCTTGGATGGTGATGCTTTGTTCGCGTCCAGTGGTGCGATCCATCGCGGTAACTTGCAAAATGCCATTTGCATCAATATCAAAAGACACCTGAATTTGGGGAATCCCTCTAGGAGCGGGTGGAATACCCGTCAGCTTAAATCGTCCTAGCGATTTATTCCCCGTGTTCATCTCGCGTTCCCCTTGCAGCGCATGAATTTCCACTAAGGTTTGGTTATCTTCTCCAGTGGAGAAAATGTCAGAACGGCGTACCGGAATGGTGGTGTTGCGAGGAATTAGCTTTTTCATCAAGCCGCCAATGGTTTCCAACCCAAAGGAGAGCGGTGTCACATCTAGCAGCAAAATATCTTTCACTTCTCCTGCCAAAATGCCTGCTTGAATCGCCGCACCAACCGCCACCACTTCATCGGGATTGACATTTTGGTTTGGTTCTTTGTCAATAAAACTGCGAACCAATTGCTGAACGATGGGAATGCGGCTGGAACCGCCCACCAAAACGACTTCATCAATTTGAACCGGACTCATGCCTGCATCTTTGAGGGCTTGCCGCACCGGTCCTCGAACGCGCGTCAGCAAATCTCCGCACAATCCTTCAAACTCGGCGCGGGTGAGGCGAGTTTCAAGATGTTTAGGTCCTTCTTCAGTGGCAGTAATGAAAGGTAAATTAATTTCGGTGATGGTGACCCCCGAAAGCTCAATTTTGGCTTTTTCGGCGGCTTCGGTCAGACGTTGCAGGGCTTGGCGATCGCGCCTTAGATCAATACCGTCTTGCTCAATGAACTTTTCTGCCAGCCAATCCACAATTTTCTTATCAAAATCATTGCCGCCTAGCTGGGTGTCACCAGAAGTAGCTTTCACTTCAAATACGCCGTCGCCCACATCTAAAATGGAAACATCAAAGGTGCCGCCGCCCAGATCAAAGACCAGAATCGTTTGGCTAACTTGGCGATCGAGTCCATAGGCAAGGGAAGCCGCCGTGGGTTCATTCAAAATCCGCTTCACTTCCAGCCCTGCAATTCGCCCAGCATCACGAGTCGCTTGCCGCTGAGAGTCATTAAAGTAAGCAGGGACAGTAATCACTGCCCCAGTGACTGGCTCCCCTAAATAGCGGCTTGCCTCATCCGCTAGCTTTTTTAAGATCATCGATTGCACTTCTTCCGGTGCAAAATCTCGCTGCAATCGCGGACACTTAATTTTGACATTACCCAAATCGTCTTTGCGAATGGTGTAAGGAACTCGCTTGGATTCTGGGGTCAGTTCAGAATATTTTCGCCCGATATATCGCTTCACGCCAAAAAAAGTATTCTGCGGGTCGAGTACTGACTGTCGTCGTGCCATTTGCCCCACAAGGCGTTCCCCATCTTTGCTAAAGCCCACGACAGAAGGCGTTGTTCGCATTCCTTCCGCATTGGCTATAACGACTGGCTTACCACCTTCCATCACCGAAACCACGGAGTTCGTAGTTCCTAAGTCTATGCCGACGACTCTTCCCATGCGTGATTGATCTCCCCTAGGCTGCATGAACAATGCAGATGCTTCAACCCATTGTATCGTGCGAATGGATTGTGCTCTGGCGATCGCATTAGATGACTATAGCAAGCGCGCAACTTGCTTCAGCCCCTTAGATAATAGGGCTTCTAGAACCTGCTGTCTCGCTTGCTGAAAGATGGTTCAAGTGAGGGCTGACTTTTTAGAGCGATCGCACCTGATCGATTGCGTGTAAGGTTGCTTTGAAGGTAACAGCAATTGATAGGGTGACTTGGGTTGGGCGATGGGTGAGAGCGAGAGTTTCGTCAAGCAGTAATTCGTCAATATTGAGGACGATTTGCATAGAGCAATCGGTTTGAGCCTAGTGTAGCGAAACTCCCATAACCCTCGTAGTATTCTTACTGCTTACCAGAACGAATAGTAACCTCAATACGAAATGCTCCAATATTGTTCTCTGTTTCTTTATCATTAACTAAAAATTCTAATACCCCTGGTGCTGAGAGTTTTACTTCCCTTACTTGATCCCACCCTACGCCAATCGGAAACCAGCCGTCCCATTCTCCCATCCCTGGCTGGCGAACCCTCGCCATAAGACGACCATGTGGGACACCTCTGAAGTAGTTGTAGATTCGATTAGACGCGATGCCATTCGGACCTCCAGAGCCAGCGAATGCCCCAAATTGTACAGTCCCGCTTGCTTTAATCTTGATTCTATCTCCAGGCTTGACTGATATTTCTGTACTGATATAACTGTTGGTTTGGAATACTGTAGCGTTTGAAGGATTTAGCCAATCATCAACACTCTTATATATATTCAGATTGCTTGCTTTGAGCTGCGTCATAAAATTCCTGACCGTTTTCACGAACTTTAACGTAGTAAGCTTCTGCCGTAAGACGGCACTCTAGATTACTTGTGACTTCACATACTCTAAACAAATCTTCTCGCAAAAGAACATCACAAGTAAATCTTGATTTACTTGGAGTCATATAGCACACATCATGATTATCGCAAGCGCCGTTAAACCATTTATTAGCATTGTAAGTTAGAGGAACAACATACCAGGGGGTAGAACAACCATTCACCGAGCCATAATAGGGAAAATCAGAATCAGGAAACCTAGTACACCGAACTGAAAGTTCTGCAACGTATTATTCAAAAAGCTGATTGACTAACATGCTTTTGCTGGTATTCAGATGTTGCAAAACTAAGTTTTTACTCTACTAGTGGCTTTCCAATTATTAGATGATGGGTGAGGAGGATAAGATAGAAGGAGATCGCGTTACCTAGTGGAATGACCAAAAAATATATTGTTGATCTGACTTTAGAAGAGCGTGAATATCTCGAAGAATTTACCACGACTGGACGACATGCAGCTTATCAAATCACCCGTGCTCGGATCTTACTGAAAGCCGACCGGAATCAACCAGGCGGTAGTTGGTGTGATGCAGAAATCCAAGCAGCCCTAGACGTGGGAGTGGCCACCGTCGAACGAGTGCGACGATGTTTTGTCGAAGTTGGATTAGAAGCAAGTTTGAAACGGCAGC
>QBMH01000083.1 GCA_003249025.1 Leptolyngbya sp. | reverse complement strand
TTTTATATCAACATAGGATTTAATCTAACTCTTACTGACTTTTCGGATAGGCTCTAAGCCGACTGCTTTAAGACCGATAAAGAGAGGGTTTCAGATCTGGCAATTTGTTGAGCTTCCTGTATGGATGCCTCTTCTGTCAAATAAGGCTTCAATGTATTTTGGGTCATGGCAAGACTGTACGCCAAACGAATCTGATCCTGTTCCAATAATCCAATGATTTGGTGTGGATCACCTCGGTTGACCACAGGCAACTGCCGCAAGCCTCGTGTTGCCATCCGAGATTGAGCGTCGGCAATCGATTCATCTTCGTAGGTACACAACACTTCTTTTGTGCAAATATTCCACAGCGTATCAACCTGATGAGCCAGGAATTCTTGCTTTTGAGCATCCGAGGTTATGGTCTCCCAGTGCGCGATCGCCCCGTTAATATCTTGCAGCGTCACAATTCCAACTAATTGTCCCCGTTCATCCACAATTAACGCACTGTGAGCTTGATGCTGTATCAATTTCAAGCCCCCATCCAGAATTGATAATCCGCTAGAAAGCAGCAAACAATCTCGCCGCATCGCTTCCCCTACTTGCAAGTGCTGCATCAGTTCTAGGCGCTGATCTGACTCTTTTTCTAGCTCTGCTGGTTCAATAGTTGGCAGGCGGCTCGTAATTGGGTTCAGCCACTCCACTAACCAAACGCTCAAGCCCACCGCTGCCATCAACGGCAAAATAATCCGATAGTCACGAGTCAATTCAAACAGCAATAGAATTGCCGTCAGAGGTGCCCGCACACTCGCGGCTAATACTGCTGCCATACCCACCATCGCATAGGCAGGGGGAGCCGCAATATTCGCTGAAATCATGACCGGAAACAATCCTAGGGTCTTACCATAAGCGGCTCCCAAAGATGCCCCTAAAAACATGGCAGGCGCAAACAATCCACCGACAAAACCACTGCCCAAGCTTAGCGCTGTCATGAGCAACTTAGCGATTAGCAGTGACATGAGTAACGGTAAGGAAAATTCAACATCCCGCAGCATGGCTTCAACCGTTTCATACCCAATACCCAAAACTTGGGGAAAGATCAGAGCCACAGCACCAATGCAGGCACCCCCGATCACTGGGCGCAATCCTGGTGGAATCTTTTCCATGCTGCTGAACCCTGAAATCTTTCCTTGGAAAAACCGCTGGGAAAGCTGAATAGCTTGGGTGTAGGCGATCGCAACCAAACTAGCAAGTAGTCCTAATCCTAAATAAAGCGGCAGTTCTAAAGGGCTGCGAACTTCGTAGCTCGGTAAGGTGAAAGCAGGTTGTCCTCCTAAACCAATCTGTGAAATTAAGGCAGCGACTACGGCGGACAGTAGGACGACACTAACGGCTGAAGTGGCGAAGGTGGTGCCCAGAACGATTTCTAACGCAAAAAAGACTCCGGCGATCGGGGCATTAAATCCAGCAGCTAATCCGGCAGCGGCTCCGGCACCCAACAGTAATCGCTGGCGCTCCTGAGAAACCTTTAGCACTTTCCCCAAGAAAACTCCGACATTGCTACCAATTTCTACACTCGGTCCTTCTGGTCCTAAAGAAGCGCCTGTGCCTAAGGACACCGCCGCCGCGATCGCCTTAATCGTTCCCTTAGCAGCAGAAGCATTTGCGGCACTCTGGGGAGATGAAACCAGGGAAGACAGCGTTGGACCAAAATCTTGCCATTGCCACCGCAGCAACCCAACCACCAAGCCACCCAAAATGGGCACGAGTGCCAAAGTCCATGTACCCCAATCAAACACCACACCCATGAAGTTTTCCAACATGAGAGAGTGAATCTGTTCGATTAAATAGTGAAAACCAACTACTGCAATGCCGGTACTGCCGCCAATTGCCAATGCCAGCAATAACACCACCGTTTCAGGAGAAGCTTGCAAACGATTGGTTCGTGGCGGTGAAAGTGAGGGGTGAGCGTCAGAAAGCGACGGTTTTGGGGGCAGGCTAGGGGGCATTAATGAATAAAAATGAGATTCAGTTTAATTTTTATATCCATCTCTTATTTTGAGCTATTTCGCTCCAAGCCAACGCGGTTCAAGGGTCTTCTTAAGGGAATTTGCCTGTTTAATCAATCGTTTATTACCGTTGGACTGAGTTTGTTTCAAAGAATTTCAGGGACTACTGCGTTCACTTCTGCGAACAGATATGCTTTTTAGCGCTAAAGTTCTTTTGAAACTTCATGGCTTAAAACGATATGAGTGCTTTTCGGGTTGGCGTTGCAGGTCCAGTGGGTTCAGGCAAAACAGCATTAGTGGATGCTTTGTGTAAGGCACTGCGCGATCGCTACAATCTTGCGGTGGTGACGAATGACATTTATACCCAAGAAGATGCTCAATATTTAGTGCGGAGTCAGGCACTCAGCCGCGATCGCATTTTAGGCGTGGAAACGGGGGGCTGTCCTCATACGGCAATTCGGGAAGATGCGTCTATGAACCTTGCTGCGATCGAAGATCTAGAGCAGCGCTTTCTAGATTTAGATCTGGTGTTTGTGGAAAGTGGGGGCGATAACTTGGCGGCGACCTTCAGCCCAGAGCTAGTAGACCTGACTCTCTATGTGATTGATGTAGCAGGGGGTGACAAGATTCCGCGAAAAGGAGGACCGGGCATCACCAAATCCGATCTGTTAGTGATTAACAAGATTGATCTAGCCCCGTATGTTGGGGCAGATTTGGCTGTAATGGAACATGACGCAAAGAAAATGAGGGGTGATAAACCGTTTGTTTTTACGAATCTCAAGACATTAGTGGGGCTATCTGCGATCGTGGAATTTGTTCAGTTTCAAGGAAATTTTATTATCCAGGCTTAACGAAAATAGCCATAAAGCGATTTTGTATATTGGAATACAATATTTCCTAGGGTATAGACTTTAGTATCTCAGGGTTATTACTGGGTTAACTTAGCTCAGTTTCACATTGTTGGGGGGGGTAGGCTTCATGACAGGATTTGGTCGGCGTGAGTTTATTGTTTTAGGATCTACGGTTGCGGGCAGCGTTTTGCTGAAGGCTTGTGCCAGTGGCACTCCTACAGCCAGTACATCGATGTCTCCAGAGGCATCTCCGGCTGCATCAACCGCATCAGGCGACACCATCAAAGTGGGGATTCTCCACTCCCTGAGCGGCACGATGGCAATCAGCGAAAAAAGCGTCGTGGATGCTGAGCAGCTAGCGATTGAAGAAATCAACAATGCAGGCGGCGTTCTGGGCAAGAAGATTGAAGCGATCGTGGAAGATGGGGCTTCTGATTGGCCCACGTTTAACGAAAAAGCGAAAAAGCTGATCGATCAAGACAAAGTGGTTACCGTCTTTGGTTGCTGGACTTCTTCAAGCCGTAAAGCGGTTTTGCCAACATTTGAGTCTAAAAATCATATGCTCTGGTATCCCGTGCAATATGAGGGACAAGAGTGTTCCAAAAACGTTTTTTACACAGGTGCGGCTCCGAACCAGCAGATCGAGCCATCCGTGACTTGGCTGCTAGAAAAATATAAAGGTAAGCCCTTCTTTCTAGTGGGTTCTGACTACGTTTTTCCAAGAACAGCCAATACCATCATTAAGGCACAACTGGAAGCCAAAGGTGGCAAGGTTGTGGGCGAAGATTACATTCCTCTCGGTGGCACAGAAGTTACTCCAATCATCTCCAAAATCAAAGCAGCGCTTCCAAATGGTGGCGTGATTTACAACAGTTTGAATGGGGACAGCAACGTCGCATTCTTCAAACAGATGCAAGGGGCTGGAATGGGACCGGATAAATATCCTTCCATGTCTGTGTCTATTGCGGAAGAAGAAGTGAAGGCGATCGGCGTAGAGTACCTCAAAGGTCACTATGCGTCCTGGAATTACTTCCAAACAGTAGACACCCCAGAAAGCAAAGCATTTGTAGCTGCTTTTAAGAAGAAATATGGCGACGATCGCGTGGTCAATGATCCGATGGAAGCGGCTTACAGCATGGTGTATTTCTGGAAGCAGGCGGTTGAAAAGGCGAAGACAGCCGATGATTTAGACAAAGTTCGAGCGGCGGCATTAGGGGAAACCTTTGCTGCACCGGGCGGCAAGTACACCCTAGAAAACAATCACCATCTGGCAAAAATCGTTCGGATTGGAGAAGTCCGCGACGACGGGCTATTTGACATTGTTTATGACTCCAAAACGGTTGTTAAACCAGTTCCTTGGAATCAGTTTGTCAAAGATACCAAAGGCTATTCTTGCGACTGGTCTGATCCTGCGAAGGGCGGCAAATTCAAGATGACTTAATTTTAAATCGTGAATGTCGCGATCGCGCTGCATAGCAAGGGTAAGTTGGCATGGATAAACCGCGCTAACTTGCCCTTCACGGTATGGTGCACCATCAGGTTTTATTAGCTACTCAGCTATCACCTGTTTGATCTATATGATCCTTTTGAAGCGTAGGCTACAGACCTGCCCTGCCTTCAGAACGACAATTTCCTAGCAATCTCTTTTAGCAATCTTTTTGGGAGAAGAAATTGACCCAACTTCTTGAATCCATTTTTGGTGGGCTGAGTATTGGTTCAGTCTTACTGTTAGCCGCGTTGGGATTGGCGATCGTGTTTGGTCTCATGGGCGTAATCAACATGGCTCATGGCGAGTTCATGATGATTGGCGCATACACCACGTTTGTGGTTCAAAATGTCTTCAAGAAAACCCCGTTATCTGAGGCGTATATCTTTTTCGCTTTGATTGCGGCTTTCGTGGTGACAGCGTTATTAGGCTTAATACTGGAGCGAACGGTGGTTCGTTATTTATATGGTAGACCGCTGGAAACATTGCTAGCAACTTGGGGCGTAAGTTTAATCTTGCAGCAGTTTGTGCGGAGCGTCAGTTGGCAATTTATTGCAGGAGTCACTGTTTTTACGGCGCTGTTTGTGGGAGCGCTCTGGGTCGCTGCGCGTCGCCCTGACTTTGAGCGCATTCGCGGCTGGGTGATTGCTTTGATGCTGCCTTTATCGGCCGCGATCGCGTTCCTGTTTGCCAATCTTTTAGGCGGCATGTTTAAGATGGCAGTGACCAAACCCTGGTTTGGTACGCAAGGCGTAGATGTTACGGCTCCAAAATGGCTGCGAGGCGGGTTTCCCATGGGTGGCTATCAGTTGCCTTACACCCGGCTATTCATCATTGTTCTAACCGCAGCCTGTGTGTTTGCTATCTACTGGTTTTTGAACAAAACTCCTTGGGGGCTAAGGATTCGCTCGGTTACTCAAAACCGCAACATGAGCGCTTGTTTGGGAATCCCCACCAAAACCGTTGATGCTCTAACGTTTGCCTTGGGTTCTGGGTTGGCGGGAATCGCCGGGGTAGCGGTGAGTTTGCTAGGGTCGGTCAGTTCCAATACGGGGCAGTCCTATATTGTGGATGCATTTATGGTGGTCGTGGTCGGCGGGGTTGGGAAGCTGGCTGGCACGATCATTGCAGCGAGTGCGATCGGCACGATTAGCTACATGGTGGGTTCCAATGCTCTGGGTCCGCTGGTTAGCTTTAGCCCAGCATTAACGGGATTATTTGAGTTTTTTGCCACTGCCAGTATGGCAAAAGTGTTTGTGTTTGCGTTGATTGTGGTTTTTCTTCAATTCAAACCTGCTGGTTTATTCCCACCGAAAGGTCGAACAGTGGATGCTTAGGAGGCTGACATGACGGTAGAAACGGTAGATGGCGTTGTTGGCGCTTTGCCTGGGCTGAATACACGGCAGCGGAAAAAAGCATTAGTGCGGGAAGCGGCGATCGCCCTTGGGGTGGCATTGGTGCTGATGTTTATCATTCCTGCAATTCTGACCGGTCTAGGTCAAGGCATTCGGGTGAATCAATTAGGTCGCTTTTTGGCACTGGCGATCGCTGCTCTAGGCATCGACCTAATTTGGGGCTTCACCGGATTACTCAGTTTGGGGCATGGCATCTTTTTTGCCTTGGGCGGATATGCTCTAGCGATGCACTTACAACTGCAAGATGGGCAGATTCCTGAATTTTTCTCGCTCTATGGTGTGTCGGAGCTACCAGGCTTTTGGCAGCCCTTTCGTTCCTTGCCTCTTACATTGATTGCGGTCGTGATTGTTCCAGCGGTCGTCGCTGCCGCGATCGGCTATTTGGTCTTTCGCAATCGCATCCGAGGCGTGTATTTTTCCATCCTCACCCAAGCCGCACTGATCGTATTTTTCAACTTTTTCAACGGTCAGCAAAAACTGATCAATGGCACAAACGGCTTAAAAACAGATACCTCCACCTTCTTTGGACTGCAAGTCAGCGATCCGCGCATCCAAACCACGTTCTATGCATTTAGCATTTTGTTCTTGTTAGGTGGTTATTTTCTCTGTCGCTGGCTCACCAGTGGGCGCATTGGGCGGGTGCTGGTAGCCATTCGCGACGATGAACCCAGGGTGCGCTTCTCTGGATATAATCCCACTGGGTACAAAGTCTTTGTGTTTGCAGTTTCAGCCGCTTTAGCGGGAATTGCCGGAGCACTCTACACCGTTCAGTCAGGCATCATCACGCCCAAAGCAATGGATGTCGCCTTTTCAATTGAAATGGTGATCTGGGTTGCCCTAGGTGGGCGGGGAACCTTAGTGGGAGCCATTTTAGGAACCCTGATTGTCAACTTTGCCCGGACTCTGCTCAGCGAAAAATTTCCCGAATTCTGGCTATTTTTCCAGGGCGCGTTGTTCCTGATTGTGGTTACAGTGCTGCCCATGGGCATTTTAGGCTGGCTCCGTACCGATGGCATCAACTGGCTGCGATCGCTGTCTGGTCGCGAAAAACTAATCACTTACCCAAGTCTTGAAGAAGACCCTGATGTGAAATATGAACGGAAAAATCTTGGAGATTCAGAATCTGACAGTTAGATTCGGCGGTTTTACAGCCATCAACAACCTCAATTTCAGTTTGGAGCCGGGTGAATTGCGCGTCGTGATTGGACCCAACGGAGCCGGGAAAACAACCTTTATGGATGCGATTACAGGCAAAACCAAACCCACTGAAGGACAGGTGTTTTTCAAAGGGAAAAATCTGCGCCCTTATGCAGAATATGAAATTTCTCGAATGGGGATTGGGCGCAAATTTCAAACCCCGCGTGTTTACCAAAAACTTACGCCCCGCGAAAATTTAGAACTCTCCGGTGCCCGTAAAAAAAATGTCTGGGAATCACTCACAGCGAGTTCCTCAACGGCAGAACGGCGAACGGTTGTGGGGCTTTTGGAAACCATTGGGCTAGCTATCAAAGCGGATATTCCCGCCGAATTACTTTCCCATGGCGAAAAACAACGACTGGAAATTGGCATGTTAGTTGCCCAATCTCCCGATTTGCTGCTGGTTGATGAACCTGTCGCCGGACTCACGGACGAGGAAACCGAAAAAGTGGGAGATTTGCTGCTAACCCTTGCTGAAAGCCATTCCATTATGGTGATCGAACACGATATGGAATTTGTCCGACAAATTGCCCGCAAAGTGACCGTTCTCCACCAAGGGTCAGTCCTCTGTGAAGGCACCATGGATGAAGTGCAAAACAATCCAAAAGTGATTGAAGTCTACTTAGGCAGCGAAGAAGCCCATGCTGCGTAAATATGAAGAAAAAGTGCGTTTTATCGGCTTGTAGTTGTTGTGATCAGGGAGATATTAGGCTAACCGACGATCTCTTTAGTTAGGTCAGATCTTCAAAAGCTTCCGCATTTTCTCAGGACGTTATCGAAACCGGAGACGGCGGTTTGGCTAACGCTTAAACCTAATCGCTGGATTGTTGATCTACGAACTGGCACAGGCTAACTGATTTATCCAGAAGGATAGGAGAATAAGCAGCGCATTGCTAGCTTTTCGATATGATGGGTGCATCGCTATTGCTGTCTTGACTTGGCAAGTGTTAAGAATGACGTTTCTGTATGTGATATGTAACTTTTCGGTTCTGCTTCTTGTGGGACAGTTAAGCTTCTGTAGAGCATCAGATTTTTTTTAGATGCTTATTGTGTAAAAATTGCACAAACTTTTCTGATCTGCTTATTTTTAGTTTGCAGTCAGTAAAGTAACCAACCGATGCAGCTTTGACCTAGCCTGAATGAAAGCCTATGAGCCCCTTGCCTGATTCGTCTCCCCAAACCCCTAAAAGCGCTCCTGCTGAACCAATTCAGTCGGAACAGGCTTTACCTGTGGCTGAGCCATCGATCCTTGAACATTCTCCCAAAGCGGATGATGTGAGTGAAGCTGCAAAACCTACCTCTACGGAAGCAACTCCTGCATTGCGTCGTCCTTTAGCTCGTCCAGTGAGCCGTCCAGCGACCCCGCCTGCTTCCACACCCGCGATCGCAAAAGTAACGCCTACGGTTCTGCCTGCTTCTAAACCTGAGCCTGTAGTGGTTTCAGATACACCAGATACGGCAGCACCAGCCAACAGCGAACCTGACCCAGAGACTCAAGCAACCCTGCGGCAGCATCCCATTCCGCCGCCGAGTGAGCCTAAACAATATCGGGCGATCGGGTTAGTGCGTGGGCGCTATACCGCTGTTGAGGATGAGTTTACGCGGGGTGAAATGGTCACTCCAGATGGCACCTTAATTAAAGCCGTGCTGTTAGGTCGAGTCATGAGTTTGGTGCGGAACCATATTGACTTGGAAAAAGATCATCTTTGGGTGGTTTATCCCCGCACTCGTGAAGGAGAACCCGATATTCACCTACAAATTGTGGGCATATGGGAGCCAGAAACCCTGAAACGAAGTGATGCTGAAGGGCAAGATGCCGAGGAGCAAGATACCGAAGTAGAAGAGCCAAAGGCTCCAACCGATGCGGATTTGCACGATCGCTATTTTTCTATTCGTGGCGAGATTGTCTATGTTGCCCAGGATGAAACCTACTTGGTCGTTAAGATCCAGCAGGCTCCCCGCAAGAATTCTCAAAAAGCAAAAGCATTTAAACTGCCTCTGCGCGGCAAACTAGAGAATCCGCGTCAAGTCGGCTACTTTTGGGATCTCAACATTAAGCTTATAGGGGTAGCTTTGACGATTACTGATGGCACCTGTATTGGGTTAGCACCACCTAAAAAACGGTCGAAGGATGGGGACGATCGCGGTCGTCGTAGACCCCAGTTTGGGCGTAGACCTCCTAATGGCGGCGCTCCCCGCAGTTCTAGTGCTGCCCCTCCTCGCCCTGCAACAGGTGGTTCTCGTCCGGTGCCGCCCCCAAAACCGGTGAAGCGGAGTGAGCCAGCCAGCGAAGGATAGCCATCTTATCTTTTAATCGATCGCCAGTTGCGAACCGCCCCAGACATCCTGGGGTAGCAACGTGCGATCGCTGGGTAGTGGCGCAACCGGCTCGGTTAACTGAAAGTCTCCGGCTTCGATCCATTGCTTTAGCTCTAACGCCACTTGTCGCGATAGATAGACACTCGCAAGCGGAGCAACTCGCACAGGTTTTCCCTCGATTGAGATGCGCCCCGATTTAAGCTGAGCATAACTGACCAAACCAAACGTAGGGCGTACTCGCCTCGGAATAGAAAAATCCACGATTGGCGCAACCAATTCACGATCTTGGACAGCGCAATGGGCAACGACGACTTCGTTTAACATCGGCAGGGCAATGCCAACGCCCAACATCAAAGAAGGACCGTAGCTCTTAAAATAACAGCCCCGTACCCAGCGCGGATTCATTTGTTTGGCATCCCCAATCAGGGCGAGGGTGGCAGCGGGACCAATCGGGGTGCGATTGGGCAAGCGCTTTTGCAAGGGGAAATGCTGGGTGCCTTCCCAGGCAACATAGCCAATGCCGCCCCCCAGAAAAATCCGACTGCCAATGCCAACCAGTTGCAGGTCGGGGTCATTGAGCAGGGGTGAAATGGACCCAGGACTGGAATAAACCGCGTTGCCTAAGCGGGGTTGCAACGGACCCAAATAGGTGAACAACGGGCGATCGCCCCCATTCACCCCCACAATAAAATTTTGGTAAAGGTTGCGCGGATTGAACAAATAAAATTGATTAATCGTGTCGCGGGTAATCGTCGTTTCAAAAGAAGCGCGCGGGTAGCAATCGGTCACCTGCCCGATCGCTCTCAAATTCACGCGCTTTCCGGCAATCAAATCGGCAATCACCGAACCACCGCCCCGCTCTCGCATTTCTTCGCCCTCAGCCGATTCGCTCACCTGGGTGGCACCCAAGTACAAATCCACGGCTCCAAACCCTGAATAGGCAGGTACTCCATCGATCCAACACTGCCGAATTTTAATCGGTGGATCAGTGTGTCCCAGATTGATAATTGCCCCAGAGGACTCCATCGGCTCAAACGTGCCCGTCGTCACGACATCCACTTCCTTTGCCGCTTGAGTCACACCTACGTCTAAGACCCGCGCTTTTAATTCTTCCGCTGTCCATACGACTACAGACTTGCGATTAATTTTGTCGTTGATTTCGGCGATCGTCCGCATAGGAATTAGGGTTGAGGGATCAGGTTTCAGGTTTCAGGGGGCAGGGGGCAGGTTTGAGATGAATTGAATGATTCTGATCCCTAGCATCCGATCCCTGGAACTTCTCCAACTCCCCTGCCACTCGTTGCATCAATGCTTGCCAGTCGCCGGGTTGCTGTTGGCGAAACAGGCGCATGGTGGGATACCAGGGTGTATCGTCGCGATCGCTGAGCCAGCGCCAGTCTGCGACATGGGAAAGCAGCAGCCAGACGGGTTTACCTAGGGCACCCGCTAGGTGGGCAACGGAGGTATCCACAGCGATGATTAGATCCAGTTGAGCGATCGCGGTGGCGGTATCTGCCATGTCGTTTAGATGGTAGCTGAGATCTTGCAGTCGCGATTCCCAGCCAAGCTCGGCAATTTCCACTTGAGGAATTCCCTTTTGTAAACTGTACAGCGCAACGTTTGGAACCTCTAAAAGTGGCTCAAACTGCTTTAAAGAGAGCGATCGCCGATAGTTTTGTTTATAGAGATTTCCCCCTGCCCACACGATACCGACCTTTAAAGGGTGGGGATGAGTAGAAGGACTTGGGGCGATCGGCAGTTGCCAATCAGAAGCAGGCGGATGAATATAAGGTACTGCGTGCGGCACCGTTTCCAACGTAGTGCCCAAAATGGTAGGCAAGCTCAGGAGCGGCGCATAGACATCAAAGGCAGGCAGCGGCAAGCCCAGTGGAATAAATTCTGCAATTCCTGGCAAAGTAGACAGCAAGCGCATCAACGGACGGTGACAGGTGAAAATGACTCGTCCACCGCTTTGAGTGGCGATCGCCGCATAGCGAATAAATTGCAGCGTATCTCCCAACCCTTGTTCGGCATGAAGCAACAAGGTACGCCCTTGCAATGGCTTGCCATCCCATACGGGCTGTTTAAACGGGCAGGGTGGAAACTCCCCCGTCTTAAACCGCCATTCATATTCCGCAAATCCCTCCTGAAAATTGCCTTGCTGGATGAGCATCAATGCTCGGTTATAGCGGGCGATCGCATGATTAGGGCTAAGGGCAAGTACGCGGTTTACGATGCTGAGCGCTTCATCCACATTGCCCTGATCCAGCATCGCTTTAGATATCCCAACGAGGCTATCAATATTATCCGGTTGAAGGGCAAGCGCCTGTTGATAAAAGTGAGTTGCAAAACTTGATTTTCCTTGCAGTTGCAGAGCCGCCCCGATGCCGTTAAGCGCGGTGATATTGCTAGGATTTGCCGCTAAGGATTGTTGATACAGCGTAATTGCTTGCTCGTATAGTCCTTGTTCCAGATAAATACTGGCTAAAACATCGTGCGTTTGCACGTTCTTAGGTTCAAAGTTGATCGCCAAGTTGAAGTTGGCGATCGCCTCATCCATCAGCCGCTTTCCCTGTTTCCATAGCGCCAAGTTCAGGTTTTCTCGCGTTTGCCGATGCTGTGGGCGAATGGTCAATGCCTGTCGATAGATGGCAATTCCTTGCTCCAAATTGCCCCGCTGACAGCAGATCACCCCCATCATGGAAAGCGCATCCACATTTTGGGGCTGCTGCTGCAAAATTTGCCGATAAAGTTGCTCGGCTGCGCCAATGTTTCCGGCTTGGTGGTGAGCGATCGCGCGATTGAACACTTCAGCGGCATTCACAGACGACGGATTAAGCGGAAAGGAGCTAGTCAACAATCGTCTCCTTGAACGGGGATGAAAGAACAGAGTTTAGTCTATCGCTTCTGCTCGCGATCGCAAAAAAGCAGGGTTCAATACCACTTGACACGCTGAAACATTTGCGAATGAGAGACTTTTCGGTAATTATAGATTACCGTCTCATCGGCTCTGTTCCATGCCGACCCTGCCATGATGATCGAAATTGTTCCCTTCACCTTCGAGATTAGCCCAGTCGCGATCGCGGGAACCAGTTTATGGTCTTTAGCGCTCTATCTCGGCTTATCTCCGGTCAGTGAATGGGTGATTCTTCAACTGAATCGCTGGTTTAACTTTGCCGAGCGATCGCTCTACGTTTCCCAAGAAGAATTTGAACGCGATCGCCAGGGACGAGAAGCCCAAAATGCTTTCTACGCCTCCATTTTTAGCATTTTTCCCTTCTTTATCTTCGGCGGACTGTGTAACCTTGGCGTAGAAGCAACTTTGGGGCAAAGCTGGGGAATCAGCATTGGCACCTTGGCATGTTTGAGTTGCGCCATTTTCGAGCTTGGACGCAGAGACGGGATGGAGTGAGAAAGTTCTAAGTTTTGAGTTTTGAGTTTTTTCTTCTTCCTACCCTTTTTCTCTCTTCCCTTTTCCCTCTTCCCTACTTCCCTCTTCCCTATCCTCCAAAGCCTCTCGCACCAACTGCACCAGTTTCTCAGCCGCGCCGGGTTGTCCACGAACCGCCCGGAGTTCACTTCGCATTTTTTCTAAGGTTTCAGGATGCTCCAGGTAGTGCGCCACTTTTGCCGCTACTTCTTGGGGCTGAAACTCGCCGTACCATTCTGGGACGATTTCTCGCTTTGCCCAAATATTAGGCCACGCCCTCAGCTTGGGACGAAGCGAAACTATCCAGGTGATTAGCGTTGCCATGCTAGTTCCAATGCCTGGTAGATTCGCCAATAATCCGGGCAATCCATCCCATGCCCGCATGATGTCGAGTTGGTGCATGGGCATCAACACTAGCATGGGAACTGCTAAGGCACCCAATTCAGCCGTATTCGCCCCGATCGTGGTTAGGCAAATGTCACAGCGAGATAGCAGATCATAGGATGGAAACTGGCTCCATAGTGCAACCTGGGTTCCAGAGGTCGTTTTCAAAAAGGGCAGTGGGTCGGCTGCATCGGGAGTTACCAACGTGGCGGATGCCCAGCCCAGCTTTTGAATGATTGGATTATGCGCTGGATTGGCATAGCTGGCAAGGGTTTGCAACTCTAAGGAGGGTGCCACTGGAATCACAAACTGGGCGGCGGGATAGGTTTGATGCAGATGGTCAGCGATCGCCAGCGTCAGCGGCACCCCCAAAGTCAGCTTCATGGGTTTGGAGCCAGGGAGCAGTCCAATGAGTAAGTTAGAGGTGTCGATGGGCTGATCGTTTGTGTGCTCGATCCTGCCTGCTTCTGCCATCAAATCGCCAACCACAGTAAATTTATGGGCGTGTTTGGGGTCAACGCGATCGCACATCGTCGAATTCATTACGCCGAAGCGATCGATAAGGGAATGCCAGCGCGCTTCCCATTCCGCATAAATGACGGTGCGGTAGCCCAACCGTTTGCCAATCACAACGGGAAAAAACTGATCGCCACCCAAAAACAGCACCACGCCTTTAGGTCGCCAATCCCAGCTATCCTGAGTTTTGCCCCACAGCAAAAATGGAAAGAACTGAGCCGCTTCTTGGACGCGATCAATTTCAGCAAAACTGTGGGCGATCGCACCTTCTTGTCCGCTGGCATTGGCACAGGGCGACAGCACCACCGAAATTCTCACCTGGTCGCGATCGTTTCCCAGTTGGCGGCGTAGTTCTCGGACTACAGGATGAACCCAGGTTGCTAACTCTCCGGGACCATTCGACAAAATTAAAATATCAATGGGCTGATTCACCAAGACAAAACCCTTTCACGCTGAGAGATACAATACAAGCACTTTAGCCACGATAGGGAACTATTCAACCCCATGACATCGAGTCAAATCAATATCCGAGCGGCTGTTCCCGGCGATGAAGCAGTGATTTTTAGCCTGATTCAAGCCCTTGCAGAGTACGAAAACCTGACGGATCACGTCACCGGTAGTGAAGCGGTGCTGCGATCGCATCTGTTTGGCGATCGCCCTTATGCTGAAGCTATTCTGGCAGAAATTGAGGGTTCAGCCGTGGGATTTGCTCTATTTTTCTACAACTACTCCACCTTTCTGACTAAACCCGGCATTTATCTAGAAGATTTATTCGTGTTGCCAGACTACCGCAGTCAGGGAATTGGCAAAGCACTGCTAGTCTATCTCGCTCAACGGGCGATCGCCCAAGAGTGCGGACGATTAGAATGGAGTGTACTGGATTGGAATGAACCCGCGATTGGCTTCTATCAACGGATGGGGGCAACCATGCTTCCCGATTGGCGCATTTGTCGCGTGACAGGGGATGCATTGAGTCACATGGCGTTAGGCAAGAGGACGAGTCTATGAAGGTCTATCAAATTCCGGTGTTATCCAATAATTACGTGTTTTTGTTGCACGATGCTGAGGCAAATACCGCAGCCGTAGTCGATCCGGCGATCTCTGAACCTGTTTTTCAAATGCTGAAAGAACTGGGGGCAAAGCTGGTAGCAATTTTCAACACCCATCATCATAGTGATCATGTCGGTGGCAATAGGATGCTGGTGGAGCATTTTCCTGATGCGATCGTTTATGGTGGCGTGGAAGATCGGGGCAGAATTCCAGAGCAGCAGGTGTTTTTGCAAGACGGCGATCGCGTTTCGTTTGCTAACCGCACGGCAGAGGTTTTCTTTGTTCCGGGTCACACGCGCGCTCACATCGCCTACTATTTTCCGCCAGTGATTTCGGGCGAAATGGGCGATCTATTTTGCGGCGATACATTGTTTTCCGGGGGCTGCGGCAGATTGTTTGAAGGCACCCCCACTCAAATGGTGGCATCCCTGACCAAACTGCGAAATCTACCAGATAGCACCTATGTGTGGTGCGCCCATGAATATACGCTAAACAATCTTCAGTTTGACCTGACGGTGGATCGCAACAACCCCGATTTGCAACAACGATTTGCTGAAGTGAAGCAAATGCGCGATCGCCATGAAGCCACCATTCCCGCCAATTTGGGCATGGAAAAACGCACCAATCCCTTCCTCCGCTGGGATGCCCCCGAACTGCAAACCACAACCCAATCTGCTAACGCCATCCAAACATTTGCTCGATTACGCGGTATGAAAGATCACTTTTGAACGGTCAGATCCATAAAGGATAAATTAATACACATAGGCGAACTCATCCCTGAAACGCATTTTCAGTTTAATTTTGGCTGACTACTGACGACCTTCCTGCGAAGCCCAAAATCGTAGTATGTGGAAAATTTCTGTCTATTATCTCGATCGCCATGAGCTAATAGCAGCAAGTTTTGTGATTCTGGCTGCGATCGCTCTTCCATCAACCGTATCCCTTTGCAGGGTGTGGATGTAGTTTTTCCATCCCACCCAAGAGAGTTAACCAAGTAGTGGTGACGATCCAGTGAAGCAGGGTGATCAGCAATAGGGAACTGGTGAGAAAGTAGGTGATGGTGCAGGCGATACCGAGGAATCCTGCTAGGGTCAAAAAGATAGGATCAAAGAAAGTGGGGTTGCCAGGTTTATAAAGGGTTTTGGCGTTGAGTGGGTGGTAAGCAATGAACATAATCAGACTGAAGACTGCCCACAGAAACCACATTTGACCCGTAATTCCAGCACGAGGATAGGGCAGTAGCAAGACCCGAAAAATAAACTCTTCAATTAGAGCAGGCATGAAAAATAAGCGCACTGCCAGCAGCAGATAGTGCCAACTGGAGACGTACCAGGGTTTGAATTGCAAAAAGCGTTGAGAGAGTCCGATGGGTAGGGCGATCGCCCCATAGATCAGTAACGCCCCCAGCGCCACGCTCCAGTTCTCCAAAGTCGGCAGATTCACTGCACCCAAAATCCGGTTAAACAGAATGGTGCCGATCGCAATATTAGTACCGGGCACTGTCCATTTGCCGAAGACTTGAGTGGGGGCGATCGGTAAAATGTCGGGATTGTTGCCGCCGATCTGATTGGTTCGCAAAAACCATAATTTTGCACCATGCCGCAGGAATTGAATACTGAGTTCGTCCTGTGCTTGTCGCGGCAAAATGGTTCTCCAACTCGTTAGAGCGGTGAGGATATTCTCAACACCTGCACCCGCACGGACAAATTCTTGCGGTTCAATCTGGGTGCCAGAGAGGGCAGCATTCGATTTCCAGTCTTGTCGCACAATTCCAAAGGGAATCAGTTCTCGTTGCAGATCATTTCCCAGAGCAATCAACCGTTCAAATCGTTTAATGGTGGGGTCATGGGGATGAGATGACCACCAGCGTTGAATCTCTGAACTAGATACAACCTGGTTCCGAATGGATTGAATGGTTGCGAATAATGCCTGGTTAGAATCCTGTACACAGGAGGTTGCGGCTGTGACGCTGGCAATTCCGGTGCCGTCGCCCGTCCGGTAGCGATCGCCAATAATCCGAAGTTGACGAGTCAGTTCAGTGAAGGGCGAAAGTTTGATGCCACCAAAATCATAATCTTGCCCAATCGTATCCAGCTTGACAAGCACATCGGTAACCGGACGGGTGCCCAACCAGCCCCGTTGCAAATTGCCCATATAATTTGTCCAGGAATTCTCTCCTGAAATCACCCCTTCAATGTTGTTGGCGTAAACCTGTTGATACCGCACGTCTAGCTGAAGCTCGTTGGTAAACGGATCACGAATCACCTCTGCCATCCCATAGGCAAAATGCCCGGTGACAGTGCCCCCCACAGAACCCTCACCACTCCTACCGCCTCTGCCGCCAAATAGGTGCATGACTAGCGCCCGATCGCCTGCTTGCCATTGGGCAATTGCCGCTTCTGTAGTCTTCGCCTTCGGGTCAATTAAAACCGTTTGGATCGTGCCCTTGTGCTGCTCCGTATCTCGCCAGTTTTGATGATTAATGTAGTCCAAACCCTTGCCCGTCTCCAGTAAGACTTGCTGCGGGTTCAGTTGAAACAGCGATCGCGGTTTAATTGCCTGCACCGTAAACAGTCCCGTCTGATCTTGAGCACCGTACAAGTACCAGCCAGCAACGCCTGCCGGAGATTTTTCTAACTCTCGCGGCGTGGAAGCATACACGCCATTGCCATCGATCGGCTGCTGGGGAATGCGAACGGTTGATTGCACTCCGTCAAATTGTTGGGTTGCTGGGTTGTAGTGCTGCACCCGAAACAATTCACTGGGGCAAGGCGGCTCACCCGGACAAGCGCTGGGGATGAATTTGGGCGGTGATGCCACTGCACCCAAAATTTTAACCAGGGTAACGGATCTACCCGTATCTAGCAGCGGCTCCCGCTCGATTTGCAAGGCGGGTGAACCATTGGGCTGCTGGATCAAGGTTGCTGCTGCCAGCGATACCGTTACGTCATCCTGGGGTCTGGCTCCGGCGATCGCTTGCAAAGAACCCACCCGCGATCGTCCATTCAAGCGATCGGCGTAAAGGTCAGCTTTCGTGAGACGCAGTTTTGCCACCAGCGGCGAAAATTTCACATCCCGTATTCCGGCTATCACATCGCGCTGCACAGATGGCTTTTGGCTCCATTCCAATCGCACTTGTTTACCAATCAAATCCGTTGCGTTGGGCGGCGCATGGGTGATCTCCATCCACACCCAATCGGTTCCGCCTTGCTGCTGTGGCTTGGGTAGAATCAACCGTCCCAGCCACGGGGCAACGGGGCGATACAGATCCGCAGGCAGGGTTTGCGGGATTGGATAGAAGGCTGGCTGGTTAAATGGCGCTCTGCTCGTGATGGCGTAGTTCGATTCAATCGTGATACCAGAACTGATGTGGAATAGCACTGCGGCAGCGATCGCACTCATCAGAAGCAGCACCCATCGAGTGAAACTATTGCCAGAGCCGAACGACGATTGCTGCGAACGAGCCATCTTTAATTGCAACCTTGTCTTCAACGTGGGCTTTGAACAGCCTTTTGCTTCACTATCCTAGTTGAACCCGCGATCGCATTCCATCCATATATTTTCTGATAAGCAACGAAAGTAGAATTTAGAGATATTACGCGATGGGTAACTAATCGGGTTTCAGGTTTCGGGTTTCAGGTTTCGGGTTTCAGGTATCAGATTTTGGGTTTCAGCCCCTGACCTCTGATTCTTAGCCAAAGTTAATCCGTAATAGTGAGAGATCATCATCCAGCGATTCGTTGGGACTAAGGGTTTTGACGTGATCTAGCACATAGTTGAGTCCCTGCTCAGCGATCGCGCGGCGATGCTCGCTGAGTAGATCAATAAATCCATCCAACCCCCATATATCCCCATCGGGCTGCATAATTTCATAAATGCCATCGCTAAAAACGTATAAAGTGCTACCTAGCTCTATGTTGCAGCGTTGATTGCTAAACTTTGTATCCGGCATCATGCCAATCGGCAGACTAATTGTTTTAAGCTGCTTCACCTCAGTATCGTCGGGGTTGGTATTAGAAATGAGCAAAGCTGGAGGATGCCCCGCGCTAGAGTAAACCAGTTGGCGTTTCGCTTGGTTATACACGCCATACCAAATGGTAAAATACTTATCGTTTTGGTCATCCATTTGAAAAGCTTCGTTTAAAGCCCTCAGCACATGGTTAGGTTGATAAAAATTAACCCCATCCATGGATTGCGATCGCAGCAAATTCAACACCGAAATAGACGGTAATGCCGCTCCTAATCCATGCCCAGACACATCCAATAAATAAATGGCGAGATAATCGGGATCGAGCCAGTAATAATCAAAACAATCGCCGCCCAACTGCCGCGACGGAATAAAGCGCGAGTCAATATTGACCGTGCCATCCAAAGGAGCCGGAAGCAGCGATCTCACATAGCCCGCCGCTTCCACCAATTCTGCCTCCAGCATTCGCTTTTGCTCTTGCAGCGCTTGATACACTCGATTTAACCGCAGCCCTGCCCGCACCCGTGCCCTCAATTCGTCTGGATCGATGGGTTTTGCCACAAAATCATCAGCCCCGCTGTCTAGACCTAAAATCCGATCTTCGACGCTTCCTCGAACAGTTAGTAAAATAAGAAAAATCATCGAAAGTTCTGGATCGGCTTTCAGCTTGCGACACACTTCTAGCCCATCCACGCGGGGCATCATCCAATCACAAATAGTCAGTGCTGGACGAAACAACTCCGCGTGCTTCAAGCCCTCTTCACCGTCATTGGCGGTAATTACCTCGTATCCTTGCTCCTCAAGGATTCTTTTTAAGAAGACCTGAGCGATGAGATCATCCTCAAAGCTCTTATCTATAGCTAAATCGCCTAAATGCCTTCTATGTAAGCGTTTCA
>QBMH01000082.1 GCA_003249025.1 Leptolyngbya sp. | reverse complement strand
GATTCGCCTCATGCTCAGACGGCTAGCGTAGTTCTCAACTTCTCAGACATCCTCTGAACGCAAATAGCGTGATGCGATAAATGCCAAGTTATTAATACCCTCTCTCTTTAATGTAGGTTCTAGAGGTTTAATTATCCATTGATATAACTTTTTAGCAGCTTCTTTATAATCCTCTTGGTTCCTTACATTAGTAATGTCTTTATATAAATCAATTCCTGTGTCTACTACCTCTTTGTACTGAATATTTTTCTTGTCCTCTCGACCTTCATATCTAGGCAGAATTGAGGTGTACTGCTCAGCTGTAATCATTTCCACTCGAAGAAAATCTTCATCTTCAGGAACACCATCACATTTCTGCTTGCCAAACTCCCAAATCACGATGTCATCTTTTTTAGGTTTACACGAAAGATAAATGAGAGCAGTTTTAATTCCTGTTTTCTTTTCAATTGATCGCAGTTCTGATTGAATCTCTCTTAGTGTTTTAGAACGAGTTTTTTTACCTAAATAATTATCAAACTCCTGTGTAAATGCAGTTTCTGTTTCAAAAGCTTGATTTGGATCTTGAGCAGCAGACTTGAAAAATGGCGAATCGGAATCTCCTTCAGGCAGCAAAGGGTTAGGTTGATCCGAATCAGGGAACGTGAGGGGGGGGCGTAGGTCCTGGGTAATGATTCGAGTGATGCCTTGAGTATATGAGCCTGGAAACGATCGCACTGGAAAAATTGTATTATCTGAGCCAGTAGTAATCGCTCCGGCTGTCCCGTTAACAGTTGCATTGCCCACTACAAAGGGTGTGCCCCGAAGACCTCCATCATGGCGGATGGTGATAGAACCACCTGCCACACCGCCAGCAGTAGAAATGCTGGCTTGGATACCGTTGCGATCGCTAAACATACCTCCCGCTCGAAAGAATCGTTCTGTAGTGATATCTACATTGCCGCCTCTACCAGAACTGCCACCTTGAGCGTTGATAGAGTTCACCTGTATGTCTCCTGGAGAATCAAGGGTAACATTGCCTCCATTACCAAAGCGACCGCTGGAATCAACGATACCTGTAGTAATTGATGTCCCAGCTTTGATCAAGACAGAGCCTCCGCTATCTCCAGAGCTATTGAGGTTTCCTGTAAATACTGTTCCATTTGCTCTAATGGCAATCCCTTCTACTCCAACGGTTACAGGGGCAGAAGCCGTTACGTTGCCAGCATTGGCAATGGTCAAGCCACTTAAGGGAGCTACTGCACCAACAGCACCATTGAGTTGAACTGACCCACCATTGGTGTTCAGGTTTAGCGACTGATTACCATCAACTGTTTCATCAAACCTGATATTGCCGCCATTTGTAGAAACGCTACCAACACCTACGCCAAGAACAACAGGTGCCTCGAAAACGATATTGCCATTATCTGATGTCACAGCACTGTTGAGACTGACTGAATCTGTGTTGAATCCTCCGATAGAAATGTCTCTTGAACCACGAATAGGTGCATTAATTGTGATGCTGGAATTTTCTAACCTTATATTTTCAAGAACTATTTGCCCATTTGGGGCTGTTATTCCATCAACTCCATCTACAGAGCTAACAACCAGATCCGTACGAGATGAGGTTAATAAGAGATTTCCAAACTGGGTTCGGGCAGCAACATTTTTTGCACTAAAGCCTATTCCGCTAGAATTCGGCACTGGATAGGGATTATCAAATAGAACACCAACACCGTTAACCGCATCAAATAGGATTTTCCCATTATCCCCATCAATTCCCACTTCTTGATTATTGCCTGCGAAGATAGTGCCAGTGGAAATAAACTGAGCTGTTTTGTCTCTAGGAAGCTGAACTATCGGATCAGTATCGGTAGAAAAATTTGGGTTGCCACTTACCACGGCTTGATTAAAGTAAACATCACCACCTCTAACTGTGAGGTTGAAACTTTCATCTGATAGAGAAGGTAGTCCAGGTCGTGGACCAAGATTTCTAAGCGACACTACTCCAGTTCCGGTAGATCCAGGACTACCGATTGTCACTGTACCTAAGGAATCAAGGTTAGTTAGTTCTGTGGTAGTTAGATAAAAGTTCGGAGTCCCAGCAGGTATTGGACCACGAGTCTCGTCAATTGCGTTGTCTCCTACGCTAATCGATGAATTAAGCGTTGAGGGTTGCAGTGTCACATCCCCGATACCAGCATTAATTGTTCCATCATCGATTTGTACACCCGCAGCGGTAATAGTCAGAGATCGTCCGCTGGTATTGAGTGTGCTATTAGCATCCATTACAAAATTGCCAACAGCATCGCGGTCTGCATCTGCAACGAACATAATTGATCCACCTGGATCAAAAGTCAACATTACTCCGGCTTCAATGGTGATGTTGTTGGTTGCTTCTAGACGGATGTTGCCTGCTTGCGCCTGAAGTATCGCGGCATCGATTGTAATATCGGCACCAACAAATTCATCTTGTGAAATGTCAGATAGTAAAATGTCAATTAAGCTAGCATTGACACCAGGTGTACTTGGATTGTTGGAGATGGTGATATTGGTTGGGTCAAGTAGCAAGGTTCCAAAATTTTCGTTACTGGCACTGACGTTGACTAAGCCATCAAAAATCAGAGTTTGCTTACCTGAAACTTCGACAAAACCACCCTTGCCAGTATTTTGAGCGCCGCGAGCATTGATCTTGCCATAGAAGCCTGTGGTCTGGTCAGCCCAGACAATCACTTTGCCGCCGTTACCGCTTTGCAATGCATCAGCGCCAATTACAGAGTCTCTACTGACAAATGTACGTGCGGCATTAGGCATAGAGCCTTTCCCCTGGTAGTCTCCCCCAATTCGTACTGTACCCCCACCATTAGTTCCCGAAGCATTGATGGTGGCACCGACTAGCGCGACGCGATCGCCCAGCACATTTGCCGAACCACCAATTTGACCAGGCGCAATGCCGGATGTATTAATTGTGCCAGAGACGATCGCGGTTCCTGCATCAGTTGGTATGCGAGTGTTAGAACCGATGAGTTGAATGGTGCCGTCAGGATTCACTACTACCTTAGTGGCTTCCGCTATGCCGCTACCTGTGAGCAATCGAGGCAATGACGCAACTGGCATCGTCCAGGGTGCAACGGTTGTAGCATCAGAGGGCAATTGAAGCTCCAACGTCAACAGTCCCCCTGCTTGACCTATACGCGCCACACTGGTTCCTGGAATGGCTGCAACTGTAATCTGTCCTCCCGGTGCAGACAGTTGACCCATGTTCAGGATCGTGCCACCTATAAGCGTCAGGTTTTGCCCTGTACCCACTGCCAGATTTCCGAAGTTGGCGATCACTCCGGGCTGTGGCATTGTAAATGCAAATGCATCGGGATTTCCCAACAATCTGGAATAGTCATTAGATCCAACGACATTAAACCAGTGATCGCCAAAGCCAACACCATTTGCTGTGGTTGCCGTAAACGCAGCCGGAACATTCAAACTGGCATTTGAGCCAAAAAGGATTCCTGCCGGGTTTATTAGAAAGAGATTGGCATTACCACCCGTGACTCGAATGAGACCGTCAATAACCGATGCCTCTCCTCCAACAACCCTGCTTAAGATATTACGAATTCCAGGATTTGCAAGAAAGTTAGCGATTTGCCCTTGGTTGAGGTTGAATCGCTCCAGGCTATGGAAGAGATTTTGTCTGTCTGCGGAAAACTGTCCGCCATGAATATCAAATTGATTGCCGCTAGGGGTAACGATCGTTCCTATACCATCATTTGCAGGAATAATGGTTTGTGCATAAACCGGGAAAGCTATAAGACTAAGGATAGAAGTTAGCAATAACTTCTTCGTGCTTTCCCATTGATTTTTTGGCATGGTAGATGGGGACTGCTGTCAATTAGTAGTGTTAACAAGTAGAAGCCCCTGGCAAACCATGAACATACGAGCATCCTACGCGTGTAAGATGCCACTCTATAGATGCTGAAAACTTAGCTGAAATCGCTATTTATCCTTGCTTAAGGTAATACTTCCTAATAGTGGGTTCCCTAAGTTTTCTATAAGTTCATCAAATCTATAAAATTCACTCCATAGAGGAGATTCTCGTAAACAGGGATTAAAGATTATCAATAGAGGCGTTTGCGGTGTGATTAAGAGATCAAGATGTCATTTCCTAAGCTTTCTGTTGATGCACATCTAACCTCGCTACTCCTTCTCATACAGATGCAGCCCCAACCCAAACTTAGCTGCCGCCCGACGAAACGCCATTGATTCCGCATTGGAAGACGGGTCACCATAGGCAAGCTCTCGCCGCTCCGTCATCGGTCTACCCTGTTCATCCTTCAACTGCTTTCGATTCGGCTTTTGACCGACCCATACCTCTTTTTCCTCTTTCAGTAACTCCGTTCCCGTTGCCTCGCGGGTAAAGGTGCCTTCGGCAGCATGAATTGTCAATCGATAGGTGACAAACAAGCGATCGCTCGTGGTGTGCATCTGCGTTATCGCTCCTTCCCAACCGGGAGCGTAGTAATCTAGCAGCTTTGCTACCGTGTACCAGGCAATGTAGGTCAAGTCTGCGCCGCCCTGCTGCCGGGTTTCTAAGAAGCGATCGGGCACAGGTCTAGCCAGATCCGACAAAATATCTGTGATGGAACGCTTAAACAACTTGTGCGGGGTTTTCTCTGTGGTCAGCGTTGGCAAGTGAACAAGGGCTTGGCTCATCGGTCTTCTCCAATTTTTGCAAAATAGACAAACAAAAAACGAGGGGAAGAGTCCCCTCACCCGTAGCTACTTAATCCGAATTGACTGAGCACGTTCACCCAATCGAGCAAACTCCAGCACTTCCCCGCTTTCCAATGCCTCTCGGATTGCTTCTCGATTCACTTCCACCGTTGTTTTCACAAACGCCGCAGGCAGGTTTTCAATAGGCACCTCATCCACCAATAGCGGAGCTTTACCACCATTTCGAGCCAAGGTAATCCGATAGCGATCGGTTTCCACCGTCCTCAACGTGTGGGCATCAAAAAACCATTGCAGCATGGTCTTCAAAGATTTCGCCTTGTTCTCATCCACCTGCGCCCGCTGTGCCAATCGTCTTGCTTCACTCTTCCGAACATCAGCACGGGCTTCTAAATCGGTAATCAAAGCACAGTAGTTATCCAGCTTGCGATCGCGTTCTTCCCGGCGTTCGTCAGCGAGTTCACTAAACCATTCATGCAATTCTGCCGCTTGCTCCTCTGGCAATCCTTCCAAGTGGTCTAGATCAATTTCCAATTCCAACAGATCGTTAGAAATGTCAATTAAGGTGCGGGTCATGATGGAAATCTCCGATGTGTTTTTAGATTTGTGAAGGGGTTAAATTAGCCCTTACAACTACTATATTAACAATTTCGGCTAACAAAATCAACAGATGGGCTAATATTTAATTGATTATGCTTAAATCGATAGTGGTATCGACTAATTTAGCTGGAAAGACTAAGGTGAAAAGTGAAACACATAATAGATAAAGCAATGCCCATAAAATGGCGGCTTGCGGCAGTGATGGCAGATCGAGAAATGTCTTACAGAGAGGTTGCTGAGGCGACTGGGTTGCATCATGTCACGGTAAACAAGCTCAAAAACACTTTTGAAATGCCCCCCCGATTAGATCGCGAAACCCTGGAGAAGTTGTGCCGTGTTCTAAAGTGCCAGCCTGGAGAGCTTCTGCGCTACGAAGAGGCGAAAGAAAGCTCCTAGCTGTTTTCTTCAATTCATTCTGTTTAATACCCTGCCAGACCCCTCTGGCAGGGTATCTTTTTGTGGCTACGGCTAACTAGGAAGCCTGAACGAATAGCATATTAGCCTATATATTGACTTTGTTAGCCGAAACGGTTAATATATAAAGTATAAGGGATACGAAACGGGTACAGCACAAGCCACCAGGTAGGTAAAGCCCCGGAAGCAGATTCTCTTCTTATCCACCCTTCACAAACATAAAAACACACCATGCTGAAATCCTCTAATGCCCTTTACGTGAAACCGTTTCATTCTGCTGCCGTTGCTCATTTGGCAGCCGGATTAGATGAACAAGACTTGCCCTACCTGACGGTTAACCCCGATCGCAGTAAGCCTGAAACCGTGGCTGAGTTCTATCAGCGTCGGACTGGCAAACCTTATACAGGTTCCTGTGGTCACGTTTCCATCGATTAATTCGCTGACCTTGGCAAGTCACAAAACTGCCGCTAGTACCGGGTACAGGGCGATCGCGTTAGGGTGACTGCCCTTTTCTCTTCACAACTATAAAAACACACGAGCTTAACCATGAATCCAATTGCAGACCTAAATGACCGTTTCCGACAGGGCGATCAAAGCCTTGGCACCTGGGTATTGACCATGCGTGTTTCTGCTTTACCTGCTAATCAGAAAGACAAGTTACTTCGGCTAGTCAAAGAGTTTAACGCCTTTACTCCAGACAACGACCCCCATGGAGAACATGACTTTGGCGCGGTTGAGTTAGAGAGCGATCGCTACTTTTGGAAGATCGATTACTACGATCCGGCGATGCAATACCTGTCCGAAGCACCAGACAGCCCCAATGCCACGCGGCGCAAATTGACGCTGATGCATTCTTCTGAGTACTAAGACCACCTCCGTCTTTTCACAGCTATAAAAACACGAGGAATCACACCATGTTGGCATCCCCAGTTATTTCTATTCCACCCGAACCTTACGAAGTCTACACGCTCCAGTCTCAGCAGCTTTCCCAAGAACTGTACGACGATGGTATGAGCGATGGCGTGGAGGGCAATTGTCCCCAACATCGCGGTAGTTTGGAATATTTACAAGGCTATGCCGATGGCTGTCGGATTGCGTTTGAAAAGTTCAAAGCGTTAGTGGCTGAGTTTGAACGAGAAACCGCCTGGGTAGACGAAATTTGAGGGGTGAACGATGACGTTTGAACGACAGTTTGAATCTTTTACCCGGCAACTTTACCGGGCTGGGTTATCCCATTTCACAGCAGAATATCTGGCTGAAATTCTGGCATTACATCAGTGTGACAGCTATGAGCCAGATCTGGATGAACGAGAAGCAATTCGTCAAGCCTGGAATGCCATTGCAACCCTACACGGCGTGGAGAATTTGCAGCTTCTCTAAACAAAAAAAGAGGGGCAAGGAATCACATCCCTGTCCCTTCACAAATATAAAAACACCCTTATATAGTAGCCGAGCCATGAATCAGTTCACACCTTCTGCTTACCAGCAAGCGATTTTTGATTGGATCATTGAGGGACGTGGGGATGCGATTGTGAATGCAGTAGCAGGATCAGGTAAAACGACGACTTTGATCCAGGCATCTCAGCGTTTAAAGACTTCACGAGCATTGTTTGCTGCCTTTAATACCCACATTGCCAAAACCTTGAGCGATCGCATCCCGACGATGACCTGTCGCACGATTCACAGTGTGGGCAATCGCTGTGTCTCTCGTTATTTGGGCAGAACAGTTTTAGATGACAGCAAGTACCGGAATCTATGTCGGGATCAGGCGAATGGGTTACATTCTCAAATGATGGCTCATTATGCTCAGCAGTTGCAGGAGTGGGCAAGGTCGGGGGCAGATGAGGACGATGAACCGGAGGCAGTGCCCAAATTAGAGGAGTTGCAAGCGGCGATCGCCCAACTGGTTCACTTCACTCAATGCACCTTGACCAATCCAGGCAGTGCAATCGCTATTCACTCCATGGCTGCCCATTTTGGGCTAGAGATTCCCTATCCAGATTTGCTGATTCCGGTGATCTCAACCATTTTGGAGCAGGGGCAAGACCTGGCGCGGCAGGACAAAATTATCGACTACTCCGATATGCTCTATCTGCCTTATGTGTGGGATTTGCAGCCGCAGACCTTTGAATGGGTGTTTGTGGATGAGGCGCAGGATCTCTCAGCGGCGCAATTACATTTGATTCTCAAAGCACGAGCAAAAGGAGGACGAATGTTATTGGTCGGCGATCCACTGCAAGCGATTTACGGGTTTGCAGGGGCAGATTGTGAGGCGTTCGATCGGATTAAGCAAACATTACAGGCAAAGGAATTACCCTTATCCATTTGCTATCGCTGTCCGGTGAAGGTGTTGGAATTGGCGAAGAAAATTGTGCCTCACATGGAAGCAACTCCCAACGCAGCCGATGGCAGGGTGGAGACGATGAAGGAATCGAAGTTGCCAGAGGTCGTAAAAGAAGGGGATCTGATTCTGTGCAGGCTGACGGCTCCGCTGGTAAGCCTGTGCATTGAACTGATTGCTCAACGGATTCCGGCACGGGTACGAGGAAGAGATATTGGGCGGATGCTGACGGCGATCGCGCGGGATGTGTCACAAATTCAAGGGTTCACGTTCCATAGGTTCGCCGATTTTTTGGAGGAGTATCGCTCGAAGCGGGTGGCAAAGTTGCAGCAGAGGTCGAACTCTGAGGCGCAGATTGAAAGCTTTTGCGATCGGGTAAATGGGGTGAAGGCTTGCTATGAAGCATTCGAGTGCAACACTCTATCAGCGTTTTGTTTAGAGATTGAGGGGTTATTTAGCGACGATCGCCCGTCGGTCATCCTCTCTACCGTGCATCGGGCAAAGGGCTTAGAGGAAGAGCGGGTGTTTATTCTCTATCCTGATAAGTTGCCGTTAATCTGGGAGAATCAGCAGCCCTGGGAGTTGAAGCAGGAAATGAACCTGAAATATGTGGCACTCACCAGGGCGAAGGCTGAACTGATTTTCGTGGTGGTGGAGTAAATTGTAGCCATCGCTTCACCTTTCCAACTTAATCAAGCCTGAGTTCGGGATAGCCGAAACCCGCATCATGTCGTGGCTCAATCAATGGCTGAAACAAAGAGATGGCTTGGTTTCAGCGCTTCAAAGCGAAAGAATTTCCCTTAACCCGAACTGACGTTAATCAAGTCTACTTGCATTGCCATACCTAGCCTTCTGTTTTGAGCTTTGACTTGTAGCACCTGGTAGGTCAAAAAATCTACTTTGGAGGCTTTAACGCTTTACGTTACACTATGCGCGCGGGTCAAAAGTGTACGATTACGTCAGTCTGTTCCTGGGACCAGAAGATTATGGTTTTGAGTGTGAAAGAGAAGGTACGAGAGGAAGTTAAAGTTTTGTTACTTGAGAGGGCTTTAGAACTCCTTGGTCAAATTCGAGATACTTCTCCTATTTCGTCTCGCAACACATCAAAGGGAGCTTTGGTCAAGGAAACTTATATTTTATTTAGAGCCGTTGATGCAGGTCTATCAGTGTCGGCTGTTCGGCAGTCAATTTTAGAAACAGGGATTATTCAAAAAACGTCTTATGAGACTCGACGTAGAATTTGGGATGCAATTAAGCACCGATATTTAAGTGTTCATCCAGAGTGGGTTGCTCAGTCGTTAGCAGATGCAAGCCGGCTTGGAGCCGAGTCTTCTGAGTATTTATCCTTAGCCTATCTATATTTTGTATTGCGCGATCGCCTGGTTTTTAGCATCGTGACGGAGTTAATTTGGGGAAAATGGCGACAACAGACAACTACGATCTCAAGAGGAGACATAGTTCAGTTATTGGAGAAGATGGCTGAGGATCATCCGCAAATCAAACAATGGCGTGAAAGTACACGATTGCGTTTAGCCTCTAGTATTCTGGCAGCTTTACGAGATTTCGGTCTTTTAAGGGGAATTCAGAAAAAGCATATCCAACGCCCGTTGGTGGCTTCTACCACAGTTCTTCACCTGTTATATATTCTGTTGAGTGAGGGTCTGGAAGGAAGAAAAATTTTAGAAGCTCCTGATTGGCGGCTTTTCTTGTGGACAGAAGTTGATGTGGCTCGTGCCTTAGGAGAATTAGCTCAACAGCAGTGGATCAGGTTTGAAAAGTCTGGAAGTATCGTCATCCTTGAACTTAAACGATTACCAGAGGCGATCGCATGAGTGAGCTTTTCGACTGGTCGCGGAAGCTCGGCGAAGCAGCCGACTGGATCAAAACTCGATATGAGCACATTGGACGCAAAACTGGTGCACCTTTCTTAGCTGTGGTTTACCCTCCAGAAGCTGAACGGGCGGTTTATAAAGAATGCCGAACGTTGTTTAGCAGTCTTGGTGATGAATTTGCGATTAAGCACATCGACGTTTTGGCGGTGACGATGTTGGCGGTAGAAGAGTTAGGTTGCGACAACATTGTGCAGACAATCATCGATCCAATGCCAGGAGCAAATCCAGAAAGCGACCTAGGGTACTTGTGGGTTACTGCTATTTCTCAGAAGGTCAGCGAACAACTGTCTCAATCTGACCTCCAAAAAGCAGTTGTGATTTTGGAGCATCTAGCAGCGTTATACCCAGCTACAGGACCTGAGAATCTGATGCAGCATCTTTGGGAAACCAGCCAAGAAGCACTTAAAATTCCAGTGTTATTTCTGATACCTGGAACAATTGTAGGATCAAGAGTTTATAGCTTCCTGAACCTACGGGAAGAATTTATGTATCGGGGAGACATCCTGTAGTTATTTAGGAAACAGAGGAAACTGTCATGCAAATCCGAGACATTTTTGAAGTACCTGTTGAGGAACCCATTGAGCCAGTTATTAAGGTCAGTGAACGACAGGATACGAAGAAATTGGCTTCCGAAATCGGCAGCTACCTTGTCACTCCCACAATTGAGCGCTACTTAGATGATTTTCTAGAGCATTATACTGATACTTTACGCTTATCCACTGGAGAGGTTGGAGTCTGGATTTCTGGTTATTTTGGATCAGGCAAATCCCATCTAGCCAAGATCACAGCCCTTCTCCTGGAAAATCTTCAATTGGATGGCTTGGCTGCCGCAAGGCGGTTTGAGGCAAGGTTGAAAGTTGACTCCCCCCGGCGAGAACCTATCTTACGTAGCCTTTCTCTGCTATCCCAATGTGATACTCAGATCCTAGCCTATAACATCAATGCGATTAAGGATAGCAAGAGCACACCTCTACCTAAGCTTCTTCTATCCCAGTTTTATCAATCAAAAGGATATGGCGGAAATGTTATTTACGCACGGGTAATTGAGGCAGAACTGGATAAGCAAGGTAAGCTACCTGATCTTCATAGAGCTGCAGAACGTTTAGCTAAGAAAACTTGGGCAGACATTCAAAATAATTTGTCTTTTTACGCAAACTACTTGTATCGTGCGGCAGTTGAGGTTGCCCCTGATGTCTTTGCTTCTCCAGAGGACGTGAGACAGGCATTAGCCCTGGCAGAGCAAGGAGAAATCTATAGCGATCGCTTCCTGGTTCAAACGCTGCTCGAAGATCTAGAGGTAAGGCAAAAAGCAACGAGTAAGCCCTGCCGATTAGTCATCGTTCTGGATGAGGTAGGACGCTGGGTTGATGACGATGGCGATCGCCTAGATTTGCTGCAAGGTTTTATAGAAGAAGCTGCTTCCCAAGGACAGGGCAAAATCTGGGTCTTTGTAACTACTCATGAAGACATGGGGGCGATTTATGAAAACGCTCTTGGTCTCAAAAAGGATATGAAACGAATCGAAGGCAGATTTCGATGTAAGTGGAGCCTGACCACCGAGAATATTGAGCTAGTTATTGAAGATCGCCTGCTTAAGAAGAAAAGAGTAGGGCGTAGTGAAGTTATTGCTGCTTACGGAGAAAACCCAGGCATTTTGAGAGATTTAGGAGAACTCAAGAATACAAATCAAATCTTGCCAGGATGTAGCGAGGAGCGATTCACTGCGTTCTATCCATTTATGCCCTATCAAATTCACCTGATCCCGGAGATCGTTAAAAGTTTACGAACAACTGGCGGGCGGGGAGAGCAACTATCGGGTTCAACTCGAACTTTACTGGCGATTGCTCAGGACATTTTACGGGTAGGGCGGCGTTCCTATCTGGATGTGCCAGTCGGAGAAATTGTCTCCTTTGATGAGATCTATGGAAACTTGTCGGGTGGAGAAATTAACCCAGATGTGCGAGGAGAAATCAGACGCATTGAGCAAGTTGTGCCTAATGCTACACCCCTTACTCGACGGGTCGCCGAAGTTCTGTATCTGATTCGTGAGATTGCTTATATTCCTAGGACGATCGACAACATTGCTCGGTTATTAGTAGAGCGAACCACCGATGATTTGGCAACGCTGATTAATCGGGTTAGAGCAGAACTAAATAGACTGATTCAGGCAAAGCTGGTTGCCGAAATTGGCGAAGAGTTTGAGTTCCTAACAGGTGAGCGACGCACGTTTGAGGAAGAAGTTGCTCAGGAATCTGCTGATTTACGCGGGCAGGGCTTGCAGCAAGGTATTGCTGAACACTTTGCCAAAACGGATATTATCGGATTTTCGACCGTTTCATTTAAGGAAGGGGAGTTTCCAGCCCGCGTTTATTTTGACGATACCCCGGTTAGTCGTGAGGGATTCGTGGATATTCGGGTCTACTCTCCTTTATCAGTGATTAGCGGGGTGAAACCATCTGATTTAGAAGACCGTAGCCTCCAGGCAGATGAAAAGCAAACCATTCTTGTGCTGTGCGATCGCGTCCCAGATTTCGATAGTCATCTGCGGTATTACCTAGCAATGCAAATTGTGGTCAATCGGTGGAAGCAAGATTCATACAAGTCCAAGGAAGCCCGTCAGTTAGCCACAGAGCGGGAAGCCAATGATCTCATAAAGTTAAGAAATACCGTAAAAGCAGATATTCAGAAAGGATTGAAATACGCCCATATTGTGTTTAGAGGAACCAGCCGAACTCTTTCGCCTAAGGTGGATCAAAAGCCAGGTGAATCACTGCGGCAAGAGCTATCAAGTTTTTGGGCAACACTGTATTCAAAGTATGAAAAGGTTCCCGTCAGGATTCTCAACGAACCAAAAGCAATCTTAGACATTTTGAAGGGAAGTAAAACCCTGGCGGCGGATGTTCAAAAGCTCAAACTATTTGACAAAGCAGGTCAACTCGATCCCCAATGTGCTTTGCTGGATGCAATCCGGCTTTACGTATCGAATCGCCAAAGTCGTAAAGAACGGGTTTTAGGACAAGAATTAACGGCTGAGTTTGAAAAGCCCCCCTATGGTTGGGACCCCAATGCTGTAAGAGTTGGAGTTGCAGCACTAGTGCGGGTTGGAGCAATGCGAGTCCTAATCAATAAGAAAACTTACACAAATCCCAACGATGAGGATTTGCAAAACGCACTCCGAGCAGTACGCGAGTTTAATCGGGTGGAGTTGGTCTTAGAAGAAACCGAGACAGAGCCTGAGGTTGTGGAGGAGGTTCGCAAGCTGTTGATGAAGCTAGCTGGAGTGCGAAAAATTGACGAGACCCCGGCAGCTTTATCAGACGAGATGGAAAAGTTTGGTTCAGGCTTGATGATTCAGGCTAATCAAGCAGCAGTATGGGCGAAACCTGCCAGACTGCCTCTTCCACCTGATTTTCATATCGGCAAGGAAACGTTTGAAACAATATTGGCACTATCCAACCCGGTGCATCGCGTTAAGGAGATTCACCTTCAGCAGCAAAGTTTGGGCGACTATGTTGAGGTTATTCGTCGGGTTGCTCAGTTTGTTAATAAGTGGGGAGACTCCTTTGCTGGGATGAAAGAATTTGCTGCTATTTTGGATGGAATTGGGTTTCGCCTGAAAAGTGATAGCCCAGCTAAGGCATTTCTCGACAGTTGGAACTTAGCCTTTACTCAGGCAACTTTTACTGACGCACAAGTCTGGAAGGATCTTCAGAATGCTAAGGTTGCTGCGGAGTTAGACTTAGAGCGATCGCTTTCAACCTGGCGGGAGGATGCGCGTCAGTTTGCCCAAGAAGCTCTCGATCGACTACCCCAGGATTTAGCAAACCAGAACCTTCCGGTTGACGAGCTTCAGGCAACGCTGGCGACTTTACTCAGTGAGTTTATTGCCAGTCTAGAGTCTGCAACCAGTGTTGCTCATATTGCATCACTGCCAGACCAAGCGAATCGTTTAGCCAGGGATCTTGAGAATCAAATCGCTCAGGAACGTCAAAAGCGCGATCGCGTCTCTGAGAATGATCGTAAGCCAGAGGACTACGGTAAATCCTCGCTGAAGTATATTCGGATTTCTGATATTACCAAGCGCAGGCGGATTGCCACTAGAGAGCAATGGCAGGGTATTCGGGATCAGTTGGATAGGGCTGTTATCCAAGCCCTTGATGAACAGAATGAAGTAGAACTGCAATGAAGTCGTTTGAACCTGGCTTCATTGAATCTCAACCCATTACCCAAAATCTCCTTCAGACGATTCGGTTGATTGGAGAATATAAGGGTAAGCAGGAATTGTTTAAGCAGCAATCGCCCCAGGTGCTGGAGACATTGCGGCAAACAGCGATCATCCAAAGTACAGAGTCATCCAACCGAATTGAGGGCATCACTGCTCCTTTGGAACGGATTCAACAACTGGTTGCCGAGAAAACTGCACCCCGCGATCGCTCTGAACAGGAGATTGCAGGATATCGGGATGTGCTGAATACGATTCACGCTAGTTATGCTCACATTCCTCTTACCTCCAATGTGGTGCTCCAGTTCCATCGCGATCTCTATCAGTTCTCAGCGGCAGAAGGAGGACGGTGGAAAATGTCAGACAACGAAATCACTGAGACCAATCCTGATGGAACTACAGTTGTGCGGTTTCGACCTGTGGCTGCTGGCTTAACGTCAGAGGCAATGGAGCAGTTACACCAGAGGCTTTCTGCACTCCTTCAGTCTGGGGCAGTGGAACCCTTGCTGCTAATTGCAACCTACGTGCTGGATTTTCTTTGCATTCATCCATTTCGGGATGGGAATGGGCGGATGGCACGGTTGTTGGCGTTGTTGTTGCTGTACCAGTCCGGCTATGAAGTAGGACGGTTTATTAGCCTTGAGAAGATTATTGAGCGCAGTAAGGAAAGCTACTACGAGACTCTTTACCTGTCGTCTCAGGGCTGGCATGAAGGACAACATCAGCTTTTGCCCTGGTGGGAGTATTTTTTAGGGATCGTCTTGTCTGCCTATCGGGAACTGGAACAACGAGTTGGCATGATCACGACTGCACGGGGGGCAAAGCGAGAAATGGTTATGGATGCTGTGAGGCGATCGCCCCACCAGTTTCAGATTGCGGAATTGGAGCGGGCTTGTCCTGGTGTGAGTAGACCAACGATTAACCGAGTTCTGGCAGACTTACGCGAGTCTGGGCAGATCCGGTGCATTAAGCCAGGACGGGATGCGATTTGGGAGAAAACATGATCAGAATGTGATTAACATGATCACGAATGAGACTTATGATCATGTTCTGTGGCGATCGCCCCTGTTCTACTCCCTTCACAACTCCCCAGTTCTCGATTGGAGAAATGCCCGATGGAAGCCAAATTGAAAAAGACTCTCCGTGCCCTCAGTCTGGAACTGCGTCATATTCTGGAGGGCACTTACGATAAGCAGGGGAAGTTTCATCCGGGCGACCTAGAGCAACGGCTCAATGCCATTGGCATTTGGCGCGATCGCTGCCCTAAGCCCATTGAGGAGTTAACCCTATCTCCTGAGGATTTAGCCGCACGGCAGGTCGTGGATGCGTTTATTCAATTTCGGGATGAAGCGGGGGTGAGCCGTCCAGATGCGATCGCCGAATTTGTGCGGGAGTCTGCCTATACCTGGGCGAACCGTCTGCTGACGCTGCGTTGTATGGAAGCAAGAGCCATCATTGATGAGGTGATCCTGCAAAAAGACAGCTACGGGGGGCGGTCGATGGTGCATAACCGTTTTGCCCGTCGCAATCCCGATGCTTGTACTGGAGATGATGATGGGCTGTTTGCAGTGCTGATGGATGGGTTTGAAACGCGATCACTAGAACTTCCTGGGCTGTTTAACCCCAAGGCTCCGGCGATCGCCCTGCGTCCTTCGGTAGCAGCATTGAAGCGGTGTGTGGCGTTGCTGTCGGGACGGGAGGTATTACCCGGACAAGATGCGGCGACGGATGCGGTGTTTGAGGCAGCAGATGCGTTGGGTTGGGCATACCAGTATTGGAATGCGGAGGAGAAGGATCGGGTTTTTGAGAAGGTTCGCACCAAGAAGGGAGCCAAGATTGAGGGGGCAGATATTGTCCCGGCAACCCAGCTTTATACGGACCCCTACATGGTGAAGTTTCTGGTGCAAAATTCGCTGGGGGCAAGCTGGATGGGAATGTACCCAGAATCTAGGCTGTATGAGCAGTGGGAGTATTATGTCCGGGATGCCGATCGCGCTCCGGTGGCTCTAAAGGTAGTGGAGGAGATTACCTTTCTCGATCCGGCTTGTGGATCAGGGCATTTTTTGCTGGAGGCATTTGACCTGTTCTACCCAATGTATCGGGAGGAAGGAGAGCTTACAGAGCCGAGGGAAATTTGCGCGGCGATCCTCAACTGCAACCTATTTGGCATTGATATTGATGAACGGGCGGTGCAGATTGCTACGGCAGCTCTGTGGATGAAGGCGAAGGAGCAAGCCCCTGATCTGGAGCCGGAGGATCTGACGACGTTTCATGATCATCTGGTGGCGACGAATATTCGGTTGCCGAGGGGGAAGGATCACCTGGAGGAGTTTCTGAAGCGATACCCGGAAGATGAACCGCTGAGGACAGCGCTACTGACGGTGTTTGAGGGGTTGGAGAATGCGCCAGAGTTGGGATCGTTGCTGCAAATTGAGGAACCTGTTGAGAAGGAACTGCGCTATCTAAAGGGTAGGGAAGAGGAAGGTTTTACCGAGAAAGTGCAGTTGAACTTGCTGCAACCAGTAGCCGTCCAGACTGTGTTGCCGATGGGGGTAGAGTCGTTTGAGGAGTGGAAGGAAAAGACGCTGAATCGGTTGATGACCCACTTTGAGCAGGAAGCGGAAGCAGCCGATCGGATTCAAGCGTTTTTTGGAGAGTCTGTTGGGAAAGGATTGGCATTGTTTGACCTACTAGCACAGCGACATGACGTGGTCGCAGCCAATCCGCCTTATATGGGTTCAAAGAATATGGGAAGTGCAGTGAAGAGCTACATTGCAAAACACTATAAGCCTGGCAAAGGTGACATCTATACAGCTTTTATCCTACGTTGTTGTAGGTTAACCCAAGACTTTGGAAGAGTAGCAATGGTCACTCAGCAAGCATGGATGTTTCTAAGTACCTTTTCAAATTTACGTGCCATTGACAAAGAAAAAATTGGAAAGCTCAATGAAAGTGAATTCAAAGGTTTATTACGTGAGACAGCAATAGAGACATTAGTACATTTAGGTTCTAATGCATTTGGTGAAGTTAGTGGAGAAGTTGTCAATACAGTTCTTTTCACATTATCTAACCAACCACCAGACAATCAACATCATCTAACTGCTTTTCGATTAGTCAGCTTGAAAAGTGTAGCTGAAAAAACTTCATCCCTTATAAAATCCATAAAATTAAGTAAATCAAGCATAAAATTTCGACAGCTATATAGCTTTTTTTTAGAAATTAAAAATAGTTCTATTGTTTATTGGCTAAGCCAAAATTTACTGGAAGTTATTAGCCGAGGTATCACTTTAGAACGACAAAGAGAAGTTGTTAAAGGTATTAGTACTGCGGCAAATCCACGATTTATAAGATTTCTTTGGGAAACCTCGTATCTCCAGAAAAGATGGAAGGTTTATGCAAAGGGAGAAGGATATAAAAAATGGTTTGGGCTTCAAATTCACACTTTTGACTGGGAATATGACGGAATAAGATTAAAAGCTTACAATTCTGAATTATACGGAGGAGCTTCGTGGACTAAAAATCTTAGAAACTTAAACCTTTTTAATCATTCTGGTATTGTCGCAGCAAAAATTGCTAGTGGTAGTCTTGGTTTTAGAATTTCCCAGGAGCACACAGGGTTTGATAATGCAGCAATTTTTGTAGATATACCCAATGAAATTGATTCAACGGCACTTTTGGGACATTTGAATACCCGGGTGTCTACATATGTTGTAAGAGCACTTAACCCGTCAATTATTTTTGAGCCTGGGTATGTGGGGAAGATTCCACTGCCATCAAATAACTTATTAGAGTCAATTATTCCACTTGCACAATTTTGTATTGAATTATCAAAGCTTGAGTCTTCAAAAAGCCTTATTGAAAAAAATTTTCAGTACAATCAGAATTTTGATTTATATAAACATCAAGCTTTAAGACATTTAGGGGAAGGATTTTTAGAATATCAAGCAGTACAAGCTTTAGTACTTGATAATGTAAGTCTTAAACTTTTAATTGAGGAAACTGGGACTCCAGCAGGCTGGTTCCCACTTATCCCTGGCTATGATAGCCTACCAAGCTCTTGTGCTCTTGAACCAGAAATTCCAAATAAGATTATTGAGCTTTTTGAGATAAGTAAGCGTTGTGTATTTACTCGGGAAGAAATTTCTTTACTTAAACAGAAGTTACTCCATCTCTATCAAGCAGGTCAGGGAATTAAATCTGAGACAGAAATAGAGGAAAAGGAAGAGGAATTAATTGAAATGTTAGAGGATGAAGAGGAGGTACATGAGGAAATAGGAGCGCATCATTCTATTCCAAATGAAACTTTCATCGAAGAGCTTTCCGTTAAGCTCGAAATCCATCCCATTTCGGTTTATTGGCTGCTTAAAGAAGGGCGAGAACGGGAAGGTTGGCGGTGCATTCCTGAAGAGAAGCGATTTATTGAAGACCAGTTCATCGTCATGGTGCTGCGGCTCTTGGGGCATCGCTGGCACAAACAAATTGAAGCAGGAGAACTTGTTCCAGACTGGGCAGATCAGGATGGTGTCATTCCTATCAGCAAAGGAACTAATAAACAAGCATTAGGCGATCGAGTCCAAGAACGCATTGCTGCCGAGTTTCCTAACAGCACCGTTGCCAGCATCGCCGCCGAATTTGAAGAAATTGTTGGCACCAGCCTGGAAAAATGGCTCGGTGGAGCTTTCTTCAAACGCCACATCTCCCAATTCAAAAAACGCCCGATCGCATGGCAAATCGAGTCCTCCCCCATCACCAGCAGCCGGAGCAACCGAGCAAATCCTGCCTTTTCCTGCCTGATCTACTACCACAAACTCGATGCCGACCTCCTGCCCAAACTCCGCAGCCAATACGTCGGCATCCTGCGCCAGAGCTACGAAACCGAACTCCGCAACCTGGAAGCCATGTTCAAAGAGCAGCGTTCCACTGACCAAGTTGCCCGTATCCTCCAAATCCCCAACTGGATCGAAGAACTCAAAACCCTCGAAGACAGCCTCTATCAAGTCAGCACCATTGGATTTGGTCCTGACTTCCTCAAGCCTCGCCTGCGCCAACTGGCGATCGATGACGCAACCCTCTGCCTCAAAGCCCGCTGGCTCCGGAAACTAATGCAGGTTATTCAGACCGATCCCCTTACTACCTGGATGGATGCTGCGATCGCCACCGAACTACATCCTGACTTCGCCCAGTGGATCGAGACTGCTTTCAGTCACCTCGACCACCACTGCTCTCAGGTTGGCTCCCAGCCTCCTAATGCAGAAGACTTGGAGCAAGACCCCACTGCCCCAGGGTTAATTCATTGTATGAGTAGGAAAAGGGCATCTATATCATGGGCAACACGACGTTGAGCTTTGGTG
>QBMH01000081.1 GCA_003249025.1 Leptolyngbya sp. | reverse complement strand
CAACCTCTCCATCAAACCAGTTTCTCTGATGGAAAACAACAAACCTAGAACATTACCTAAGTAAGGGTATCTAAACTTATGCCCTAGACTACTAGATTGATTTTTCGTTGGGCACTTGCGCTGTAATACATAAATGCCAGCCAAAGGTCTTTTCTAGCCAACGAAAAAGGAAATGAGGCATCCAGCGGAAGTACCAAACTTTGGTGTACTTGTACTGCTTATAATCAGGAATTTCGTATGGAAAGATATGGTCTACTTCCATACTCAGAATTTCAAACCCGCTCAGCAGAGCTTTTGCCTCCTGTTTAGAGTAAACATAGGTGATTGGACAACCCTCTTGCGCCTCAGAGTAACAAGCTACCAGTTCATTAATCCGCCAGAACTGCCCCTTGCCGTAAGTCAGCAAAATCCACAGCACCTTCCAGGAATAGCGGTAGTACACCATAATTTTGACTGTGCTGCCCAGTTTGACATAGCCCCGAATTTGCTCAATCACCCGCTCAGGATGGGGAGTGTGGTGAATTACCCCAAACGAGTAAACAAGGTCATAGGTTGCGGGAGGGAGCCATTGACTTAGCTCTTCAGCATTACCGTGATAGAAGGAAATGCGATCGCTTAAGTCATACACCTCTGCCCGTTGTTTTGCCAGCTTTAGAGACTCATCAGATAAATCAACCGCAGTGACTTGTGCCCCCGATCGCGCAAAGTTAACCATGGCAGTGCCAAGCCCGCAGCCAATTTCCAGCACCTTTTTGCCATTCCAGCGCTCAAATTCGGCAAAAGTAGGAATGTGCGGCTCGACAAAGTGCTTACGGGCTTCCACCTCATCAAAGTACTCCCGCGTCCCCACGGGCTTGGTGGAATGGCGAATATTGCAAGGACGACTGTTCCAGTAATCTTTGACTTGCTGAACTGGTGTTTCCTGAAAAAATTGATTGATACCCATGGTCAGAGTTATTTCCTATTGGCGATCGGCTGCTCGTTGCATAATACCAATGTGGATGACATTTATAGAGCGTCTTTTAGTTTTGAGACTTCAATAATAGTAATTGTGAACGCGATCGTATCCTGCTTGACAGGGTAAGTCGCGGTAGACTTCGCCGTGAAACCTACTGTCTTCAACGAATCAATTGCCTGTTGCAATGCGTCTGTTTGCTGAGAAAATATGGCAATTTTTGGCGACACAGTAGTAAAATGCTGCTTCAGATAGCTCAACCGTTCAGAAGATAAAGGCGTATTGGCAGGGATGCGATATGCTTGCAAGCTAGGAAATTCTTCACTGATAAAACGATACCCCCATAGAGAGGCTGAGGCGATCGATCTATAGACTTTTAGTTCTTCTAACGAATACCAAAAAAATAGACTCACTGTTGGATCGATATCTCTAAAAAGCTTTTGTACACTACTAACGGTAAGGTGGCTATCAATTGCAGTCTTCGAGGTCACTGCATTTGCTTGAAGCTGTTTCACACTCTGATTTACAGTCCATCCTTGACCAAAAGCGATACTTGCACTGACCGTGAACAACAGAATTGCCAGAACGCTGCCGACTTTCTTTCGATTAAAATTACTAGCAATTGAGAAGAAAATAGCTGCCACAAATAGCAAACAAAAAATGATTAGCTGATCATCAGATACAAAAGTTGGCTGATCTTTAGAGGAATAAGCAGCTATGAGCGGGAAGATCAGCAGCATTAATGAGAAACTAGCAACAAAAGCAAAGCTGCCGTTTGAGAGGTTCGCAAGCGATTTTAATGGCGCTCCAATCGCTAAAAACATGGAGGGAATTAGATAGCTGGCATAAACAGTAAACTGTAAAACAGGAATGGCTTTGACTTCCAGAAAAATCATGATCACGCAGGTGACAACAAAAGTTGCGTGAAATGGGAGAACCTCTGCCTGTTCAAAAGGCTTTTTAAACCTAGATAGAGCGAGGGTTATTGCACTACCCACTAATACAATGAGTGGTAAAACCAACCAAGTTGCGCTGGGTAACCATTCACGCCAATCAATTCTCCAAGGATTTGGCTTGCCTGCATAAGCTTGTGCCATATTCACCGAGGGTACAAAAAAGAAAAATCTTCCAACCATAGCGTAGTTAATGCTGCCTAACAGCAGGGTGATTGCCAAAATGCCCACTATAAAAGCAGCAACACCGATAAAATTTTTTCGTCTTCGATGAGGATGATGAGTCAGAACGTAGTAGGTGATCAGGGAGGGAGACAATGCTAACCAAACGATGTTGGTGTAAATTAAAGCTCCAAAAAAAACACCTGATAGAATCATCCAAGTTACCCAGTTTTGCTTCCTCGCTGCCCAACTGAGCATCAGTACGGTGAGTAAGAAATAGGTGATTCCTGCCCCATCCACATAACTCCAGCCAATTGACAGCAGGAAGAAAGCGTAGCTACTCATAGAGGCGCTGGCTAGAAAAGCGCCTCGTCTACCAACGCTAGGTTTAAGAATGAAGTAAAGAGAGAGAGTAGCAAGGGAATAAAACCCTAGATGCAAAATGTAATTGGCGACTAAGGGCGAGAAGAGTGAGTAGGCTAAATATCCTGGCAAAATCCATGATAAACGTGTGCCATAGTAGGCTTCTGGGAAAGCGATTAAGTATTGCTTTAACCGAATAAAGTAACCAAAATAAACCCAGGAATCTACGTTGCTGCGGTTAAATATCCAGACTTGATTGATCAGCAGTAATAGTATGGGCAGCAAGAATAGCAATAAAATTTCCCAATTCGCTTTAACTTCTCGTTTAGTTTCTCTCATTGGTTTAATAAATGTATTGAGGAAATTGGAGCGAAATGAGTCCGAAATCTGAGTGGCGCAGGTGAAATTTCACTATTGCGTATCTTGAAAGGTGAATATCTTAAGAGGTAGTAAAATTATTGCTTTCTAGTAGATTAAAAACTAGGTTTCACCCTATCTGATACCAGCAAGAGTTTAGTAGTCTATTGGAATTTTGAATAATCTATTGCAGAACTTCCAATTCAGTCAAGACTTATAAGGTATCTGTTATTTTTGAGACTTCAATAATGGTGATTGTGAACGCGATCGTATCTTGCTTGACAGGGTAAGTTGCTGTTGACTTCGCCGTGAAACCTACTGTCTTCAACGAATCAATTGCCTGCTGTAATGAGTCTTTTTGCTGAGAGAATATGGCAATCTTTGGCGATGCTGTAAACCGAGTCTTTAACTCGCTGAGCTTTTCAGGCGACAAAGGCGTGCTACTAGAAACTCCATACCCTTGTAAGCTAGGAAACTCTTCACTGATCAAACGATATCCCCAAAGAGTTGCTGAAGCGATCGACCGATAGACTCCTAACTCTTTTGCCGAGTACCAAAAGAACACATTAACGGTTGGATCGATGTCTCTAAATAATTTCTGTACATTAATAACGGTAACTTGGCTATCCAGTGCAGCTTTTGAGGTCAAAGCATTTGCTTGAAGTTGCTTCACACTCTGATTTACAGTCCACCCTTGACCGAAAGAAATACTAGCGCTAATAGTGAGCAGTAGAATTGCCAAAACGCTACCAATTTTCTTTTGATTAAAATTACTAGCAACGGAGAATAGGATAGCTGCCACAAATAGCAAACAAAAAATGATTGGCTGATTACTAGATACGAGAACAGCTATGAGCGGGAAGATGATTAGAATTAATGCAAACCCTGTAACAACTGCAAAGCGATCGCTCGACAGGGTTGCAAGCGATTTCAATGGTGCTCCAATGGCCAGAAACATGGGGGGGATTAGATAGCTGACATAGTAAGTATTCTGCAAAACAGGGACAGCTTTTACTTCCAGAAAAATCATGCTCAGACAGCTTGCAATAAAAATTGCTGGAAGCGGAACGACATCGGACTGCCCAAAAGACTTCCTCAACCTAGACAAAATCAGGGTTCCGGTACTACCCAATAAGACAACGAGTGGCAAGATTAACCAGGTTGCTCTCGGCAACCATTCCTGCCAATCTATTCTCCAAGGATTAGGCTTACCTGCGTTACCCAAGACCATATTGACTGAAGGCATAAAAAAGAAAAACTTCCCCCCGATCTCATAGTTGATGCTGCCTAACACCAAGGTGATTGCCAAAACGCCACCGACAAAAGCAGCAATTTTTATCAAGGTTTTTCGTCTTCGATGTGGATGATTAGTCAGCACATAATAGATGAGCAGGGAAGGCGCAAATAATAACCAAATAATATTTGTATAAATCAAAGCTCCAAAGAAAACACCCGACAGAACCATCCATGCTGTCCAGCTTTCCTTTCTCGCTGCCCAACTAAGCATCAGTACGGTGAGTAAGAAATAGGTAATTCCTGCCACATCCACGTAGTCCCAGCCAATTGCCAGCAGGAAGTAAGCGTAGCTACCCATAGAGGCACTGGCTAGGAAAGCGGCTCGTCTGCCAACGCTAGGTCTCAAAATGAAGTAAAGAGAGAGAGTGGCAAGGGAATAAAAACTTAGATGTAAAACGTAATTGGCGACTAAGGGCGGGAAGAGAAAGTAGGCTAAGTATCCTGGCAGAACCCAAGACAACCGCGACCCATAGTAAGTATCTGGAAAAGCGATTAGGTATTGCTTTAATCGAATGAAGTAACCTAAATAAAACCACGGATCAAGCTGACCATTTAGGTTAAATATCCAGATTTGAGTGATTGACAGTAACAGTAACGGCAGCAGGAGAAGAAGTGAAATCTCCCAGTTCGCCTTGATTCGCTGGTTAAGTACTTTCATTCGCTTGATAGATGGATTGAATGGACAGGAAGCTAAATGAGTACTGGATTTGAGTAAGGTAGAACAGAGCTTTACCATTACAGATTTTAAGAAGTAGTAAAGTTATTTTGTGCAAGTTAATATGATGTGTGTGTATGGAATTCTTATTAAGTCGTGGCGGATGCTAGTAGTGATTTGAGAAAACACTTGAGAAGCTAATGCTAAGTAAGCTTCTTGAGTCCGAACATTTTGACCTCTATCTTTTGAAATGATCCATCGCGCCACAGGAGATTGATTAAGTATATATACTCCATCAAAAGTAATTAGTTTCCCACCTGGCTTTAAACTATGAATCGCTGTATTGAAAAGCTGTAGTGACTCCAGATCACTCAGGTGGTGTAGAATTCCTAATGCCAAAACGATGTCAAAACAAGCGTCTTCCTTGATCTCACTTGTATTTACTTCTTGACAAATGAACTTAACTTGTTTGTTTAGTGTTGAGTCTTTGGTTTCTTTATAAAACTCTGCTTGGGCTGTTTTGATGTACTCTTGACTTGCATCAAATCCTATGTAGTCAACATTGGGTAAATACTGAACGATCTTACCAGTGCCACAGCCAATATCTAAAATGCGATCGTTTTCTTGTGGGCAGATGTACTGATCAACTAGAGTCTTTCGATAAGAAGTTTCTCCAATCAACCTAGTGAATAAGTTGTAAACGGATGGAACTGATAAGAGTGAACGAACACCCTGATTGGTTTGAGGCACAGGTAACTCCTATAGTTTTTTAGCGACCAGTAACAGCGACCCACCGAAGGGTAACGATAGACCAGATCGTATAATCATTCGCTCTAGATTGAGAACAATCTCAAAAGCAGTATTTAACCAACCGCTGATTTTCAACTCTGCTATTGGATCGTACTCAGCCTTCGATTGTCGCTGTCGCAGCCGAGAGAGGAACATGAGCGGTAATAGGAAAGACATAAAAGAGGTCATTCTAATAATCTGGAAGCCAGCATTCTCTACTTTTAGCCTTAGTTCCGTGGCTGTGTAGCGACGAACGTGATGAGCATACGTATCTGCATGACTCCATAGCCAAGGGTGCTGCGGCACTGTTAATATAAGTCCGCCACCTGGAGTAATAGATCGATACATTTCAGATAAAACGACTGTGTCTTCTGGAATATGTTCTAGGACATCAAAGGCACCGACCACATCAAACTGGTCATCGTATGGAATAAAGCGGGCGTCCATCTGAAGGAGTTCAGCTTTAGATAAGCGGTGAGATGCAAAGTTTAGTCCTGTGGCAAATAGTTCGGCACCTACAGAAGTTAGATGGGGTAGCGATCGCTCAACTTCTGAGAGAACAAACCCAGTACCGCATCCAACTTCTAAAAAACTTTGAGCGCTTGCAAATGTACTTTTAAGAATCCATATCAATAGTTGATTGCGGGAACGAAACCAAAAATTTTTGGCTTCCAACTCAAATAGCTGAGCAAAGAAATCAGCTTCGTAAGTATCACCATTCTCCGCTAAGTTAGGAGCAAATGATAAATGATTACCTACTCTTGATGGCTGATACCCACATTGAGGACAACTCCATTTCAGACCGTCAAATTTGGTTTTACAGCGCAGGCATCTTTTCATAAAAATATTCTTTAACAGATTTATCTGCTTACAAAAAGTGATTGCCAACTATAACTTTTATCTATCAGATAATGTGCCAACATCATCTGTATTAAATTTTTAAAAACTTTATTACTGAATCATTAAGTGATATAGATCATAAGAATTCCTAAACTTAAACCCCAGAGAGATATAAAGATTTAATGCAGGAGTATTTGAGAAAGAAATAGAGCTTACCAACTCACTATGACCTTGCTGAAATAGCTCTCGACAAGCTGCACTCCAAAAGTATTTAGATAATCCCTTCCCTCTAAAATCACTGCCGAGAGCATGTAAAACTATCTTATTTTCCGAATATCCCCAAAAACCAGCTAGTGTTTCGTAATACATCAGCCCGAAGACACTTTTAGAATGATGAATGTCTTTTAGCCACAACGTATATCTTAAGTCTGCTAGGCTTTTATCAATATTAAAGTCACGATGAAAGCGCCCATTAAAAAAAGCATTAGCTGAAATAGATATTAAATCCTCTATCGGTGTAGATGTTGAAAGATGAACGTTGTCATGCTGAAAATCAATAAAGCTCTCCAAATCACAAAATGGCTCAATCAGCGTATCACAGTAGTAAAATCCACATTCATGCAATGCTTTTTTTGAAGATAACGGATCAACTCTCACCGTATAGTGACCAGGCGCAGCATTTTGGACAATTAGCCTGAATACCTCTTCTGAACACGTTAAAATTTCAAAAGTATCCAACCCTAAAGCTCTTGAATCCCAGGGTGTGAACCTAACAAATTCACTAAGATGTTTTGGAACCATTTGACGACTGACTTGCATATGTAAACGAGTTTACTGAACTAAATGTAGAATTTCTGACGATGTAAAGCGGTCTTTTTTTGGTTTCGTCAAAAGCTTTTCCCAAGTAAATTCCAACAATACCTAGATTGAAGATGATAATGCCACCAATAAAATATAAGGAGACTATTAAGCTAGTCCAACCTGCAACAGGCGAGCGATAAATTAACGAATGCAAAAAGGTAAAGGTACCATATATAAAAGCTACCATCGACATCAAAAAACCAAGCCGGACAGATAACTTCAAAGGCTTATCTGAGTAAGCAATAATTGTTTCTGAGGAAAGCTTCCACAGTTTTTTAAATGTGTAAGTACTTTGTCGTGAAGAAAGGCTATGCTCAACGTCAATGCTTGCGGTTGGAAAGCCCATCCAGTCAATTAAGGCACCAAAAAATCTTAGGCGCTCGCGCATAGAGTTAAACGCCATAACGACTTTTCGAGAAATTATACGAAAGTTTCCAACTTCAGGATCATAGTTCAAATCAGCTAAGTAGTTAAGCACACCATAAAATATCCGAGACGTTAGCCGCTTCAGAAGCGGATCTTTACGTTGCCCTCGTCGAGCAAGTACGATATCGTAGCCTTCTTGAGCCTTCAGATATAGACGGGGAATTTCTTCGGGTCGATCCTGCAAGTCACAGTCCATCACTACAACCCAGTCACCCTCACAATGGTCTAGACCTGCGGTAATACCATAGTGCTGACCAAAATTGCGGCTGAACTGCATTCCCTTTACTCTAGAATCTTTGCTAGCAAGCTCTATAATGATTTCCCAGGAGCGATCGTCGCCGCAGTCTTCAATCAAAAAAATCTCGAAGTTATTTGAAATTGTTTCTAATGAATTCCTCAAACGACGATAAAGTTCGTGTAGACAGTTTTCGGCATTATAAACAGGGATTACAACTGAAATGAGCGTCATTTGAAGAATGTAAGTTTATTGCAAATTGATAAGATGATAGCCAGAGGCAAGTTAGCACAAACAAGTGATTTAATCAAGCCGATTTAGACTCTAAAGGTATTCTCAAAGGGTATTATCGTTAGTACCTCAGTGACGTGCTATGGATTCCTTACACCCACATCATTCTATTTAATGCTGAATGCACAAAATAATTCCCTTTAACCGCCCCCCGATCGCGGGTAATGAAATCCTATTTATCCAGCAGGTGCTTGAGAGCGGGCATCTTTCCGGTAACGGAAAATTTACCAAACAGTGTCAAGTTTGGCTGCAAGACAACACCCATTGCAATAAGGCATTTTTAACAACCTCTTGCACCGCAGCGCTGGAAATGTCGGCAATCTTGATGGATTTGCAGCCAGGGGATGAAGTGATCATGCCTTCCTACACTTTCGTTTCAACCGCTAATGCTTTTGTGCTGCGTGGCGCAGTTCCTGTGTTCGTTGATATTCGCCCGGATACGCTGAATTTGGATGAGTCTAAGATTGAGGCGGCGATTACGCCAAAGACTAAGGCGATCGCTCCTGTGCATTATGCAGGCGTGGGCTGCGAGATGGATACTATTTTGGCGATCGCCCAACAGCATCAACTTTGGGTAGTTGAAGATGCGGCTCAGGCAATCTCAGCTACTTATAAAAGTAAGCCGCTCGGCAGTTATGGGCATTTGGCAACTTTCAGCTTTCATGAGACAAAAAATCTTACATCCGGTGAAGGTGGTGCCTTACTGGTGAACTACCCAAATTGGGCAGAACGAGCAGAAATTTTGTGGGAAAAAGGCACAAATCGTAGCCAGTTTATTCGGGGTCAAGTTGATAAATATACGTGGGTCGATGTGGGTTCTTCCTACTTGCCTAGTGATATCAATGCGGCTGTTTTGTGGGCGCAATTGGAAGTGTGCGATCTCATTACCCACCGCCGCCTAGAAATATGGCATCAGTATCACCAAGCATTTACCGAGTTAGAGACTCAAAACAAGCTCCGCCGACCCATTGTGCCGCTGCATTGTCAGCATAATGCTCATATGTATTATTTACTCTTGCCTGATTTAGCAACCCGAACCGCCTTCATTGATGCATTAAAACAGCAAGGAATTCAAACCGTCTTTCATTACATCCCGTTGCACTCTTCCCCAGCAGGCAAAAAATATGGGCGATCGACTGCTGATTTAGTCCACACTCAAGCGCTCAGTGAACGTTTGGTTAGACTTCCCCTATGGTTTGGTATGACAGACAATGACGTGAACCAAGTGATTCAAGCAGTCATTAATTATTTGGGAGGCTAAACATCGCTTCTTTGCAGCACCCTGTTTTATTGTCTCAAATGTTTGATACGTCAAGGCGTGCGCTACACAATCAAGTTTCTCGCGCCAGTTTTTGCCTCAGCCAAGGCAGTCGTATCGGAGTTTCTTCTATACCAAACGTCGCAATACTATAGCGTTTCTTGCTCTGGTGAGTTACAGGGGAGGGGCTTAAGCCCCTTGTTCAGAAGGACAAACCGCACCTCAGTTATTTGAGAATTGCTATATTTTTGCAAATCGCCTCATTCGGGAATTATTGCTTACTCATTAAACAACCCAACTTAGGTAAATCAGAGTGTCCAAGCAAACAAACGTTAACAAAATCACTGTGGCATTTTTAGCAACAGCCACTTTGCTTTCAATTGGGATTGGCTTCTACACTCAAAAGCTCACGCCAACGCCTGAGGATGTCTCGCCTCAAGATGCCTTGACGCAGTCTCTTAAAAAATCAGTCGCTACAGCCATTCCTGAAATTAATAACCCCAATCTCAGTGATTGGGAGAAAGTCAACTTATTACGTCGCTGGGCTTATCAAAACTCTGATCTTGCGATGAATAATAGCTGCCTTATCGACAGCCCTGACCTTCGCCCTAAAAGCGTAGCAGAAATTTTTTCGTCTTTTCAGAAGGATGCGGGCGGAGTGTGGTGTGGTGGTATGTCCATTTTTCTAATGAAATTATATAAACAGTATGGATTTGAGTCCTATGCCTTAAACATGGGAAAACCATCTGCCTCTCAATCACTTACCCACGTATTAGTTCTAGTGAAGATTCCCCATAAGGGGCAAAATTTGCTAGTGGTTCAAGATAGTTTGTTTAACAATACCTATACGCATTTAGATGGATCGCCACTTGATTACTTTGAGTTGATAAAATTGCTCAAAAACCGTCAGGAAAATAAGATTAAAGTTGTTCAAGACCAAGGTGCCAGAAGAGACACCCTGCTTTGCAGTAAACAGGTTCCTCCCAAAATTTGGGAAATTAGTACCAAACAGCTTCAGTGTGAACCAGTTCCAGGGAAGCAAACGTATAAGTGTAAGCATGGGCTGACATTAGATTTATTTGCCCGATATAGCCCAGTGCAAAAAGAAATAAGTCGATTCTTTGCAGCAGAAGGCTACCCACCTAACTTGTTATTCTTATTTCTTTATCCTTTAGGAATTGAAGGAGCCAGTAATGCGGCTCCTGGAATTCTAAAACAAGCTCAAAAAATCGCGGCAACGGCTGCAAAATGAAAGCCAAGCGGTTGCAGCAGTTTCGGTACTTCTAAACTACACTGGGATCTAGCTCCCTCGCATATTCGTCACTCCTAGTTTTTTGGAGCTTGGACTTGCTATTAGAACTTAACCGACACCGTTCAAGTTGGGTTTATGGAGTGAGCGATCGCTGGGTTTATATCGCGATCGCTTGTAACAATCATGTCTGGTAGAGATGCCGCTACCATGCCCCAATTTTCGTCATTAAAAATCAGCGGTTTGTTTAATTGGTGCATCAGTTGTACCACCGCATCAAACTGTTCGCCGCTGAGTTGAGGCACCTTTAACGATGCTAGACGTTTGTTGAGAATTTGAGTCCGTTCAGTTTCTGGAGTCCAGCCGGAAGTATGCTCAATGTGGTACATCCGCATGAGGTCATCTAGAATGACTTCTTTAATCCCGGCATAGTGCGCGATGTAAAGCAGCACAGAATCGAGATGAAACGAGAAGATTTCCCACTCTGGATAGCCGCGAACCGCAAACCAATCCTCTTTAGACATAAGCGTAAAGTCACCACACGCATTGGTGTGGAGTTGGGGATAGCGCCACAGTGCAGATAGATGTTCCTCTTGCTCGTGTGAGGGAGTCTCTGGATCAGATTCTGGGAGTGATGGCAGTTGTTGCGCAGTAAGTAGATTTTGACTAATCAGCCAATTGGCAACGTCACGGGGCACCATTCTAAGAATTGAATCTCTGACAGATTTGGGAAAGAGACGCTGATAAAATTTTCGCAATGGAACGAGAACGGGTTTGGCAGGTTCTAGTACCTGTTTGTACCATTTTGGTTGGGGCGTTTCGACTAGTGGCGTGTCCGATTCAGCGGGTGATTCCTCGCGGTTCGGTTCGGTGAACCCATCTTTGTGACAAATCCGAAGAATATTTTGGGCGCAGTAGTCTAGCTGTTCACTTAGAGGGGCATTGAGGGGAACGTCTGCTGCTGCATCGTGGCGATCGAGCCGATACACCGCTCCCGTGTGTAACTGGCGGGAGGCAATAAAGCTAAATAGCTCATCAGAAAAGAGTAGGTCGATGTTGGTTGCTAAGACAAATTGCCCTCTAGCACGACGAATGCCCACATTTTTGGCAATCATCTGAAACAGCGGCAGAGAAGCGGCATGGTTAAGTTGAGCATGTACCTCTGGCGGCACTTGGATAATTCTGACTACGCAAGGACTGTCTGCAATTTGCCAAGAGAGTACATCTGCCAAAGAAGGATTATCAGAGGGTGGGTTCCACTCAACGATGATTAGTTCTGCATTAACCTGATGACGACGGCACTGCTCCAACAAGCCATTAATGAAAATCTGCATTCGCCGCAGCATGTTGCCGCCATGGTTGTCGTTGCGGGAAGTTGCAACCACTGATAGATAAGGGGTAGTCGTCATAAAATCCTCACACCAATCGTTCTAGTCAATCAAGCTTAGGGACGCTTACTCAATATTCAGCTTACCTTGCTAGGGCAATCATAGAGTTAGCTGTTGACACCCATGATACTGACACAGATCATACTCAAGATCACTTACTGTTTAAATGGACGCGATCGCAAGGGAGCGATCGCAGTTTTTGCCTCGGTTGTTGCAGATAACCAACGATTGGCAATTGGCATTCGCCACCCCACTCCAAAGGCGCGATCAGTAATTTTGAGGACGGGAGGAGCCTGCCGCCGCTTAAATTCAGCACGAGAAACAAGTCGGATGATTTTGTTGACGATCTCGGGGTCGTGTCCGGCTGCCACAATTTGATCAGGCGTTTGCTGATTTTGAATCAGGCGCGCCAGAATATCATCCAAAATTTCGTAGGCAGGCAGGGAGTCTTGATCAACCTGTCCAGGCTTGAGTTCAGCGCTGGGCGGTTTGGTTAGGATGTTGGGGGGAATGATTTCTGAGGAAAGTTCGGCGTTCGGAGTTCGCACTTCGTACTTCGCACCTCGTACTTTTGCACCTCGTACTTCGTCTTTCGTCCTTCCATTCAGCCATTCGCAAATGGAATACACGCGAGTTTTGGGAACGTCGGCGATCACGGCAAGACCGCCGTTCATGTCGCCATAAAGGGTGCAGTAGCCGACTGCCATTTCAGATTTGTTGCCTGTAGATAGAAGCAGATGCCCAAATTTGTTAGCGATCGCCATCAGCAAATTGCCGCGAATTCTGGATTGAATATTTTCTTCGGCGATGCCAAACTCAGTTCCGGTGAACATTGCATCCAAGGTGTGATCGTAGCCCGTCATCAGTTCGCCGATCGCCAAAGTTTGCGTGTGGATGCCCAGGTTTTCTGCCAGTTTCAGCGCATCGTTAACGGAATGATCGGAACTGTAGGGCGAAGGCATCAGTACCCCCAACACATTCTCGCCACCCAAGGCTTCGGCGGCGATCGCGGCAACGAGGGCAGAATCAATCCCACCGCTCAAGCCAATCACTGCTTTCGTGAAACCACACTTACGGGCATAATCGCGCACCCCCAACACCAACGCTCCCCAAATTTCCGCATCTTCGTTTTCGGACGGCAGGGCGATATCCTCTGGCATGGCGACCAAATCTTTCGTTTCCAGGTCGTATTCCACCAGCATCAGATCGGTTGCATAGGCATAGGCGCGACCGATCAGGTCTCCCTGCCGATTCAATGCCACACTGTTGCCGTCAAAAATCAGGTCATCGTTGCCGCCCACTTGGTTCACATACACAAGGGGCTGGTTAAAGCGGATAGCGGCGTGCTTCAGCATTGCCTCCCGCAACTGCTGTTTACCTGCGGTGAAGGGCGATGCTGAAAGATTAATGATTAAATCGACTCCAATATTTGCGAGGTCGGCGATCGGGTTCACCTGATAATTGCGCTTGCCCCAAAACTCTTCGTCGTTCCACAGGTCTTCGCAGATGGTTACGCCGATATGGAGGGGGCGAGAGTGGGGGCTAGGGCTGAACCAAAAATGGTTGGCTTCCTGCCCCGATTCAAAGTAGCGGTCTTCATCAAACACGTCGTAGGTCGGCAGCAGTCGCTTGTGAAACACCTGTTGAATCTGTCCATTTGCCACTAATGCCATGCTGTTGAATAACGGCTTACCGCCTTCTTGTTGGGCTTGGGGATTTATCGCGACCATGCCAATCAGGGCAGTCAATTGAGGCGGTAGTTCTGTGGCTAGCTGCTCTAAGGCGATCGCCATCGACTCGATAAAATCGGGATGCATCAATAGGTCGCGGGGTGGATAGCCGCAAAGGGAAAGCTCTGGAGTCAAGAGCAACTGTGCGCCTTGCTCGGCTGCCTGGTTTGCCGCCGCTAAAATCTGCTGAGTGTTACCGGAAATATCTCCAATGGTGGGGTTGAGTTGGGCGATCGCAATGGCAACCTTCGTTGAGGCAATGTTCATAATTAAGGTTTAAGTCGAATATGTAAGTCTTTTACCGTTGCATTTTTACCGTGAGGTGTTTCTCGAACCTCAAACATATCAGTTGCTCGAACTAAATCGCTGAGCTTTTTGTAACCATAGTTTCTTGAATCAAACGATGAAGAAAGCTTGGTAATTTGAGCACCAAATACTCCTAGATGCGCCCAACCATCTTCATCATCGACTGCTTCATACGCATCTTTTAGCAACCTAATCAGATTTTTATTAGCCCTTAACGTTTGCTCATCTTTAGGAATTACGGAAGATTTAGGTTGCTGCTTGTCTACATCTTGAACCGCACTATTTGCTGAAGTGACGTGTTCTACTGTTTCTAACTGTCCCAGAATCTCAGTGTAGATGAACTTGTCACACGCACTAATAAACGCTTCTGGCGTTTTCCTCTCACCAAAGCCGTAGACGACCAGACCAGACTCCCGAATCCGACTAGCAAGGCGAGTGAAATCACTATCACTAGAAATTAGACAAAACCCATCAAAGTTTTGCGTATACAGCAAGTCCATCGCATCGATGATCAGAGCGCTATCGGTGGCATTCTTGCCCGTTGTGTAGCCAAATTGCTGAATCGGTTGAATGGCGAATTTGTTGAGTTTATCTTTCCACTTATTCAACCTTGAACTTGTCCAATCGCCATAAATTCGTTTGACGTGGGATGTGCCATATTTAGCAATCTCTTTGAGCAACGACTCAATCAAATCGGCGCTTGCATTATCCGCATCAATTAATACCGCCAGTCTCGCCATCCCAGATTGCAGTTCAGCCATTACAAGCCTTCTCCCAACTGAGACAGAAGGTTCTCAATTTGTCCTTTGAAACTGGGTAAGTAGTCTTCAATAATTCCCCAAACTCTAGTTAAGTTGACTCGCACATAATCATGGATTAATACGTCCCGTAAGCCTGCAATCTGTTGCCACTGAATCTGAGGATGAGACTGTTTAAAGTCTTGAGATAAACGCTTTGTTGCCTCGCCAATCACTTCAAAATTACGAATCACCGCATCTTGAATCATTTCCGATTCTAAAAAAGTGTCTAAACCCTCTTGGGTATAACTTTCAATTCGTTGAATTCGTTCTTGGATATCAAGCAGGTACAAGCGATCGTCTCTCATAGCTGAACTGCCTCTTGAAGAACCTTTTCGCGGATCAGCCTGTGCAAGTTGTCTGATTCTGCCACATCTACTTTCCGTCCCAGCAATTTTTCCAAGGATTGCATTAGAGCAATTTGGTCTAGCAAATTACGACCTGATTCAATTTCTACCAAGAAATCGACATCGCTATCAGGGCGGGCTTCCCCTCGCGCTACCGAGCCAAACACACGAATGTTAGATGCGCCATGATGAGCCGCGATCGCCAAAATTTCCGCCCGCTTATCCCCCAGCACCTCTGCAATTCCCAATCCTCTCTCTTGCTTCATCTTCCTTGCTCCTTCCTTAAATAAACACCAACGCTTTATCTTTCAGGGGTGCAAATGCTTCGGCATCAAAGCGGTAGAGGCTGGCGGGTCGTCCGGCTCCACGAGAGGCTTTAACCCCTGTATCGGCTAAAAAACCGAGTTTCAGCAGGCGCGATCGAAAGTTGGAATAATCCGAAAAGTTGTCGCCTAAAACCGTGGTGTAAAGCTGATAGAGATCGCTGAGGGTAAAGAGTTCTGGCAATACTTCAAAGGCGACCGGACTATATTCCAGCTTATTTCGCAATCGCCGATGCCCATATTCCAACACCTCATTATGGTCAAACGCCAGGGCTGGAACTTGACTCAGGGGATACCAAGCAATGCCGCTCACGCCATCGGCAATCAGTTCCGCTTCAGCAAATCGCACCAGGGCGAAATAGCTCACCGCCAAGTAGCGATCGCCGTAGCTGTCGGCAGATTCACGCGGGTCTCGTTGAGGACCACCAAAGGTATAAAGCTGTTCCAGATAAAGGTTTTTGGCACGAATTTTTTCCGCCAAGATGCGGTAGGCGGCATCTTCTAGCGATTCCCCTTGCTGCACAAGCGTTCCTGGCAGGCTCCACTGTCCCAAAAAAGGGGGTTCATCACGCATCACCAGCAGCACTAGCAAGCGATTTTGCTCGGTATCTACGGAAAAGATCACGTTATCAACCCCGACTTTAAAGTCGGCTAGCCTGGGGCTGTCTGCCACTGGAGTTGCTTTTTTAGGGACACGTCCTCGCATTCGTATAGATGCTCTCGGCGAATGTAGTCTTCGATAGAAGCAGTAAGCCCGTCGGTATCTTTATGTTCGCGATAGGCAGTGGAAGAAGTATCGGGACCCATTAGGTCAGCGATCGCCACCTTAGCTCCTCGCTGCCTCAACCCTGCCAACGCTGCTTCACTCAAAGGATAGCCCGGTCTTGGCACAACGAGCAGATTCACTTCTTGTAATAAATCCTCAATTTGATACCAGGTCGGCAACTGGGATACTAAATCAGAACCTACCACAAACGTAAAATTAGCAGTACTCCAGCGCCGTTTGGCAATTTCTAAAGTGTGAATCGTACGTGGCTGGCTCAGGTCTGGGCAAAACTGCACATTGGGACGCGATCTCTGGAGGTCATAAATCAGCAGCTTTAGCATTGCCATCCGGTGAGCCAACGGGGTTTGCTGCGCCTTAAAGGGATTATCCGATGCCCATACTGCCACACCATCAAACCGATAGGATAACCACGCCAAAATTGCCTGGTGCCCAAAGGTTGGTGGATCGGCACTGGTGCCAAAAAGAGCGATCGTTTGCATAAGCGTCCGGGGTTGGGAGTAGGGGGTTGGGAGCGCGGAGCGCGGGGTTAGGATTTGCGTTGGGTTTGGGTAATCAGGTCGAGGAGAGCAGAAGACGGATCAACCGGAAAAGAGACTGGGCTGTGAATCTGGCGGGTGGCGGGAGGAAGGCTGGCGACGGATTCGGCGGTACGCTGGGCGATCGCGTCTAGAGACTCAGGCGGCTGCATTGGCACACCATTTTGCATCACAAGTTGGAGGAGAGGAAGAGAGAAGTTTTGAGTGAGGGATGAAGGTTTCGGGTTTCGGGATTCAGGTTTCGGGGTTATTTTTTCTGACCCCTGACCCCTGTTTTCTGTCATCAACCCTAGGCGATCGCTGACTGCAATGCCATTGTCGTACTGCCGGAAAATCTGCTTACGACCGGGATAGGTGGCTTTGCCGATGGATTCTTTCATCACGGGAATGGTGTCAATTTCCACCAGTTTATAAACGCCATTGACGGGTGATCCTGTCACGAGTTGGGTGCCCAGTCCGTAGCCATTGATGCAGGCTCCAGCGGCTTTCAGTTCGGCAATTTTGAATTCATCCAGGTCGCCGCTAGCAAAAATCGGCACGTTGGGCAAAAGCTGGCTAATGTGTTGGGATTGGGAGACTAAATCTCCAGAATCCAGACGCACCCCGGCTAGATGCGTTTCGCCTGACCGGATCTGGTCGGCAAGTTTTTCGGCAGCAGCGATCGCGTCATAGGTATCAATCAACAGGGGCGCACCCGGAAAGTAGCGGTGAAAAGCGGTGAATGCTTGCGCTTCGGTGCCTTGAGTTGCCGCCAATGCCATCACTAAAGAATGCGCCATCGTGCCAGCGGGGTTGCGCCCTAGCTTGAGCGCAGCCAAGACGTTCGAGGTGGCATCTAACCCGCCTGCCAACGCTGCCCGTGCTGCCCAAACGGACGCTTGGGGGCTAAAAGCGCGGCGGGTGCCAAACTCTAGGAGCGTGGCTTCTGCGCCTGCCACATCTCGCAATCGAGCGGCACGGGTGGCAATCAACGTTTGATAATTCAGTGTGTTCAGCAAGTAAGTTTCCACCAGTTGCGCTTGCCAGAGGGGAGCTTCCACCCGCAGCAGCGGCTCATTCGCAAAGACTGCCGTTCCTTCGGGCACTGCCCACACATCTCCGGTAAATTTTGTCTCTGCCAATAAAGTCCAAAACGCATCTGGCGCGTGGTCAAAAATCCCGGTGGCTTGCAGCGCCACAATTTGAGCCGGACTAAAGCGCAGTTTTTCTAGATAATCCAATGCCTGGGCTAATCCCATCGCAATTAGATAACCAAAGTTTTGGGGTAAGCGACGGGTAAACAGTTCAAAGCTAGCGTGCCGCTGTTCCAGCCCTTCACCGACATAGCAAGCCATCATGGTCAGTTGGTAGAGATCGGTGAGCAGGCTGTAATCTTCGGGGGCGATCGCTAGTTCTTGATCATCCAACCCTGCCCATACAGCAGGCTGTGGGCTGGAAATCGTGGATATATTCATACACTACCTGGAACAGTTCTTTTGATTATAGTGATAAAAACCATAATTTGACGAATCGGACTAGCCAGCAACGATCATCCTTACCTTGCTTTATCCGAAATTATCGATTCAAGATCAGCAATCATAGAGAGTTCAGAGATTTTGAATTTTATGATTTATAGTAAATTCTATCAAAAATAATGGCTTTCTTATTGAGGTTGTCCAACCTGCTACCGGGCAATGGGTTGAGAAACATCTCACTTTTCGCAGTTTGTCGCCGGATGCCGCAGAACCGATTAGAATCTGTAGAAACATTACACTGGAGGCTTTTCGGGCATAATGGCGGCATCGTTTTATTTACACAGATTATTTTATTTGCCCATTAGTATGGTTCAGTGCAAATGACCTTGACAGAGGGGGTCGCGCAAATCAAAAGTGTGGCAGACATGATTGTGTATGTCTGGCTGGGGGCGATCGTGATCGCCTTCCTATTTGGCAGAAAAATCCACCAGTGGGGCTTCAACCTGCGAGCTTTGCCCGGTTTGTGGAGTCCACCGATGGGCGAATTTATCCATCAGCCCTATCGCTATCTCACCCAAAATGCTGAATCCTTTCTCTTTTTAGGCGGCTTACTGTTGCTGCGGGGCACTCGTGATTGGGTCATCGTCACCTTAGCAGCACTTCTGATTGATTGCTGCAACGGGCTACTCTTTCCCAAAAGTGCAAAATATTTTGGGGCAAATAGCATTTTGTTTAGCTACCTTGGTTTTTTGCTGCTGCGTGGCTATGTTGAAGGCGGCATCATTGCCATTTTGATGACCATTTTGGTGGGCTTTGTTTGCAGCAGGATGCTTTGGGGCATGGTGCCCTTGGCAAATTCTCCCGGCTGGAAAGGACATCTCTTCAGCTTTATGGGTGGTGCGCTGATGGCATGGGGTTTGGATGCGATCGCTCACTTCTTCCCCATTAGCCAGTTTTGGTAAACATCCTCATGAGTTGCAAAAAAATGATTCGTTGCACCTCGCGCTTGACGTGTAGTCATCGCTAGTGGCTTTCCAATTATTAGATGATGGGTGAGGAGGGTAAGATAGAAGGCGATCGCGTTACCTAGTGAAATGACCAAAAAATATATTGTTGATCTGACTTTAGAAGAGCGTGAATATCTCGAAGAATTTACCACGACTGGACGACATGCAGCTTATCAAATCACCCGTGCTCGGATCTTACTCAAAGCCGACCGGAATCAGCCAGGCGGTAGTTGGTGTGATGC
>QBMH01000080.1:33805-34458 GCA_003249025.1 Leptolyngbya sp. | reverse complement strand
GTATTCCATTAAGCAAAAAGGATTCATCAAAGCGATCGATGTAAAGCGCAACGTAAAGGAGTTTAAATCAGTTTCTACTGAGGAAATTCGGAATCATTTTATTGGCTTAGTCAACATGGGCTGTGGAGTATCACAGGGTGATGGCGACTTCCTAAAATACAGCGCTTTTGAGGGTGTGATGGGGTGTGATGCCATCACAGGGTGATAGGGTGTGATGCGCGTGATACAAGGGTGTGGAGCTATCACAGGGGGTGTGATGTCACATGGTGATAGAAATTCATCACAGGGTGATGTCACACCCCATCACACCCACCCGTCACACCCATCAAAAAGCAAACTCCCTCAGCTTCAAATTCAGGAAGTTTCTGTTAGGAAGAACTAGGTTAATGCTTCCAATTGGTCTCAAGTCGATTAATTCAGCTCAGCAGCTATTCGGCTAAGTGTCGAAAATAACTCGTTAAGTGCTACGCCTGATGCTGACCCAATGCTTGTTACTCTGGGTCGGGCTGAGCGACCCGTCACCAATGCTACCTATCTCACCTATTAACAACCAAAAAGTCTCCGTTGCTAACCAGACCATTAGGGGAATTCTGACTAAAGAATAACCTTTAGGAAGAGATAAGAATGCTGCCTGTAGCTGGAGGTCAAACTCT
>QBMH01000080.1:0-33795 GCA_003249025.1 Leptolyngbya sp. | reverse complement strand
GAGAATCTTCTTCAAAAACTAGATGCCCTCTACGGGTATTTGGATCTGGAAGTAGATCCAACGGGAACAATTTACTGTTTCGGGCTAGTTTCTCCCAACGCTTCACTAGAGGTTGACCAAGCCCAAGCCAATCAGATATATGACCAACTCATCATTCTGCATCGGAGTAGGGGCGGATTGTGTGGGCATAATATTAGACGATTTGACCAGCTTTACTTAACTCAAAAATGGGCAGATTTAGCAGCACTACCCATCATCGATACGCTGGAATTATCCGTACTAGCTTTTCCTTTACAGCCCTCCCATAAACTCCATAAAGATTACAAACCCAGTCAGTATGCCAGTAATCACCCACTGGAAGATGCTAGAGCCACTCGCCTGCTTCTGCAACACACGATTGATGCACTGCGGTGTCAACCTGAATCTCTCCAACAAACTTATGTTTGGCTACTCACCTGTGGTGACGACGAGGCAGACCAAGCTTACCAACAATTCTTCAGCATCTTGGGTCCAGTCATTAGCACCCCTCCTGAGCTGGACTCACTACCCGTAGAAGCCCTCACGGGAGTAGATAGCGCTTACCTAAAACAACTGTGGAACCCAATAACCAGTAAATCTGCTCCGTTTGACCAGCGGTTAATTTTAGCGGCTCTATTGTCCTGGAATTACACCCACAACCAAGAGCGATCCACTCAGCCAGTATCCACCTGGCTAACGCATCTCCCCGGATTTCCAATTATTTTGGATCAATTATTCCCTGTAGTTCCTGAAGGCTTTACCTATCACCCCTATCTAGAAGCCTTTCACATCCTAGAGTTCCGAGGTAGACAGGAAGATGCCGTACAAGCAATCGTTGATGGAAAGTGCCCATTAGTCTTGATGGCGACTGGGGGTGGCAAGTCTTTGTGCTATCAACTGCCTGCTCTCATGTTTTATCAACGGCAGCAGGGATTGACGATTTGCATTTCACCCCTGCAAGCATTGATGGAAGATCAAGTGAGGGAACTCGAAAACCTTGGGCTTGATTTTGCAACCTACATTAACGGCATGTTAAGTGCCCCGGAACGTGCTCAACGGCTAGATAAAGTCCGTCAAGGTCGAATCGGCTTACTCTATATCAGTCCGGAGCAACTCAGGTCTATCAGCATTCGAGCTTTGCTGATGGAGCGCTTACCCGTATTGTGGGTCGTTGATGAGGTTCATTGCGTCAGTCAGTGGGGGGCTGATTTTCGTCCTGACTATCGATACATTCCAAAGTTTATCCAAGAACTCTATGCGGAACGGCAGGTTCCTCTTCCCCGGTTTGCTTTGCTGACAGCCACTGCCACGGATAAGGTTCGTCAAGATATCCGGCAACTCTTTACCCAGTACGGCTTGGACGTACAGCATGAAATTATCAGCACTGTTCAACGGGACAACTTAACGTATGAAGTCATTGTTGCCAACGGCAATAAACACCAGGAAATTTGTAATGCCGTAAAGACTGCTCTAGAGCAAGAAGGCTGTGCGTTGGTTTACACCACCACCCGTAAAGAGTCTGAACGTTTGTCAATGATGCTGAATCAACAAGGAGTAGAAGCTCGACACTATCACGGAAAACTCCCGCGACAGGAAAAAAGCGAGGTGTTGAACGCCTTCAAAGATCGCACGCTAAATGTTGTCACCGCTACCTGTGCGTTTGGAATGGGGATCAACCGATCTGACGTGCGAGCCGTTATCCACCATACGATGAGCAGTAGCTTGGAAGCTTACATCCAAGAGTCAGGTCGTGCCGGACGGGACCAACATCCTGCGGTCTGCACACTATTATTCGACGAGCAGGATGCTGATACGATCTTTTTCTTAAAAAGTTTAAATCAGTTGAGCGAAACGGATCTTCGCAATATTTTTGAGGCGATTCGTGGATTACGAAATCGGATTTACAAAAGCAGCGATCGAGTCTCAGAAGACTGGTTTTGGGTCACGCCAGAAGAAATTTTCCAAACCAGCGAGTTAGACGACGCATTTGCTACCGAAGATGAGCAACGAAACACCAAGATTAAAGTTGCACTGCATCAGTTAGAGACCTTTGGCATGACTGAGCGGGCCGAAAATCTTTCGACGTTTGTGCAATTCAGCCTGAACTATGACAACCCGCAGCAGTCCTGTCGTCAATTTGGGCAGTATAGCCGTGACCATAATGTTTCAAACATTCAGGTAGAGCAGTTTGAGCGTCTGATCTACACCATGCACCTGGCAAAAGTTCACTGCCAGCATCAGGATGAGCCGTTTCCACTCGATCGGTTGAGTGATGAGTCTGGAATTAGGATTGAGGAGCTACCCAATCGCATTCGTGAGTTGCAACGAGCGGGAATCTGCGCTTATAAACTACCCCTGACTCTACTCCTTACCAAAGGAGTGACAGGGGATGCCCAAAATAAATATGAACGGTTGCGTGGGCAGGAAGAACGACTGCTGGAAATATTGTTAGATCTCCAAAAAGATCGGCCTACATTTCAAGTCAATTTAAGGGGGATAGCGACCCATCTTGATCCAGAAGGACAGCAAAAAATTAAAGCTTCTACCCTGATGCGCTTGCTGGAAAGTTGGCAGTCTCAAGGATGGGTGCAATTTCAGCAGCTTACTTCTGGTATTTTTCGTTTAGAAAACCTTAACGTCGCTGATTCCCTCAGCCAGCACCAAAATTTAATCAGTCTTGTACTGGAATCCCTCTACATAAAGCTTGGCGCAGAAACGGGGTCAAGACTACGAGTAGAGTACGATTTGCAGCAACTGCTGGATGCAGTTAATCAGCGATCGCAGCCGCATGTTTATACCGAAGCAGAGATCAAAGCAGTCCTACTTTGGTTGCATCAGCATGAAGTCTTTCGTTTAACCGATGGGTTAAACCTGCTCCGTCAGGCGTTGAAAATGAGAGTCATAAAAGGAGCCAGGATTGATACGGTCCGTCGTCGCTATCGAGAGTTGAAAGAGCGGTATGACGAGCAAGCACGACAGACTCATCTGATGGTGCAATATGGCAAAACTCTAGAGCGAGATGTTCGCCATCAACTAGTCACCGATTACTTCCAGTTAGCCCCTCAGGAGTTTGACACTGCTCATCCGGCGCTTGCCTCAGACGCGGCAAAACGTCCGATTACTCAAGTGGACTATAACCAGATCATGAAGCCATTAAACCCGGCACAGCGGGCGATCGTCGAAGCAGATGAGTCAGCCATGGTGGTAATAGCAGGTCCGGGATCTGGTAAGACACGAACGATCGTTCATCGGATTGCCTACTTGGTCAAAGTAAAGCGGGTCAATCCCAACCGTATTTTGGTGCTTGCTTATAACCGAAATGCTGTAGGAGAACTACGCCTCCGACTCCAGAGTTTGATTGGGGCTTTGGCCTTTAACTTACGGGTGTTTACGTTTCACGGTCTGTCGCTATCGTTATTAGGGCGAACCCTCGGACAGAATCAGACGACGCAGAAAGACCAAGAAAACAGCTTCCAGCAGCTTTTGAAGGATGCTTGTGCCTTGCTGGAGCAAGGGGATGAAACAGACGCAGAGGACGATGATAGCCAGATGCGGCGGTTGCAAGTCCTGGGTAATCTGGAATATATCTTTGTGGACGAGTATCAGGATGTCGCTGAGGATGAGTATCGATTGATTAAGTTGGTTGCAGGGCTGGGGCAGTCTGAAGATGAGGCTCGCTCAGTGCAAATCAATTTGTGCGCGATCGGTGATGATGACCAAAATATTTACGAGTTTAGAAATACTAGTACCCGATACATCCTCGATTTTGAAATTGAGTATCGAGCCAAACGACTGCTTTTAGTTGAAAATTACCGTTCCACTGAATCCATTATTGCAGCCGCTAATTGCCTGATCCAGCACAACCAAACCCGTTGTAAACGAACGGTTGAAGAGCAAGTTCACATTAATCAAGAGCGTCACGGGCTTGGAGGTAGCCCAGTCAAGGCGTTGCAATTCACCTCAATGTCTACTCAAGCTGCCTGGGTTTGTGAACAGATCCAGGCATGGATACAAGCTGGAATTAAGGTAAATCAGATTGCGGTGCTTGCCCGCAAATGGGAGCAGCTTGGTCCGATACGAGCGTTACTAGAGCAGCACACCATTTCCACCTATGCTCTCAAGGGGGAAGAGATCCGGTTACTCCGAAACTGGAGCGCTCATCGGCTCGTGGAGAAGCTGAAAGAGGCAGGAGCCGGTCGGATACTAGAAGCGCATGAATCGGTCCACGATCGCTTTCAAAAACTATTTCATCATTGGGGCCACAGCGAACATGAACCTACGGTACAAACGCTTTTAAGAATTGGCAAAGAAATAGATCAGGAGCGGACAGGTGGTTTTGAAGAGGGCATGTGCCCCATCAGCGCCGATGATATTTTGACAACTCTCTTTGAATTCAATGAAAGTAGGACAAATTTCATCCAGGATGACTCGGTGCTTGTCACGAGTTGCCACGGGGCTAAGGGGCTAGAGTTTCAAAAAGTCATTTTACTGACCGATGGGTTTACAACCCGGTCAGATTCACTGGAGGCTGAACGGCGATTATTTTATGTTGCAATGACCCGTGCCATAGACGAATTAATACTGTGCTCTACTAAGTCATGCCAGTTTGTACAGGAGGCTGGAAGTATCAGCCACGCAATCGCATCTTCCCAGTACTTGTCACCGCAAAAAATTTCTTACCTGGACTTAACACCGGGGGACGTGAATTTGGGACATCAAGCAACGCAAGATAATCAGACAATAATTAAGGGACTACGAGAGGGAGAAATGCTCCGGCTGACTGTAAACAATCAAAACACTGGGTGGATGATCCAAACCCAGACAGGGCAAACAATTGGGGCATTATCAAGATCTGCCGTTGAAACGCTACGCAGACAGAGGATACAACCAGAACAGTTTCAATTTCAACCGGGTGAAGTGGCGGTTCGTACCGTTTATTGGCATAAAAAAAACAATAAGATGACGGGGGAGTTAGAGGAAAGCCACTTCGTGGTCATCCCACAAATTAGAATTTGTCGATAGTCAGCAGCAGTGACGAATCAATGTCATACCCGTTTCACAAGCTCCAGACTTTAGAAACAATTGACTGGGTTCTCATGCTATTTCCAAATCAGACAACCCAGATGTCTTAGTTGAGTAGTGAAGTTAAAACTAAACCATGAAGTGGGACAAGCGAAGTTATTGGGTTAGAAGCATCTGCCAATGAGCACTTTTGTAGCTTTGGATTTTGAGACGGCGGACAATGGACGGGATAGTGCCTGTGCTATTGGACTTGTGCGAGTAGAAAATAACCGGATCGTCCAACGTAGCTACCATCTCATCCGCCCACCTAGGGACTATTTCAGGTTTACTCACATTCATGGTATTAGCTGGCATGATGTTGCTGACAAACCCAGCTTTGGCGAGTTATGGTCTACGATCAGCCCTATGATCAGCGAAGCTAACTTTTTAGCAGCGCATAATGCCAGTTTTGATAAGGGTGTGCTCTATGCGTGCTGCGATGCTCACGGAGTCAACAGACCCAAGCAGAACTTTATCTGTACGGTTCAACTGGCTCGTAAGACATGGAATATTCGTCCCACAAAGTTGCCAAATGTCTGTGATTATTTAGGGCTTGAATTGGACCATCACCAAGCATTATCCGATGCTGTAGCATGTGCTCAAATCGTCATTGCTGCAAATCATCATGAAACTCAATCCTCAGGAAAGACTGTTATTTCATGCCCCTCATGCCAGGTAAAATTACGAGTACCTAGCGGAAAATCAGGACAAATCGATTGCCCTCGTTGTAAAAGTACTTTTACAACAAGCACTAAGCAGCTAGTAAACTAGCACTGCACGATACAACCCCATACTCGACTAATAATGGAATGCCCAAAGGACTCGTGAGAATTGGCCATTGCTCTAAGCAATCATTGCTTCACCCATAGTCCCAACCGCTTACCCTTCGCTTCCTGTTCAGCCTCAGCCAAAATCTCGCCTCCATTGGGGCAGCGATCGCTGTATTCCTTATAGTGACGTGCCATCCCTGCTTGAACCATCTCGTAATTCAGCAGCTTCTCTTCCTCAGTTCCTTTTCCGGCTGAGACAAAAACTTCTGCGAGCAGCAGCCCATTTCGATCTCGCTCTGACGGAACCACAATCACCTGATTCCCTACTGCACTGACGAGCAATCTCAACTTTGCACGCGCATTGTTCCCCACGGGCTGACCCAGTTGCGGTGCATCAATGCCGCAGAGTCGAATGCGATCGTCTTTTCCTTCAACCCTAACAGTAAGCGTATTGCCATCCACTACATTCGTCACTTCCCACCTTTCCGAACTCCCTGGTTGGGGAGCTAGCCCTTGAAGTACTTTATTAGAATTGTTGTAGTCCGGCTTTGATGCTTGAACAGCCTGCCATTTTTGAAAAGCCAGAATCGTAATCGTCAGCACAAGTCCAACCGGAATCAAGTTAACTGCTTTTTTTAGTAGGGTCATAGTAGTAGCGCACTCATCCCTTTGAGAATTCCCAAAAATAGTGTGCTTTCGATAAAAACACTTAAAATCCTGAGCTTAAAATTTCAGAGTGGGCACTCTTGGGGAGTTGTTTTAATTAACGAATTGCTCATGAAGTGGCTGTATGTCTTGCTGAGTTTTGCTGTTGCGATCTCTTTAGCTATGTTCAATCCTGCGCCTGAAATGGTGCAAGCGGCTTCAGGTTGCGATAAAGCCTACCCTGACTTTTGCATCCCTCCGGCACCTCCCGATTTAAATTGCAAAGATATTCCTCAAAAGAATTTTCGAGTATTGCCCCCCGATCCCCATGGATTTGACCGGGATAAAGATGGAATTGGCTGCGAAGCTAAACGTAGATGACGGTTTAATTTTTCACTATCAATGATAAATTTGCGTGCTTATGTTATTTTTGGGTTAGGAATAAAAGTTCCCCAATAAAACAGCAAAAATAATTTCCGGATAATCCATATAAAGGCCTCCGTTGATCTCATGATCGGCGGGGGTTTTTTGCGTTTTCCGGAGAAAAATACATCTAGAGTCTAACCATGATTAATCGAAGCGACAAGGGAAAAAAGCAGCGCGAATCCTATCAAAAGAAAAAAGTTCAACCGAGGAAATCAATCCGTGGTCAAGCAGAAACAAAATACGGAGAAGTTAAAAAAAAATCATCTTATAGCCTAACTCCAACAGGCGCAGCTTTACTCAAGAAAATGAGCAAGCAGCTTGAAATATCTACCAGCGAATTCCTCGAAAGAATCGCCAGAGGAGAAATTAAATTTGATATTGATCAATCTGATTGTACAGAACCTGACGTGAATATTGAGTAGTTTCCCTCTATCCAGAGCCAGTAGCCAGATATTTAAAGGCTCTCTACTAGAAGCTGTCCTAGCTTATCCACAAGACCTAGTTTTTTTCCAAAGTCCAAATTCAGCATATTCCTAGAAACTTCAATTCCTTAATAAATCCGACCAATTCAGCCTCTAGGATTTATTGAATAGCTACTTCTTATTAACGAAAACCAAAGGATTTATTATGTTTCCATTTTCTCTTTCACCGCAAACCTTTCGCCATCAACTGTTAGCTATTATGGGTTCAATTTTAACTACGAACGTAGCAGAAATACAATGCTAGACTCCTAGAAAGGTTCAGCAATAAATAATCAACTTTTAGCCGTTTTTCTTAATTCTCTAAGCATCCAACTCACTGTTTTATTAGCTCTTCAATAATAGCTAATTGATCGCCTGCAAACTTCACCATTACTTCAAAGGATTTATTATGACTGCTAAATTCATCAACCTTGATCAAATTCTTGAACTCTACTTTGAAGAGATCAAGGCAAATTATTCACCGATACAAGCAGAGCGAATTATTAACGAAACTCGCTCTGCCATCTATCGGATTCTGCTGCCTAAACTCGGATTTAAACGATTGGTCAGTAGCAAAAAAATGACTGGGGCGGACGTTCAGTCCGCAGAAGCCTATATCAAAACGATAACCGTCCTGCGACTGCGAAAAGGGCGGCAACTGATCGCTCAAGCCCTGGAAAACTCCACGCTTAGCCAAGCTAGCCGCAATACCTACGGGAATCGTCTAGAAAAGTTTCTGTGCTGGACTGAAAGCCAGTCCTGGTGGCCGACCGATCGCTTTCTTAGAATTCAAGACCAATGCCGTCCGCCTAAACTTCCTAGCGGTCGCCGTCGCGTTCAAGATCTACCGCTGACCAGTCGTCAGGGTGCCTATTTCGAGTACTCGCTGCCTGAAGCCGAAACTCCGCCCAAACTGCAAGCCCAGTTTGACGATATAGAACGCTTTATGACTGCGTCCTACTACCCCGGCAGGGTGCTGCGTGCAATTAAAGAGGATACCTGCAAGAGCTACTTAAAAGATATCCGGCTGCTCTTGGGATATGCGTATCGCCATCAAGATTCCCCTGTCGCTTTAAACGAGCTAAGCTTCGCGCATCTAGTCCCGTATGTGAGTGAGGAAGACCTGGAAGGCTTGACTCCCAAGCAGCAAAAGCAACTCTGGCGAGAAAAGCAGCTTCAATTAGAAGCCTGGATTGCGGGTTATTTTAAGTTTATTCGCGAGAAAAACGCCTCTACTAGCCCCCGGACGCAGTTAAGTAAGCTAACCGCTCTTAAACGTATTGCTTGGTACTTATATCGCCACCAAGTTAGCCTCCCTGGGGATTATCGATCCATTCCAATTTTCGTAGCCTTAGAAGAGCAAATTCGTAAAGTCGTTGCAGTCAAAAAGAAGTGGGAGGTCACTCGAACCTTCGTGGCAAATCAAGATCTGAAGTGGCCCGATCCAGTTGAGGGCGAAACTGCCCTGACGACCTTAAGGCGGGCATTACTAGAGCCACTGCGAATTCAGTGCCGCCCCCGACGCAAAACAGGAGACTTTTGTGAACCCTTTGTAATTGCGATCTCTCACCAGCACTATCTGAAGTGGGCCTTCATCATCGATTTGCCACCCCGGCGATCAAAGCCTTATCGCGACACCCTAATCGCCCTCTCTTGTCCTGTCACTCGACCCGCTGATGTGCCCGTGGACGGCTGCTACTTCCCCCTCCCACCTTCAGAAGAACGCAAAAAGAACGAAGATGGCACTCTAGCCGATAACTATTTATATCGGGACTACTCGTTTAAAGGGCAGCTCTACCCTGAAGGGATCTGGGTTTTGGAACTCGCTTCTTATAAAACAGATGAGACCTACGGGATTTACTCGATGCTCATTCCCGAACGTACGTTTGAAGATGGTACAACCTTTTATCAACACCTGGACCATTACCTGTGCGGGTGGTGGATGGCGGAAGGCAAAAAGCACCTACAAGTCTACGACTGGTGGGACCCAGAGTTGAAGGGACGACGGGGTAAGTGGGTGACTGCGGGTCGGGCTGAGTTTGATCCTAAAGATAGCTGTGAACAACCGCATCGCCGCCAATCTGCTATTTGGCGCTCTGGGTATCTATTCCCGGTGCCAAACAAAGGCATACAAGCAGATGCGAATTCCTTTGTGGGATCGTTTCAGCGGACCTCCTATCAAATCTTGGGCAAAAACATCACCCCGCACATGCTGAGGGCGATGTGGGCGACCTGGGCGTTTCAAGTTGGGTTGAGTGATGCAGAGTTGCGATCGCTCGCGTATGCGATGGGACACAGTGTCGAAACTCTGCGAAAGATTTACGAGCGCACCACCCCCGAAGAGAAACTGCGCCCTATTTCCGAGGCGATCGACCGTCTTCTGTTCCAGCAGTTGGAAGAACCGCCGGAGAATAAAATTGCCAAGCCTGACCTTCTAACCTTGATAAAGGGTTTACGCGACCTAAGCCCGGAAGAACGTCAGCAGGTAATTAAACTGGCAGAAGGGGCTTGATGCGGGGTGGGAGACTGGGGCTGATGGGTGCCAGTCTCCTGACCGCTATGAACGAGGACTTGAAGCCTCGATTCAAGATTTCGATTGAGTTGAGCAGAGCGACATACACCCTAACCATTGATGGAGAAATACACCGAATGACCACTGACCTATGGGCGTCTGAGCAAATGGATCATTTGTTTGAAACGGGACTCTTAACCAATTGAGACTGCGCCTTTTTTGCACCAATGGCAAAAGTAAAAATCAGTTCTGAAGTTATGATATGTTCGCACCTAGATTAGAGCACAGAGGAAAAGTAACCCGGATTCGTCGTAGTGCTTAATCTTTCTTTTTGTAACTGTTCTTCAGATGTATAACCTGACAAATCAGCAAAAAACACTTATCCGATGGCTTGTTCAAAAGATTCGAGAAGAGAAATTGAATGAGGAAGTCGGAATCCTGTGGGTTCATAAATACACCCTAGACTCAGTGTTGCTTGATGCTGGAATGCTGGACTTCAAAGGGACTGAAGAAGAACTATCCGAAATTTCAATTACTCAGGGAGCATTAAATGTTCTATCGGAAAATGGACTTATTCATTGCGCCATCACTTACAAAACCGAGAAATCAGGGAAACAGAATGAGGCTGAACGTAAATGTACGATAATGGGAAAAGCTTACGAAGCTGTAGATACAGACTTCAGCGCCCCTGATATATCTTTCGTCACTCACTTAACTCCTCTGGCAGATATCAGTGGTTTTGATGAGCAGTTAAAGCAGCGATGTTTGCCAATTTTAGGTGCAGGAAGCTCAGATTCCATGCTGTGGGATTCCGCTGTAAGGACAGCAGGAGTCATTCTGGAAGAACGGTTGCGTGATGTCGGTTCCATCTCTGATCCAAATTGCACTGGCTCTGCCCTAGTGAACAACGTATTTAGTGAAAAAGGAACGTTAGCCTCGAAGTTCACAGTTGCTTCAGAACGGCAGGGCTACCGAGATTTATATGCTGGCATCGTCGGGACTTTTCGTAACCCGTCTGCTCATCGCTTAGTTGATCCATCTCCAGAAGAGGGAGGAGCTTTTATAGTGTTCGTTAACCTCCTACTCAGCAAACTTGAAGCACTCAGATGAAATTTGATTTGTGTGGTTTCCTATCAATGTTTTACAATTCAAACCTATGTTTCCAAGATGTATTCAAACAGTACCCCGCAGGCAAAGCGTGAGGAAGATCGAGCGCAAGCCTACCGAGAGGAATTGACGGAGCGGATTGCTCAAGCGATTCATTAGGATGGAAAGATTGAGCCACTGAAAGGATTGCAGGAATTGAAGAGGTGTTTACACAGTATATGTCGCTAAAACATGCATAACCTGTATAGGTAGGAAAAGTCTGAAATCCTTATACCGTAAGGGTTTTATTGCTTCAAGTTTTTTTAGTGTAGGAAACTGTAGGAATTGGCTTTCCTACATGCTGGTGAGTGCTAGTGTACAGAAGGGCTTAGATAAAAAGGAGCGCAAGTGGCTGAGAAGGGGTCGTTACTCTCGACTAGCCAGCTTGCGCCGTTGTTGGGGCTGAAGTCACTGCACGGGGCTGAGTTTTGCCGCTATGGGTTTGTGTTTACCAGGGTAGGCAGGAATGGGGCTGAAAGTGCTTGGCGGGTGGGAAAGGAAAAGTGAATTAGGAGGGTGCGATCGCTGAGCGGATTTTCAGTAGACAGAATAGTGCGATCGATTCACCCAAAATAGTATGTGATGCAGAATGATTCTGCCTATCTCTTCGATTGGAGTGTTATGCGGAAATCGTCTGGCTAATCATCCATTTTGGGGTGTTATACGGAAACTTTCCGTATAACCAATAGTTATGCATAAGCAATTGCAACAGAATTTTCACAATGACGAGTACCCAACAACGCGCCGCCCTACAAAGCCAAATCTGGAAAATCGCCAATGATGTTCGCGGCTCAGTCGATGGCTGGGATTTCAAGCAATATGTACTCGGCACGCTGTTTTACCGTTTTATCAGTGAAAACTTTGCCAGCTACATCGAGGCTGGTGATGACAGCATCCACTACGCCGAGCTGCCCGATAGTGTCATTACCGACGACATCAAAGACGATGCCATTAAAACCAAAGGCTACTTTATCTACCCTAGCCAGTTGTTTGCCACGATCGTCGCCAGCGCCAACACCAACGAAAGCCTAAACACCGACCTAGCGGCAATTTTTGCGGCGATCGAAAGTTCTGCCAATGGCTACCCCTCCGATCTGGACATCAAAGGGTTGTTTGCCGACTTTGACACCACCAGCAACCGCCTTGGCAACACGGTTAAAGACAAAAACCTGCGCTTGGCTGCGGTACTAAGAGGCGTGGCAGGGCTGGATTTTGGTGACTTTGAGGGCAGCCATATCGACCTGTTTGGCGATGCCTATGAGTTTCTGATTTCCAACTATGCCGCCAATGCGGGTAAATCGGGGGGCGAGTTTTTTACCCCGCAGCATGTCTCTCGGCTGATTGCCCAGCTTGCTATGCACCAGCAACCCAGTGTCAATAAAATTTATGACCCCGCCTGTGGTTCTGGTTCGCTGCTATTGCAAGCCAAAAAGCACTTTGACGCTCACCTCATTGAAGACGGTTTTTACGGGCAGGAGATTAACCACACGACCTATAACTTGGCGCGGATGAATATGTTTTTGCATAACATCAACTACGACAAGTTCAATATGCAGTTGGGCAACACGCTGACTGACCCGCATTTTGCTGATGAAAAGCCCTTTGATGCGATCGTCTCTAATCCGCCCTATTCGGTGAACTGGATTGGCAGTGATGACCCAACGCTGATTAATGACGATCGCTTTGCCCCGGCAGGCGTACTTGCGCCTAAATCTAAAGCTGACTTTGCCTTTGTGCTGCATTGCTTGAGCTATTTATCGAGCAAGGGTCGCGCGGCGATCGTGTGCTTCCCCGGTATTTTTTATCGTGGCGGTGCGGAAGCCAAAATCAGAAAGTATCTGGTGGATAACAACTACGTTGAAACGGTGATTGCCCTCGCGCCCAATCTGTTTTTTGGCACTACCATCGCAGTGACCATTTTGGTGCTATCGAAACACAAGCCCGACACCGCCACCCAGTTTATTGATGCTAGTGGACTGTTTAAAAAAGAAACGAACAATAACACCCTCACCGATAATCACATTGCCGAAATCATGGGGGTGTTTGATAGCAAAGAAAACCTTGCCCACTTCGCCCGATCGGTGCCTTTTGAAGAGATTGCTGCTAATGATTACAATCTGTCGGTCAGCAGCTATGTGGAAGCCAAGGACACTCGCGAAATCACGAACATCACCGCCCTTAATGCTGAATTAAAAACCACTGTTGCGAAGATCGATCGCTTGCGTGCTGAGATTGATGCGATCGTGGCGGAGATTGAAGGTCAGGAGACTGAGGAATGAGCGGGATGAACTTTCTGGAAAGGCTGTTGGATGGGGTGGCGGTGGAGTGGAAGCCGTTGGGAGCATTAGGCGAGTTCGTCCGTGGCAGTGGCTTACAGAAAAGTGATTTTACAGATAGTGGTATAGGCTGTATTCATTACGGTCAGATTTATACATTCTACGGTGATTATGCGTACCAAACCAAATCCTTTGTTTCCTCTACATTGGCAACCAAATTAAGAAAAGCACAAAAGAGTGATTTGATTATTGCCACGACCAGTGAAAATATTGAAGATGTTTGCAAAACTTTAGTTTGGCTGGGTGAAGAAGAAGTTTGTGTAAGCGGTGAGACTTATATTTTTAAACACAATCAGAACCCTAAATATTTAGCTTATTATCTCAAAACACCGCATTTCTTTGATTTCAAGAAACGCAATCGAACTGGTACGAAAGTTATTCGAGTGCATGGCGATAGGTTGGCTACCTTCCAAATCCCCATCCCATGCCCAGACAACCCCGAAAAATCTCTTGCCATTCAAGCCGAAATCGTGCGGATTTTGGACACTTTTACAGCACTGACCGCCGAGCTGACCGCCGAGCTGACCGCCGAGCTGACCGATCGCAAAAAACAATACAACTACTACCGCGATCGGTTGTTGACTTTTGAAAAAGGTGAAGTGGAGTGGAAGACATTGGGGGAGGTGGCTCTTGATTTTGGTCGTGGAAAATCAAAGCATCGCCCAAGAAACGATCCAAAGTTATATGGTGGGAATACTCCATTTATTCAAACGGGTGATATTAGAAACGCATCTCACATCATTGAGACATACAGTCAGACATATAGCGAGATTGGCTTAAAACAAAGTAAATTATGGCCTAAGGGTACTTTGTGTATTACTATCGCAGCTAATATTGCAGAAACCTCTATTCTAGGATTTGACGCTTGTTTTCCTGATAGTGTTATTGGTTTTGTTGCAAATCCAGAGAAAACCACATCAGGTTACGTGGAATATCTCTTGTCATCACTTAAAACAAAGCTGGAAGAAATGGGGCAAGGAAGTGCCCAAAGTAATATAAATTTAGGCACGTTTGAAAATCTTAAATTGCCTTTTCCTCCCCTCGCCGAACAAGTTAGAATCGCTTCCCTCCTCGATAAATTCGACACCCTCACCACCTCCATCAGCGAAGGCTTGCCCCGCGAAATTGCCTTGCGCCAAAAGCAATACGAATATTACCGCGATTTACTGCTCACCTTTCCCAAAGCGGAGGCTTAGATGATCGACTACAACACGATCGCCGAATCCAATAACTTTATCGTGCTGGAACAATACACCAAAGCACCGCAAAGTGATAGCTACCAAAGCGAAAGCGATTTAGAGCGCGAGTTGATTCAGGATTTAATCCAGCAAGGCTATCAATACCTGCCCAGCGTCACCAACCCGCAAGCCATGTTAGCCAATGTGCGTGAGCAGTTGCAGGCGCTCAATCATGTGCAGTTTGCCGAGGGCGAATGGCGGCGTTTTGTAGAAACCTTTTTAGATAAACCTAGCGACGGCATTACCGATAAAACCCGCAAAATCCATGACGATTACATCCATGATTTTGTATTTGATGATGGTCGCATTCAAAACATCTACCTCCTCGATAAAAAGAACCTTGCCCGCAACAAAGTACAAGTGATCAAGCAATTTGAACAGAAGGGTACACAAGCCAACCGCTACGATGTGACCATTTTGGTCAACGGCTTGCCGCTAGTGCAAATTGAGCTAAAAAAGCGCGGCGTGGCGATTCGTGAAGCCTTTAACCAAGTGCATCGCTACAGCAAAGAGAGCTTTAATGCCGAATATTCTCTGTATAAGTATTTGCAACTGTTTGTCATTTCCAACGGCACCGATACCCGCTACTTTGCCAACACCACCCAGCGTCATAAAAATAGCTTTGACTTCACCATGAACTGGGCGAAAGCCGATAACAACCTGATTAAAGACCTGAAAGACTTTACCGCCACCTTTTTTCAGAAAAATACCCTGCTCAATGCGCTGTTGCAGTATGCGGTGTTTGATGTGAATGACACCTTGCTGGTGATGCGCCCCTACCAGATTGCCGCCACCGAGCGCATTTTGTGGAAAATCAACAGTGCCTACCAAGCCAAACACTGGAGCCGTATTGAGGGCGGCGGCTATATCTGGCACACCACTGGCTCAGGCAAAACCTTAACCAGCTTTAAAGCGGCGCGGCTGGCGACTGAGCTAGATTTTATCGACAAAGTGTTTTTTGTGGTAGATCGGAAAGACCTCGACTACCAAACCATGAAAGAGTACCAACGCTTTTCACCCGATAGCGTCAATGGCTCTGACAGCACTGCGGGACTGAAGCGTAATCTGGATAAAGACGACAACAAAATCATCGTCACCACCATCCAGAAACTCAATAACCTGATGAAAACCGAAGGCGACCTAGCCATCTACAACAAACAGGTCGTGTTTATTTTTGATGAATGCCACCGCAGCCAGTTTGGTGAGGCGCAGAAGAACTTACAGAAAAAATTTAAGCGGTTTTATCAGTTTGGATTCACCGGCACGCCCATTCTTCCGAAAAACGCCCTGGGCGCAGACACTACCGCCAGTGTATTTGGTCGTGAGTTGCATTCCTATGTGATCACCGACGCGATCCGTGATGAAAAAGTGCTGAAGTTCAAGGTGGACTACAACGATGTGCGCCCAAAATTCAAAGCCATTGAAACCGAGCAAGACGAGCAAAAGCTCAGCGCCGCCGAAAACAAACAAGCCCTGTTACACCCCGATCGCATTCGCGGGATTTCCCAATACATCTTGAATAACTTCCGCCAAAAAACCCACCGCTTGCAAGCGGGCGGCAAAGGCTTTAATGCCCTGTTTGCCGTGAGCAGTGTGGATGCTGCCAAGCTGTATTACGAAGCGTTTAAGCAGTTGCAAAAAGACCGCGATAAACCCCTGAAAATCGCCACCATTTTCTCCTTTGCCGCCAATGAAGAACAAGAAACCGTGGGCGAAATTTTGGATGAAGGCTTTGATGTATCAGCTATGAACAGCAGTGCCAAAGAATTTTTAGGCGTGGCGATCGCTGACTATAACGCCCTTTTTACAACCAACTTCAGCGTAGATAGCAATGGTTTTCAAAACTACTACCGCGATCTTGCCAAGCAAGTGAAAGCCAAAGAAATTGACCTGCTGATCGTGGTGGGTATGTTCCTGACTGGTTTTGATGCGCCTACGCTCAATACGTTGTTTGTGGACAAAAACCTGCGCTATCACGGTTTGCTGCAAGCCTATTCACGCACCAACCGCATTTATGATGCCACCAAAACCTTTGGCAATATCGTCACCTTCCGCGATTTAGAACAAGCCACCATTGATGCCATTACCCTGTTTGGCGATAAAAACACCAAAAACGTGGTGTTGGAAAAAAGCTACAAGGAATACATGGGCGGCTTTACCGATGTGGTGACTGGCGAAGCGCGGCGCGGCTTTGTGGAGGTAGTCACGGAATTAGAGCAGCGTTTTCCCAATCCCGACGAGATTGTTTTAGAAAAAGACAAAAAAGACTTTGCCAAGCTATTTGGTGAATACTTGCGCGTTGAGAATGTGCTGCAAAACTACGATGAATTTGCCAGCCTGAAAGCCTTGCAACATGTCGATATGAATGACCCAGCGGCGGTTGAAGTGTTTAAAGCGGAACACTATTTAAGTGATGAAGACCTGACGGCACTCCAAGCAATTAGGGTTCCTGCCGAGCGCACCATTCAAGATTACCGCTCCACCTACAACGATATCCGCGACTGGTTGCGCCGGGAAAAAGCGGGCAGTGAAGAAGAAAAATCCGCGATCGATTGGGACGATGTGGTGTTTGAAGTGGATTTGCTGAAATCCCAAGAGATCAATCTGGATTACATTCTTGAGCTAATTTTTGAGCAGAATAAAAAGAATAAAAGTAAAGGTGAATTGATCGAAGAAGTGCGCCGCTTGATTCGGGGCAGCCTGGGTAATCGAGCCAAAGAAAGCCTGATTGTGGATTTCATTAATCAAACCAATCTCGATGAGATGGCAGATAAAGCCAGCATCATTGATACTTTCTTTAAATTTGCCCAAGCCGAGCAAGTCCGCGAAGCAGATGAGTTGATTCGTTCAGAAGGCTTGAAGGTCGAAGCAGCCAAGCGCTATATCAGTGCCTCCCTGAAACGCGAGTTCGCCAGTGAAAATGGGACTGAGTTAAATTCAACACTGCCTAAAATGAGTCCGCTTAATCCACAGTACAAAACCAAGAAGCAAAGCGTTTTCCAAAAAATCGCGGCGTTTGTTGAGAAGTTTAAAGGCGTAGGCGGGCAGATTTAGGGGTATGGCAACGATTCGTACATTTTGGGGCCATTTGATTTGAAATGCTTACACAGCAGTCTTTTCAGCAACGGCCCTTTGAGACTAAAATTGGGAAGATAGAAACGAAAGAATCAGGGTTTGAGGCATTAAAACAGGTCGAAACTCATCAAATGGCCCTTTTTTACACGAATCGTTGCCCATACCCCATCCTTCAGGACAGTTCGCTGTGGAAATAAGCAAAGATTGAAAGAGAAGCCAAAGTATGACGAATATGCGGCATACATGACAGATTATCACTCAGCTTTTTTAGAAGATTACGAACAGAAGGAATACCGAGCTTTGACAAATTTTCGTCTACTAACCGACTTACTGCGCAGTGTTTAGTTTTATTTGCTCAAGATGTTTTGCCGCCAGAACAGGAGGTAAAGTTGCAAGATCTGTACACTCTTGAGGATTTACATCATTCAATTTGGCAGCTAGACCTGTATTTTTTTGTGCGATCTGCTTGTTCACTTCAGCACTTAACCATCTAGCCCCTCCAATGCCAATAAGGAACGCTCCAGATAAAGCACTAATAGTTAAACTAACGATTTGTCTTTCACTTTCTGCTGCTAGATCAATTCCACTTCCTGCACCATAAAGACCCCAAGAGACAGAGGCAGCAGCGCCACCAATAATAATGTCACCTAGAAAGCCTGGGCAAAATACACCGACTCTCCAATTCGGCATAGAAAGTCCCTCACCCTTCAGCAATGTGTTAACTAAGCCCCCAAACGCGCCAGCAAACATAATTTTAAAAAGGCAATCCCAGACTGATGGCATTGTTTTCTCTCAATAACTTCACTATTAGAGTTCACCCTAAACCACTAAAAATACCGGAAAGTAAAATTTAATTTTTACATTGTAGAAACCGTCTACGAAGTAAAACAATTTTACAGCAGGTGTTTCAGCGATTACGCTATAGATAACGGGTGAAGGGAATCAGAATCGTAAATGTGACGATTTTCAAGGAAGATTGCCCATAATTTTAAACCCTTGGTTGCGATCGCGTTTCCAAGGGTTTCAAGTTCAAACTGGCAAACCTAGACTCGCTGCTGTCGCTACAATGCGATCTATTTGAGCAGTGACCTTGCAAATCTCGCGCTGAAACTTGGTTAACTCCTTACCACGGGCGATCGCCGCTTCCACATTGCCCAATTCAGCCAAGGGGACATATTGAGATTTTTGCCCATTGGGTAGCAGGTTGCCCTTGCCACAACGTAAACGACCGTACTTGTAGTCAGATTGGCTCTTGCTACTGGCAGAGCCACCCGCCGCCGCTTTCTCCAGGCGGACACCTTGCAGGCATTCCCCCGATCCTCGGATCGCCGCTACTTGTGTTTCGAGGGTTGCCAGTTTTGCTTTTAGTTCAGGCAAGCTATTCATGTTACTTTATCTAGCTACTCTCTAAAAGTAACATGAATAGCAAAAGTGAGGCAACATCCGACCGCACGAGAAAACCAGGACACCTGGAGACGAGGATCGGCAAAATTTGCCGAATTGCTAACTGTTGGCAATTTGTCTAAGTGAGATCATTAGGCGATTTAGAAATTAAGCAAAAATCTTCACAACATTTTTCAGCAACGGAAATGTTCAATTACTTCTACCAGTATTTCCAGTTTTGCCTCTATGCCAGATAACCACTATTATCTGGCATAGAAAAGCTAGAGTTCAGTATGCTGTTTAAGCTCCAATAATCAGCAAAACTGATTGGACTAAATCCACTGCCCCAAAAGGCTGAAAGCCAATAAACTCGTTGACTAATTGCCAATCACGCAATTAATCAATTCTCTCTAACGCCTAGAGGGTAATGCTTTTTGCCAAACCCTATGCCGGATAATCAATGTTATCCGGCATAGGGGTTAACAAAATGGAAGGCGGGTCACAAGGGAAAGGGGTCTAATGAGTAAGCGACCAGAAACTTACGTTAAGGGGTGTATCACTGGAACCGACTAGGAAGCAGGAGACTGAAGCCCCTACTCTACCGTTCAAAAGCTCTGTACAAATAACTTAGAGATTAACTGGCATGTTTCAACGAGACTGAGCACGGTTTTGAAACCTCTACCTAGTCAGTCTTTCAGCCTTAGCGTGAGTTTCTGTACGACTACTCACTTTACCCCGTAGACGAAGCTACCCAAAAGCTGATTTATCCGGCTGATGAAATGGCATCTTACCCAGTGAGTAAGGTGGTGAATCGAGCTAGCAGCGATCGCCCGGAGTGCATCGAACCGTTGAAAGTGGAATAGAAAAGACGACCTAATATCGCTGCACCTCGACCGCATCAGATTCGATAACCTGAGTTTTACCATTGATCTGAAGGGTGACGATCGCGCGTATTGTTTCTTCGTTGGTAAATCCAACTTGATTAGTCAAATGAATCGCCTGTTCAGCATTTTCTAAAGGATGAAGATGAAACATCTGGGATTTGTAGACAAATGGCTGTGTCTTCCTGTCCTGAATAGTTTGAATCTCGATGTTTTGAATCGTTAAGTCTGCCTCTACTGCTTGAGGATTCTCAATTTTTAGAAAAACAGAAGCAAAACCAATATTTCGATTCGGCTTTGGAAGCGAACCAATTGGAGGACGCTTTTCTTCTCTAGCGTGTAAGGTTACTTGTCGAATATACAGAGGTTTTGAAGTAGCTGGTTTTGATTGCATTGAGTTAGTTAAATTGTTTGCCAAAGTGGTTTGGTGGAAAACTCCGAATTCACCGATTAACAGAGATAATATGAGGCAGAGTATCGGCTTTGTCATAGTATTCTGCTGAACTTTAACGAGTCATTTGAAGTTTTTCAGAAAGGGGACTGAAGAGATTTTCAATCGCCTTATTTATTTGATCAATGTTGAAATACTGGTTTAAGCAGTACGAGTCCAACCGTCAAAGCTAGCGGTAAGCTGACTCCAGCTTAGTTCTAAAATGCCATCCCTCTTGCTACCATTGTAAAACCCTCCATTAACTCCCCACGGATTAAAAAGAGTGAATTTCTGCGTCATCGGGTTATATCCTGTCACCACATAAGCATGGTTAGGAACCACATTGGATGCAACTGAATCTAACAGCTTAGAACTAACACCTAGTAAGTTTCCAGACTGAGCCGCATTGACCATCGCAGTAAAGTCTAAAGTTCCAGAGTAATAAGTTGCACGCCCTGTTAATTGCTGAAAGACTTTTGAATCCCAACCATAGTTAATACCTGCCTCATTCCTCAATACTTTTGTGGAGGAGAGGCTTGTACCATTGAAAGAGTTGGTGCCATCCTGCCCAATCCAGCCCGACTCATTCATTTGGGCATAGGCTTTCTCAGCCAAAGCTACCCAGAGTTCAGTGGACGCATTGGCATAGGCAAAACCTCCCGAGGAATTTACAGGCAAATAGCGATCCACAGTGACGTAATCTGCTACACCATCATTTTTGAAGAAGCGAACAGTGTAAGTTCCATCGTAATTATCGATGAACATGCCACTATTAGTCGCTGCATTATAGATAGCATTGGGAGAACGCAGTGCTAATTCTCCTAAGCCTGCTAAGAAATAGCAATCTCCTACATCGCCCTGTTGTATATCTTGATAGGTAATCCCGTTGACGGAGAATGCAGGAGTGGCAAGCCTGTACTGATAGGCTGTAGTTCTATCGGAGGAGATGGCTGAAGGACGATCCAGTCCCAAAAACCACTTGCTGATCAAGTCTTCCATCTGACTACCACTGCTACCCGCATACAGATTGCCTAACGCTCTGGGGCTGCCTCCGCCGGTATACCACTGATTCGCAACGTCTCCATTCACAACCTTGTTTGATAGAACCCGAACCGAGTCATCAATATTGAAGCGACTGGCATTGATAATCAGTGTGCGTAAATCAGTCAATTCACTGGCATCAACGACATTGCCATCTTCTGCATTGCGAAAAATAGCAATCATGTCAGTGCGGTTAAGCTGACCATCTTTTGCTAAATTCCGAGTAAGATCAATTAGTTCCTTATCTTTGAGATTGAGGCTAAACCAGTCGTTAATTACTGGAATCTGTACGACAAAGCTTTGGCTGAGGCTATTGCTTATTGCCCCAGCCTTGTCGTAAGCAACCGCCCACAACGTGTAGTTCCCCGCTGCATAGTTGCTCAAATTTAAGCTGTAGCTAAAAGCCCCCCAGTTTGGATTTGGCGCAGTGGTAAAGCTAGTAGCATCGCTGATATCAATCCAAGTACCATTGGGTTGCATGAGGCGGAAGTCTACACGGGAAAGGGTGCTTGCGCCATTACCATCAAAGACCCATCCGTTATTAATGCTGAGAGTTTCAGTATTAAGAAACGTGGTTTTATTCAATCCAAACTGCAACGATGTGGGTGCTTGGTTTGGAACTTGAATAGTGAAGTTTTGGCTAACTGTATTACTAATGGCTCCAGATTTGTCGTAGGCGATCGCTGAGAGGGCGTAGTTTCCGGCGCTGTAACTGCCTAAATTTAAGCTGTAGCTAAAAGCCCCCCAGTTTGGATTTGGCGCAGTGGTAAAGCTAGTAGCATCGCTGATATCAATCCAAGTACCATTGGGTTGCATGAGGCGGAAGTCTACACGGGAAAGGGTGCTTGCGCCATTACCATCAAAGACCCATCCGTTATTAATGCTGAGAGTTTCAGTATTAAGAAACGTGGTTTTATTCAATCCAAACTGCAACGATGTGGGTGCTTGGTTTGGAACTTGAACAATGAAGTTCTTGCTGACAACATTGCTGGCAGCACCAGCCTTGTCATACGCGATCGCTTGTAATGTATAATTTCCGCTACCATATCCACTTAAATTCAAACTGTAGTTGAAGCCAGCAGAACGATTGTCAGTGCCAGAAGGTGTGAAATTGAGAGCGTCGTTCACGTCAATCCAAGTGTTGTCTGGGCGCAACAGACGAAAATCTATCCGAGTTATATCTGTAGTGCCGTTGTTGTCCCAAACCTGACCGCTACTGATAGTAAGTGTCTCAGTATTACTAAAAGACGCTTTGTTGAGATTGAACTGTAACGAGGTTGGAGCGGCATTAATAAAGCTTGTCGCTGTTGATAAAGTGTAGGGTGTGTTGCTGTTAACCGAGTTAACTCGAACAAAGTACGTTCCAGCATTCAACGCTCGAATCATGGACTCAGAAGCCGTTCCAGTGTTACTTGAGCTTGCTAGTACCGCCCCAGCACTATCGAGCAACTGCAAGTCTGCGTTCGCACTTAAATTGTTTAGAGATAGAGAAAGATTACTGTACTGCACTAAATTGACTCGATAAAGATCGAGCGTATCGCTAGTGCTGACAGATTCGCCCCAACTGCGACTGGTATTAGTTGTAAAGGAACCAAAATCAAGGGCGCTACTTATGTTGCTACCAGGATCAACACCTGCTCCAGAACCTTGTAGACCCAGCTTATAACTTGTATTAGCACCGCCAATTGAAGAGACCCGAATATAGTAAGTTCCGGCTGCAAGTTGACGATTCAATGATTCGGCAAGGATACCGGAATTCGCGGAGGAAGCAATTAAACCGCCGCTGTTGTTAAGCAGATCCAGATTAGCATTCGCCTGTAAAGCGCTCATAGAGAGGTTCAAGCTGCTGCTATTGGAGAGGCTAAAACGATAATATTGATTTGGATCAATGCCATCGATCGCGCTGTTCCAATTCCAGTTAATACTGCCGCTCATATTACCCATGTTGAAGGCAGTAGCTAAAGATGTGTTAGCGAGTTCAGATGGCATAAAAAGTTCTCCAGATAGACGCAAGCATGAATAAACTGGGCGAATGAGTTGATCCTCATCTCCCGCCAATGATTAGATGGCTTTGGAAATTTAACTAGCTAAAAAATTGAAAGGTGCTTAGGTCTATTCTGCAAAACAGAACCCTTAAAAGTTTTGTTGGCACAAAGTGAGATCTGTCACAACCGCTAGTATAGGTTTTTCAAAGATCTGTTGCTAGGAAGAGGATACTGAGAGGATTAGATAGAATTTGGTGAACTTTATGTCCTACTCTTCTATGCTGCGTAGTTTCTCTGAATTTTTTTTACACATAACTAAAATGATGTCTTTACTGATGAATTCATCGACTGAAAATAGAAGAAGTCTTTAAATCTTTGCGGAAACTTAATAAAAGGTAAGTGCTAAAATAAAAATTGCCTCACTTTAAAGTGATAAGCATGACTTTTCGGATTATCAGATTGACTTGCTAGAAGTAGAACTGCGTGTGGCTACTTAATCGTGACGGATAGTTTCTATGAGTGTCAACGGGTCGAAAGCGGCAAGCAACCCCACTTTTTTCACTTACCAGAAAATCAACCCTTCGCGTTCGCAGGCTTATGGGAGCATTGGAAAAGTCCCCAAAATGAAATTCTGGAGACTTGTACCATTTTGACAACTGACTGAACAGGGCGAGGCGGCGGGTGCAATCGCCGGGGGTAGTGTCCGGTGGGTGGACTCCTTGGCGGAAGCGCACCACGCCCTTTATTTCTATGTCGAAGGCGGGGTCAGGGTATTGCTCTGGCAGAACGCTCAGGTCAAGCCGGTGGCGGTAGTGAAACTCTCCGGCGAGCAGTACCGGATCTGGCGGACTCAATTAGCGGTTGTTGCTACCGATAAGAACGAAATCTAACAACGGCATGCACCCGTCGCCCTATCCGAAGCCTCTCATGATAGTTGAACGTGGGCGCGGGTGAGCTTGGTGGTTATCTGTTAATCAAAGGACCCCAAAAGAGATAAGCAAAAGGGCGATCGCAACTGGGCGTTTCAACCCTCAACCCCTGTAAAACAACTTGTCAATTAACCTATGTATCAATAGAGGGTAGGTGGGTCCTGTGAAGACAACTTGAAACCTGCACGAGGAAATCGCAAACCTGGGGGCAAGGATCGGGCAATTAATCAGCTTTACTGATTGGACTAAATCCACTGCTCAAAACGGCTGAAAGTACTGGAAACTCGTAGACTAATTGCTTCTTCCGCAATTAATCAAGTATCTCTAATGCTTACTGAATAAGGCTTTTAGAATCAGTCCAGACTTTTGGACTAAACTTGGACTAATACCCTGTTTTTACCCTTCTGTTTTTTGAAGTGGGGAAGGGGCAATGGGTCACAAGTGAACCTGATTAATCGAATGAAAAACTTTCACATTGCCGGGAAAATTCCACCCGATCATTATACTGCCCTGCAACTGATTCAAGATGCGACCGGGCAAACTCAATCTGAAGTGCTGAGAGAAGCGATCGCCCTCTATCTGAAAAGGGCTAAAGCGGTTACTGTGCGATCGTGACTGGAACTACTGGAAGAGCGGGTGAACAAGTTGGCTGCATTAATCATCCAGTAAATTTGTACTCTATACATTAATGCAGTAATGCAGTAAATACTTAATTAATCACTGCATTACTGCATTATGCCAACCATTGCATTTGTAAACCAAAAAGGTGGGTGTGCGAAATCAACAACGTCGGTTCACTTTGCTTACTGGCTAACTCAAAAAGAAGCCAGTGTGATTTTAGTCGATGCTGATGCCCAGCGCTCATCTTCAATTTGGCTCTCTTCATTAGAGAAGCCCATTCGTTCTGAAGTGATTCAGAGTGCTGACGATTTGTTAGAGCGGTTACCAGGCTTAGCAGAACAGTGTGATTATTTGATTGTTGATGGCAGCGCCGGGTTGAGCGAAACCACAAGAGCAATTCTGTTTCGTGTGGACCTGGCGATCGTACCTTGCCAACCGACCGGAGTTGATTTACGTTCAGCCTCCGATGCGGTCAGGTTAATCAAACAAGCTCAGTCAGTCCGAAAGGGTGAACCTAAAGCTGCTGTGTTTCTGAGCCGTGCGGTGAAGGGAACAAAGTTGTTAGATGAGGCGATCGCGCTACTGGAGAAAACTGAGATTCCTGTTCTGAAAACAGTTCTCTACCAACGGCAGGTTATTGCTGACACGTTTGGTCAAGGTGCTGTGGTGTGGGAGCTATCAGGTAGACCCGCCGCTGAATCAGCTAAGGAATTTAACAAGCTGTTTAACGAAGTAATGGAGCTACTACCATGAACGTCAGAAAAGGCAGAAAGCCCTTAGACGATGCGTTAGCTTCTGAGTTTGTCTACGGCACGCCACCACCTAAAAATGAGCCGATAGATGAGGTGCCAGCCGCCCTAGTTGAGCCAGAGAAAAAAGCGAAACCTGCTAGCAAACAAAAAACAACATCACCAAATACTCAAAAGAAGGGAAGTATCATGAGTCAGCTTTTAGAATCTGCCACCGAAAAGGAAGCAACCATTAGGCTAACTGTGGACATGCCAGAATCGATGCATCGCAAACTGTCAATGTTTTGTGCCCGGACTGGTAAAAAGAAGGCTGATGTTGTGCGTTTGCTTTTGGATGAGGCACTGCAAGAACTAGATGAGTAATGCAGTAATCAATGCAGTAATCAATGCAGTAAATTTAACACTGCTTTTTTGATAAGTAGTTGGTTTTAACTCGCACTTTTCAAGTGCAACAACCCATTTATTGACGATTTTTCAAAAATGACTAACTCTACTAAAAAAACAGAACTTACCTTGCAAATGTCTGAAATCCTGTGAAATCGCCCGATGGGGGTGAGTAAGCTTACCCGCTGTACAGAGAGGGCTTTCGTAGACCTAGCCTTAGTAATAAATTACCTTTTCACTGGCACTAATCACAGTCTGACCGTCCTCCCATTTGAGCAGTAGGTCATTGTGCCACATAGGACGAGGGACAACCTCTGTAACGGTTACCTTTTTGCGCTGCTTAGGCAAATAGATGGTGTCACCAGCCTGAATACTCTCAGCTTGTTTTTTATTCTGTTTAGACATTTATAAGTTGAGCTATCAATAGTCCGCACTATATCGTCAAAACAGATCGGGGTGTTTGTAAAGTTGTTACAAAACATTTCATGATTGTCGTCATAGGTCAGCGCGATCTCCAACAAGGGAAAGATGGCACGCAGATGCACGTTGGGGTTAAACTCAGCGTGCAAAGAACCCCAACCAGGGATCATGCATTTGAGTATAGATATTTAGGGCTTGATTGCAAATGTCTAGTTCAGTTTCTGACCGTCTTCAGCAACAGTCTGAACGAATCATGGGTTTGTGGGAAGAGCGGGCGCGTCAGGAAGTTGATGCAGCCATGCATCAAGATTCACTTCTCTTGCGAGATTCACTACCGCTGTACTTAAGCCAACTGGTTAATGAGCTTTCAACCAACATTGAACGAACACCCACTCGCATTAGAGACGACGAGAAAGAAAGCACACGAACTGGCAAGGAGCGTGGGCGTGAACGGGCTGGGTATGTTGACTACTCCATGCCTCAACTCATCTTCGAGTACCATATCCTCCGTCAAGTCGTCTTTCAGGTTTTAGAGGAAGAAGTGCCTTTAAAGATGCAGGAACGAGACATCATTATTGACTCCATTGAGCAAGCGGTGAATGACGCGGCTACGCAATTCTCCCAAACCCTACGCGAGATTCAGACACTGTTTATGGAGACGCTGACTCACGACCTCAGAAATCCCATCACGATTGTTAAAACGGGTATGTATTTGATACTAGGACGGCTGGGACAAGGCGAGACCAATGTGGACGATGTAGCAGCACGGATCATCCGTACTGCTAATCGAATGGATGTGATGATTCAAAATCTGCTTGATGCCAGTCATTTACGGGCAGGGCAGAGCTTAAAGCTGGAATGTGCAGTTTGTGATTTAGAGCAGCTAGCTCAGGATGTCGTGGCAGACTTGAGCTTTGCTTATAAAAATCGCTTTGTGGTGGTGTCGGAAGGACCGATCATGATCTATTGCAGCCGCAAAGAAATCCAGCGGGTGATTGAAAACATTGCCACTAACGCTGTGAAATACGGTGCGCCTGGTAGGCCGATTACGCTGACACTTCAGCAAACTGCCACGCAGATCAGCCTAACGATCCATAACGAAGGGCAGCCGATCTCCCCAGACGCACAGGCGATCCTGTTTCAACAATTTCGTCGCACCACCGCTACTGGAGAGCAAACAGGCTGGGGCTTGGGACTCTTTTTAGCCAAGAGTATTACCGAAGCGCATCACGGGACGATCTCGGTGGAAAGTGAGGAGGGCAAAGGGACAAGCTTCATTATCATTCTACCCAAGGGCGAGGTGCAGCCATGAGCGCTGCCAACCATTAGACCCATTGCGGAATAAGAAATTATGGTGAGAAGCTGAGAAATCCTAAACTGGGAGAACATGGGGTTAAGTTAAACTCAGCGGAGCAGTCACCCACTCCGCTGAGTTTAACTGGGGTTGAGCCGACATAAGGGCAAAAAGGTGCCAGGNGCATGAGGGTACTAGCGGTGCCTTTCAACGAAGGAATCGACCTTTGAGCCATGTGCCAGTTGGAGCATTTAGTCCAAAAACTCTCTAGTGGTCAAACGAAGAGCAGGTGAAATCTGTACTGGCACTTTTTTGCCCGTATGTCGGCTCGACCCCATGACACGCCCTAGGAAGGTCGATTTGGGAACTATGTGTTTCGCAAGGGGGTGTACATTCCTCTGGAGGGTGAAGTAGCATGGCAACCACCGGAGGGATCGTGTCCTCACTAGAGATGGTTCGCTTTTACACAAGTCGTTGCTACCCCCCCGTATCAGAGCGATTCAACCGACTTATTGTAATTCTCTACCCTAATTCTCTTAATTGTATTCAGACCCCTTCGATACTCAAACTTACCGTTCTAAAGATGAAACCTTCAATTGCTAATGACCAGGCCGAATTTACCCCTTTGGCTCTGACAGCTTTGGAGGAATGTACTGAAGAATCTGTGTATGCTCCAGGCTATGTCCAACCCCATGGAGTGCTTTTGATGCTACAAGAGCCACACCTCAAGATTGTGCAAGTCAGTGAGAATGTGGAGCAATTCTTTGGTCTTCCCGCAACAGTTTTATTGGGGCAAGGCTTAGATAAATTGTTTTCTCTTATTCAAGTAAAATGCATTGCTGACTTACTACTTCAAGACAACTTGGAATATTGCAACCCATTCGAGTTAGAAGCATGGGTAAAAGACCCTCAACCTCAACCTTTCTCCGGTCAGCAAAGGGAAATCAATCTAGATGGTGCCCCTTCCCTAGAGGAGAGGGCACAAACCTTTAGAAGTACGCTCCATCGAACAGGGGAGGCGCTGATCCTGGAACTGGAACCTGAACCTCCCACCGAGAAAACTCAGGCAAGCCAGTTTTACAGTTGTCTGCAAGCAGCAATCCTTGGACTTCGCAGTGCGATCGATGTTTCTGATTTGGCTCAAACGCTTGCCAGAGAGGTAAAGGCGATCACGGGTTTCGATCGTGTCATGGTTTATCGTTTTGAAGCCGATGATCACGGAGTGGTCATTGCAGAAGCGAAAGAAAGCCATATAGAAAGCTTCTTGGGGCTGCATTATCCAGCGACCGACATTCCTGTGCCTGCCCGCAAGTTGTTTCTTCGCAACTGGGTGCGCCAAATTCCCAACATTAATTACACTCCTGCCCGTCTCTTGCCGATCAACAATGCCCTAGACGAGCCACCACTCGACCTGAGTGATTGTGTCTTACGGGGTGTCTCCCCCTACCACGTTGAATATCTACAGAATATGGGGGTTGATGGGTCACTCACCATCTCCTTAATTGCCGATCAACACCTGTGGGGGCTGATTGCCTGTCACCATTACAGCCCTAAGCTAGTAGGTTATGAAACACGCAAAATCTGCGAATTCTTAGGACAGTTTGCCTCCATTGAGCTGATCCAGCAGCAAGAACGAGAACTAAGCCGTTATCGCGCCCAGGTTAAAGTGATTCAGGACAACCTACAGCAGGCATTCTTGCGTGACCCTAATGTGATTCAGCAGGTTTTGACTCGTCATGCGACTCAATTGCTTGATCTTGTGCACGCAGAGGGTGTGGCAATTGTTCTGGATCAGCCCATTGCTTTGATTGGGCAAACGCCTTCCCTAGAAGAGGTTCAAGCTCTTTTAACCTGGCTGCCACAGCTCAATCAACCGGAGATTTATCTGACAGACTGCCTCCCTCAACTCTACCCACCTGCCAGAGCGTTCAAGCACACGGCAAGCGGCATTTCAATGATCGCTATTGTGTTGCACCAAAAGTCTTACCACATCCTGTGGTTTAGACCCGAACAAATCCAGACGGTCAACTGGGCGGGTGATCCAAGCACGGCTGTTTCGGTTGACCTAGCAGGAGAAGAATACCTGACCCCGCGTAAATCGTTTGCGCTTTGGGAAGAAACTGTGCGAGAAACATCACTCCCCTGGCAAGCGCCAGAGCGGGAAGCGGCACAGATGATGCGGAATACGTTGATGCTGGCAGTGTTGGAGTTTTCCCAAGCAGCGTTAGAACAAGCTGCCGCACGCGCCGAGATCGCCAACCGTGCCAAAAGTCAGTTCCTTGCTAAGATGAGCCACGAATTGAGAACGCCGCTCAATGCCATCCTGGGCTTTACCCAAGTGATGCATCGCAGCCCCAATACGCCTGCTGAATTTCAGGAGCATTTAGGCATCATCAGCCGTAGTGGCGAGTATCTGCTGGTACTCATCAATGATGTGTTAGAAATGTCCAGTATTGAGGCAGGGCATATGGCACTGACCGAACGTTTCTTTAACCTCCACCGCTTGCTGCACTCGCTGCAAGAAATGTTTGCCCTCAAAGCCTCGCAGAAGAAGCTCACTCTCTCTTTTGAGAAAGATCAGAGTGTGCCTCATTACGTTTGCAGTGATGAAGCCAAATTGCGGCAAATTCTGCTCAACCTGATCAGCAATGCCATCAAATTTACGACCCAGGGTAGTGTGACCGTGCAGGCTAGAGCGGAGGCAACCAGCACTACGAAACAAGGCTATAGTGGCGATCCCAACACCTCAAATGTTCTCACTCTCTTCATTGCAGTGACAGACACTGGCTGCGGCATTGCTCACCAAGATTGGGAAGCAGTTTTTGAAGCGTTTGTGCAAACCGAGCAGGGTCGTCATGCTCAGGGCACCGGCTTGGGCTTGTCGATCAGCCGACAGTTTGCTCGTTTGATGGGGGGTGACATTACCGTTCAAAGCACAGTGAATCAGGGATCAACCTTTACTTGCAAAGTGCTGGTGTCGCAGCCAGAAGCGATGACGCTGGTAGAACCGGAAACGGCTCATCTGGTGATCGGCTTGAAGCCAGGACAGCCCACTTACCGCATTCTGGTGGTTGAAGATGTGCTCGAAAATCAGCAATTGCTGAAGACTTTATTGGAGCCGATCGGTTTTGATGTGCAGATCGTCGAGAACGGTGCCGAAGCGATCGCCCGGTGGCAACAATGGCACCCGCACCTGATTTTCATGGACATTCAGATGCCGATTATGGACGGCTATGAAGCAACCCGGCAGATTCGCTTAGAAGAGCAGAAAACGGTAAAGGGGGAAGAAAGGGGCGATCGTTCTTTAGCAGCCCCACTGTCTACACCGTCCCCACTGCTGACCAAAATCATCGCCCTCACCGCCTATGCGTTTGAAGAGGATCGCACGGCTAGTTTGCAGGCAGGCTGCGATGATTACATGGCTAAACCCTTTACTGAAGCAGCTCTGTTCGAGATGATTGCTTATTACCTGGGTGTGCAATACTGCTACGCCGATCAAGTGTCATCAGAGCCAGCGACTTTAGTCCGAAAACCTCTGATGACACAAGATCTGCACCAGATGCCACTGGCATGGCGCACTCAAGTGCACGAAGCAGCGCTTGATTTGAATGATGCAAAAATCCGACAACTGCTGGCTCAAATTCCCGCACAGGAGCAGACGCTCATCGAAGGGATAACATTTTTGGTCGATAACTTCCAACTGGAAGCGATCGCGACCCTTACCCAGCCTTAGAGAGGAAAACATAGTGACTCTACTGCCATCTGCTCCTACGGCTAATATCCTGCTCGTGGACGATACTCCCGATAACTTGCGCCTCTTAACTAAAATACTGGAAGCTCAAGGCTATTGCGTGCGTAAAGCGCTCAACGGCAAAATGGCACTTCAGGGGGTACATCGTCAGCCGCCCGATCTGATTTTGCTCGATATCACCATGCCAGAAATGGATGGATATGAAGTCTGCCAGCAGTTAAAGGCATCAGCAGTCACTGCCAACATTCCCATTATTTTTATTAGTGCTCTCGATTATATTGGTAGTAAGGTACGGGCGTTTGAGCTGGGCGGACAGGACTATATCACTAAACCCTTCCAGGAATTGGAAGTGCTGATGCGAGTCAAAAACCAACTTCTCCTCCAACAGCAACAGCAACAACTGATGCAGCAAAACCAACGCTTGGAGCAAGAAGTTGCAGAACGGATCAAGGCGGAAGCAGAAGTGCGACAGCTATCACTGACTGATGCATTAACGGGGCTGTATAACCGACGTGGCTTCTTCTTATTGGCAGAACAGCAACTAAAAATTGCCCGACGCACTCAAGCCTCTTGTTATCTTCTCTTTACTGACTTGGATGGCTTGAAACAGGTTAATGATACTTTAGGGCACGAAATAGGCGATGGTGTCATCGCTGATGCCGCCCAACTCTTAAAGCAAACCTTTCGGGATGCAGACATTGTTGCCCGCCTTGGTGGTGATGAATTTGTCATTTTGATTCCAGCTTGCTCAGACCAGATAAACGACTTTCACCTTCGCCTGCAAACGCATATTGATCGCTTTAATCAAGAGAGAGATCGTCCTTATCAGCTCTCAATGAGTGTGGGTGTGCAGTCTTGTGCTTTAACAGAGGATACTTCACTAGAATGCTTGCTGGCACAGGCAGACAAGTTGATGTATGACCATAAGCGCACCAAACGTCTCTGCCACGAAAAGTGAAGATGGCATGGTAGGTGTAGAGGATAAAGTGCAGACTCTACCAACTAACTCAATCCCTTGGTAGACTGCGATAGGTCTACCATACGAGGGGAGAAATTAGCGAGGACCTTAGGGGGGGACTGCTCCGCTGAGTTTAACTCAACCCCAATGTGAATTGGCAAGGCAATCGCTGCCTCTAACGGCTGTGGTCGTTGCTGCAAATCGAGGACATAATGGGGTTGAGCCGACATAAGGGCAAAAAGGTGCCAGGTGACCTAGAAGCCCTGTCTGGACTGAGTTTGAAAAAAGTAATGATCTGTTGGTCTCAAAGTAGCACTATTGCTGAGGAAGGCAGAAGGGCTGCGGCAACATGAGGGTACTAGAGGTTCCTGTCAACGAAGGAATTGACCTTTGAGCCATGTGCCAGTTGGAGCATTTAGTCCAAAAGCTCTCCAGTGGTCAAACGCAGAGCAGGTGAAATCTGTACTGGCATTTTTTTGCCCCTATGTCGGCTCGACCCCTTAGTAAGGGTTACTGCCACTAGCCATCAAAGATCGTGCATAGGATAGGCAGTGCAGGCACCCCCGACCTGTTGGGGTGTCAGTCGCTTGCTCAATTTGCATCATCAAGGATTAGAGTGGTCTGGGGATTCTATCACCTAGTTTCAGGGTTGTACAAAACTAGCCAAGTGAGCAAGTAGCGTCTGGCGCTTAATACTGGCAAATCTGTAACTGTTTGATGCTCCGGCTGCATCTCAACCATTGCGGAATCGTCTCGCACATTTTTCACCGTCCAGATTGCCATCAATTCATTTGCAGAGCAATTGCAGCCTTCCTGTGTGAGAACAACTAGATCGCCTGGTTGAATGGTGGTAGTTCTATAACTTTCATTTGCCCCCTCAGAAATTCGCGATCGCATGTGTGATCCTTTCTGGGTATAGATGCCTCTATATTACGAAGTCCTCACACACAGCTAAAAATAGAGGTGCTGACTCCCATAGAGCACTCCGAAAAATGCTCAAACTGATCTACTTTTAGACTTCTGTAACAGGTTTTTCCCCTGCATCAAAATCGTTGCCATCAAAAACATATACGAGTCCCTTCTAGTGTTGTATCAATCTTTAGTTGATGGGTAAAGACGATGTAATTTCACCCGTGCATCATCCGTTGTAAATCGCCAATCAATCCAGGTCTTTTCCTGATTGCGTTGCTCTTGCCAAGCTGCGACTTCAGACTTCAAGGTGGCGAAGTCTGGGATCCGGCGGTCGAGACATTGGCGAGATAAAACACTTAATTCAATCTC
>QBMH01000007.1 GCA_003249025.1 Leptolyngbya sp. | reverse complement strand
AAATCCAGCGAATAGGCTTTCATTGGCACCCTCCATAGTCGCAAAATCATCTTATAGAATACACCTCATTCAGCAACAAACCGCTATATATCCAACCATGGATGAGTCTATTGAAGATTCGCGGCTCAGAGAAATTTTGATTCAGGTGAATTTGCCCGACCTAGAGCAAAACTATGGAGGATTCGACGCTGAACAAAACTGGGCGGAGGTTCTATCTTTAGGAGAGCAACAGCGTCTAATTTTCGCACGGCTTCTGCTCAATAAACCGGGCTACGCTATGTTAGATGAGGCGACTAGCGCCCTCGATCCTAAGAACGAAGCCCAGTTATATCAACAGCTACAAGACTCTGGTATAACTTTTTTGAGCATTGGACATCGAGAAAGCCTGAGCGAGTACCACCAGTCTATTTTAGACTTTACCGCCCATCAAACTTGGTTCCTAAAAGCGTCTGAAACTCTATCTACGAGAGGTCAGTGATGCCGACATCAACAGATTTCAAGGACTATTACACTATTCTAGGAGTCAGCAAAACGGCAACTCCTGAAGAACTCAAACGGGCTTATCGCAAGCTTGCCCGCAAGTATCATCCTGACCTCAATCCGGGAGATACCGAAGCAGAGGCAAAATTCAAAGACTTGAACGAAGCTAATGAGGTGCTCTCTGATCCAGAGAAGCGGCAGAAGTACGACCAGTTTGGTCAACATTGGAACCAGCCTAATTACAGTGAAGCGCCGACCCCCAGGGGAGCTAATGTTGCAACAGGCGGTTTCGATCAGTACGACGACTTTGATTCGTTTATCAACGATCTGCTGGGGCGATCGCGCCGTAGAGCCTCCACCGCTCAAACTGCCACCAGTGGCTTTGATGATTTTGGTGGCGGATTTCGATCTCAAGCGACCGCACCCGACACTGAAGCTGCGATCGCGCTTACCTTTTCTGAAGCGTTTCATGGAGTTCAGCAGCGGCTGCAACTGGATGACGAAACGCTCAATGTTCGCATTCCCCCCGGTGCAAAACCTGGCAGTCGCATTCGGCTCAAGGGCAAAGGTCGTCCGAGTCCTTTTTCCCAACAGCGCGGCGACTTGTATCTCACTGTTGAAGTGGTGCCCCATCCCTTTTGGCGCTTTGAGGGTGATGACCTCGTTTGTGACATTCCCATTCGACCCGATGAAGCGGTTTTGGGGGCGCAAATCACAGTGCCGACTCCCGATGGCAACGTGACGATGACCGTTCCCAAAGGTGTACGATCCGGGCGATCGCTGAGACTGCGCGGCAAAGGCTGGACATTGCCCAAAGGGGGGCGTAGTGACTTATTCGTCAAACTTCAGATGGTCACACCGCAAGATCTGAGCGAGATCGAGCAAGAGTGCTACGAAAAAATCCAGGCAAATGCCAGCTTTAATCCGCGTGCCCCATTAGAGGAGATCAAGCTATGAGTTTCAGTCTTTCAAAAACGGTGGTTTCACCCACAGGTGACCAACTCTACACCTTTGAATATGCCGCATCGATCGCTGAAACTTCGATTACGGTTATCGAGGTTTATGTCAAGTTAGGCATCATTGAGCCGATCGGTGACCTGCTGCATTCCTGCGAGATTGCCCGTATTGCCCAAATTCAGCGATTGCGGCAAGACTTGGGGCTGAACTTAGTCGGAGCCGCCATGGTGCTAGATATGGCTCAGGAAATTGCCCAACTCCGGGCACAGCTTAAAGCCCATCAGTCTCGTCCAGAGGACGGCGCACACCCTAGGCGAACAGACGCATTATAAGATCGAGGGGCAGAAGGGAAAGTAATTCCATCATCCTGTCACCTGATTATCTTAATAACCACTGGAATCACCATGGAACCCATCCGTATCTTTTACTTCTCCGATGTTCTCTGTGTTTGGGCTTATATTGCTCAAATCCGTCTAGATGAGTTGAAAACAACCTTTCAAGATAAGGTTGCGATCGCGCCACACTTCGTCCCCGTCTTTGGCAATGCCCATGAAAAACTGGAGAAGCGATGGCGCGATCAGGGCGGCTTCAAAGGCTATAGCGATCACGTTCATGAAGTTGCAAAAAAGTTCGATCACATCACTGTTCATCCTGATATTTGGGTTAATGTGATACCCTCCTCATCTACATCCTGCCATTTGTTTCTCCATGCTATTCAACTACTGGAAATGAAGGGAATTGTTCAGCCCTCAGAAAAAGTATTTGAAAAAGCAATCTGGGCATTTCGAGAGGCGTTTTTTACCAAACTAGCGAATGTTTCTGACCGCAAGGCGCAATTTGCCATTGCCGAAGAGCTAGGGCTACCGATCGCCGCCATCCAAGCTCAGATCGATAGTGGTGAGGCATACGCTCAACTCTCCAAGGATTTTGACTTGCTCAAAGAGCATACAGTTACGGTCAGCCCCACGCTAATTTTTAATGAAGGACGGCAGAGACTCAATGGCAATGTGGGCTATCGAGTCATCGAAGCCAATATTCGCGAGTTACTACACGATCCTCCCGAAGAACAATCTTGGTGCTAGCGATATTGAATCCATGACAAGAGAAATCGTTGATTAACTTCAAAACCTAAACCGATGAATCCTCAACTCGCTACATTTTGGAGTTTGTCTACAGATCAGGTGCTTGAGCAAACGCACTCTGAGATCGCCGGATTAAGCCGTCAGGATGCTAAGCAACGCCTGAGCAAGTCCGGTGCAAATAGCCTCAAACGAACCCGCAAATCAAGCGCATGGATACTACTGCTGAATCAGTTCAAGAGTCCAATTATCTTGATTCTGATTGTTGCGGCGGTGCTGTCGATTTTTCTTCAAGACGCACTAGATGCGATTATCATCTTGGCGATCGTGCTGATCAGTGGGCTATTAGGATTTTGGCAAGAGCGAGGAGCCTCAAACGCCGTCGAAAAGTTATTGGCACTGGTGCAAGTGAAAGCTACCGTTTTGAGGGACGGTCAAGCTCAAGAGATCCTCAATGAAGAAGTCGTTCCGGGCGACATTGTGCTACTCAGTGCCGGTAAAAATATTCCGGGCGACTGTCTCGTTTTAGAATCGAAAGATCTCTCAGTGGATGAAGCTGCACTGACCGGAGAAACCTATCCGGTTGACAAGCTCAGTGGCGTATTGCCTGCGGATACTGGACTCAGCCAGCGCACCAATTCCCTCTATCTGGGCACCAATGTGATTAGTGGAACGGCGAAAGCAGTCGTTGTTCATACCGGAAAAGAAACTGAATTTGGCAAAGTCTCGGAACGCCTGAAACTCAGACCTGCCGAAACGGAGTTTGAACGGGGACTCAGCCAGTTTGGTTACTTTCTGATGGAAGTCACGCTGATTTTGGTGGTGCTAATTTTTGTCGCCAACGTCTACCTGAAACGCCCAGTGCTGGAATCCTTTCTGTTTTCTCTGGCGCTGGCAGTCGGTTTGACTCCCCAACTGCTGCCTGCGATCGTTAGCGTCAACTTGGCGCGGGGTGCTAAGAAAATGGCAACCAAGCAAGTGATCGTCAAGCGCTTACCCGCGATCGAAAACTTTGGCAGTATGAATGTGTTTTGCACGGATAAGACCGGGACACTGACGGAAGGCGCGGTGAGAATTCACTCGGCGGTGGATGTGGAAGGGCGAGACAGCATCGGCGGAGACTCACCACAGGCGAATCGGGTTCTGCTTTACGCTTATTTGAATGCTGCCTCTGAGTCAGGGTATGTGAATCCGATCGATACTGCGATTCGCGAATACAAAACATTCGACATTTCGAGTTATCAAAAGCTTGATGAGGTGCCCTACGACTTCAATCGCAAACGCCTCAGTATCTTATTCAAAACAGAGAGTACACATCTGATTGTCACTAAAGGCGCACTGAAAAATATTCTGGAGGTTTGCTCAACTGTCGAGACGGCTGAAGGGAAAACGATCGACATTGCCGACCAGCGACAAAAACTCCACCAACAAGCTGAGGACTTAGGCAGCAAGGGATTTAGAGCCTTGGGTGTGGCGTATCGCGATTTTAATCAAGCGTCTTTCACCAAAGGCGATGAGACGAACATGACCTTTCTGGGCTATCTTGCGCTCTTTGATCCGCCCAAAGCAGGCATCGCTGACACCCTCCAAGAATTGCAACAGTTGGGAATCACCCCGAAGATGATTACCGGAGATAGCAAAGCGGTGGCAATGAGTATCATTCAGCAGGTCGGGCTGCCTACACCCAAGGCTTTGACAGGCTCGGAACTAGAGAAGCTGAGTGACGAAGCTTTGATGCATCGAGTCCAAGAGACCAATGTCTTTGCCGAGGTAGAGCCAAATCAAAAAGAGCGCATCATCATCGCCCTCAAAAAAGCCGGGAATGTCGTGGGATATCTAGGAGACGGGATTAACGATGCTTCGGCGCTTCATGCTGCCGACGTTGGCATCTCAGTCGATAGCGCAGTCGATGTCGCCAAAGAAGCCGCTGACATTGTGTTGATGCAAAAGGATTTAAATGTCCTTGTTGAAGGTGTGAAAGAAGGACGTGTCACTTTTGCTAACACTTTAAAGTATATCTTTATGGCAACGAGCGCCAACTTTGGCAACATGTTTAGCATGGCAGGAATTTCGCTGTTTTTGCCCTTTTTGCCGCTGTTGCCCAGTCAGATTTTACTGACGAACCTCCTGACGGATTTCCCGGAATTGACGATCGCGACCGATCGCGTAGACAAACAGCTAATCAACAGACCGCGCCGGATGGATATCAAGTTTATCCGCAACTTTATGATCGTGTTTGGCTTGCTGAGTTCCATCTTTGATTATCTGACGTTTGGGGTACTGCTGTTGCTGCTGCACGCTCAACCCGAACAGTTTAGAACGGGCTGGTTTTTGGAGTCTGTGATTTCTGCTTCGCTGGTGGTGCTAGTCATTCGGACTCGCCAATCGATTCTCAAGAGCAAGCCCGGAAAATATTTGTTGATGGCAACACTAGCGACTATCGGCATAACCCTCATCATTCCGTGGACACCGTTGGCAACCCTGCTGGGATTTCAACCGTTGCCGTTAAGTTTTGTGTTGGTTCTGGGAGCGATCGTAGGACTTTATATCTTATGTGCTGAGACTGTGAAACGCGTGTTTTACAGCCGCGTAAAATTTTAGTTTTCAAGGCGCACTATGACTTTAGCAACTACATATGCCCCAATCAGACAAGTCTTGAGAAGTAAGACACTGTGCGATCTACTACATCGTTCAAGATGATGGCGTTACCTCAGTGATCACGGTGTGACTTAACTGAGTCGGTTTGGCAGAACTAGGGACAGTTTCAGCGATCGCGCCATGCTGCTGTTGATATGCCTCCAACGCCTGATTGATCATGCCCATGCGTCGGTCTTGATCATGTCGAATGCTGGCTTCTTTGCCCAAGTCGTCGTAAGCCCTGAGACCGGGCGCATCCCAGCCGCCTTTGCCAGCATCCCAAAACGCCCAAACTCGCGCATCCAAAATTGCCTCATCTCCCGACAAGCCCTTCTTTTTGGCTTCGGCTAATCGCTCCACATAGCCGCCTTCTTCCGTCACCGCGAGGGGAGCCTGATTGATTAAATCAATGCCATTAATCTCCTCCGCCAGGGTGAGGGGAGTAATGCCTTTTTCGGCAGCTTTTGGCACCATCACCGAGTCATGAATTCGCTTGATTTTTGCCACTTGGCGGCGATCGGCTTCATCCGCCGTCAAATTTTCTTCATTGCCAAATTGATAGGAAAAGGTGCCCCGGTTCCAAACGCCATTGCCTGGATCGGTGTGTCCTTCATATAAGCTCGTTTTACCTCCATCAGCAGCCCGTGTGCCCTCTGCGGCTCCCACCGTTCTGGCGACGATCGAGTCTGATCCACCTTGAAATAGTTTGTCTCCACTCGGACTTGCAGCGGCTTTTTCGGCAGCCACTTGAGGATTGGCTGGAGCGACATGAGAGGGATCTGTTTCTACAATTGCTGTGGGCGTAGGCTCTGCTATTTGAGGATCGGGCGATTCTTTCCCTGCGGCTACTGGGTTTGCAGCGGGTGGATTAAAATTGAGCGCGCCCGATGGTTCTGCCCCGGTGACCGCCACTTCTGTCACTGCCACGGTTGGCGATTCTTCTGCTGGTAATTCTGCCGCAGGCATCGTGCTGGCAACTTCTATTGGCGGGGTGCTTGCCTCGGCTGGGGTAGGATCTATCGGCACTTGCGCCACAGTCACCGGATTTTGGTCGGCTGATAGTTCGACTGATCGCGTGTCCGCCGCGATCGCAGTGAAGCAGGGTGAGATTGCCGCCACCAACGATAAGGCAACCGGGAAAAGTGGATTTTTAATGGATTTGTTTGTCATGATTTCGTTTTTCATGATTTTGTCAAGATGCGTTCCATCACAGGTTTGCTAGGTTCAACGATCGCCCAAGTGCCATCGGGCTGTTTTCGCAGGGTCGCAAAATGGAGAACGGCTCCAGTTCCCAGAGAGTCTCCTTGATGGGAGTCACCCATCCGAGGGTTGGAAATGCCGCATAGCCGAAACAGGTAAGCAGGCACATCGGGGCTAGAAAAAATCAGGCAGTTACGCTGATCCTTTTGGGCTTGCCCATCAAACGGTGCATAGACAGATTTTCCATTGAGTTCAATCGAAATATCTCCCAGACCCGAAACAACCACATAGCCGGCAATTTTATCGCCCGGTTGTAGCTGCCAATTTTGGTAAAGCTTCAGATGAATCGTTTCGGTTGGAGCAGAGGGGCGATCGCAGGCATTCAACGCCAAGATGAACAGCGCTAACCCTGCCCCTTTTACGAACCCAATTCGCGATCGCGTAGTGCCGAAATTAGGGACAAACTTAGTGCCGAAAACTGAAGGAATATCCAACATATTCATCTCCTTCATACAAAACAACCAGCCATGTTTTGGGATCAAAGGCGAGGGGATAGGCTTCTCGCTCTGCCGTTGTGCCTGCGCGGGGTTGAATCGTTGCCAGCCGACAATAGGGCTGCTTCATCACCTGGCGAATTGCCTGCTTATTGGCGCGTTCTGGAACACTCAACACCTGAGTTAGCTGCTGACGAGACAGCACTGCCGTTTCTTGAATCACTTGCTGGCAACTATCGTTGGCAACCGATTTAGACAATAGCCCTTGGGGATCTGCCAACAAACCCAGCGCGGCGATAATCGAGCCGCCAGCCAGCATATATTTCACACCGCTACGATTGTGGCGATTCATGGTTTTTTGCCTCCATCCGTTGGGCACCCGATCAAATCGGATTAATTAGGTACAATTGTACTATCTCCTGATCGAAAAGCAATCCGTAGTGGGTGAGGTATTATTTGCAACCTGCCTAAGGCACAGAGTTTGGTTTGAGGTTCCTTGGGGGTCTTGCAACTATTAAATTAATCAAGCTGAAAAGATTTGATAATACTGGTAAATAGATAGACAGAATCACTTGCCGCCGCGTTTTGGCTCCGCTCAACGCTCAAGAGCAGTATCTTCGCGGGTTGAGCGCAGCCGAAACCCAAACCTCACGGTGCATTTAATTTTGTTCATCCACTTATTCAACTGCTGAATTTGTGGATCACTCAAAGATCCAAACATCACCCTTCATGATCATAGGATGACTTCTCCATCGTCTAAAGTGTAAAGATCGGGTTCGTCGTGCCAGAAGTCAAAAGCACCTCCTTGCTCTGCAAGATGCATCATTTCTAGGGTTGAAGGGGCAGGACTTTCACCCAGCAACTTATCGAGCAATAGTGCCTGTTCGGTGGCAGAAAGGGATTGAATCACTTGAATGAGCGACTCAACGAGTTGAATGTTTACGGTTGATGTGGGCAGTTCTAGCATCGTTGTCTCCCCAGTGCTGATTAATAGCCTACTACTGAACCGGATGATCGGCGGGTGCCCAGCATCCTACAACAGGTTCGCCGCGCTGTTCTTTGGCGGCTAACTCTAAGTTGAGGGTGAGTAGTTTTTCGAGAATGTCGTCGGTGTCGTTGAAGCCGTAAGCTTGCATCACCAGGCGATCGAGTTTGGCATGGAGTTTAAAAAGCTGGCTAGTGGGTTCAGCAAAATATTCGTTATACAGCTTGGTGATGCCCCACTGTTTTTGCTCCATCTGTTGGCTGCGGTATTGATGCAGTTCTAGGGCAGTAGCGCGGATTTGCTCAACCATTGCATCGGGCATTTGGGGAAAGGGAAAGGTTTGAAAACAAGTTGTAGATGTGTAGCGAGTTCGGTCTTCTAACGTAGAACTTTGAGCTTTGACCCAAAGACGATGAGCATTTGAGGTTAGGATTCCAAGGATATAAAAGTCATCAGAAACAACAGTAGTTGTAGCATCGCTAGGAATCCACTGGGTTGGAACTGGTAAAAATATAAACCATTTGGAAACCCTCGAAACTCTGAAGCATAAGGGTAAGGGCGACATCAATCTTCTCAGCTTTGGAGCATTCTCGCCAAACTTCCACCAATTAATGCGTCTTGCGTCTCTACGATTTTTATCGCGCTCTGGCTTTACGGTAGTTTTTACATGGTTAAACAGCAGACTGTAATTACTGGCATCTTCAACACTCATATCGTTAAAGTCAATAATCCATCTTTCAGGTTGACCATTAGAATTCCTAGTTAAATCTGAACCTGTTGAAAATGGTTTCAGAACATCTTTATTCTTTGAGTCAGCCTTTATCCATTGATTAGCTTGTTCTTCTGTAATAAGAAAGCCTAATCCAGTTGTTTTTATGCCTTCAAAACTATAGTTCTGATTCGATTTTAATTTGATAGAACCAGAAACATCAGCATTGACTCTTAAGGATGAGTTAATAGTTTCAACAGCTTGATTATCCAGATAGTATTTCTGTGGCTCCTCATAGCTCCAGTTGACTATGCTTACATGGACAACAGCTTCACCTGACCAAGGCTGAGTTGAAATTGCTTCATGTATAACTCCGCCATTTCGGGTTAGGTAATCTAAGCTTGCTCTGCGAGTTTTTACCTGGCTAATAGTATTTGTTCCTACTAAACCTGCTCTACCTTGCTCATTCAAGTTTTGGTGAGCAAGACGGAACCAATAGCTACAAAAATCTACCTGATCAATAACATCTGAGAACTTGTCAAAAACTCGCTCTGCGTAGTCATCTCCAAGCTCTAGACGCATTCGATAACCACCCAAAAACGGGGGATTGCCGATGATTGCGTCTGCTTGCACCCAATCGCTAAACAGGGCATCCTTGCATTCAATATTTTGATCCAGCGTATCCAACGGCAGGGCAGGTTCAAACAAACCCAAGCGATCGATCGCCACCTTTCGACCAATCATCATCGTCACCCGCGCCAACTCCACCGCAAACGGGTTGGTATCCATGCCATAGAATTGTTGCGGCGTAACAAAGCCGATTTGCATCTGGTCACGGGGCGATTTGCGGCGTTCTGCCATTTTGTCGAGCAATAGTTGTTCAATCCGCTTCAGTTCTTGATAGGCAATGTAGAGGAAGTTGCCGGAACCGCAGGCGGGGTCAAGCACTTTGTAGGTTTGTAGGGCGAGTTGTAGGGCGCTGAGTTCTGCGATCGTGGTTGCCGCGTCGATCCGTTCTTCCCAATGGCGCGAAATCGTGGGACGGACAATCTTCATGATGTCGGCTTCAGAGGTGAAGTGGATGCCGTGGGCATGGCGTTCTTGGACATCGATCGCCGACTCAAACAAATTGCCAAAAATTGCCGGACGCACCTTGCTCCAATCTTCCAGGGCAGAAATTTCTAAAAACTTCAGTTCCTCTTTGCTCAACTGCAAGGGATGGATGACGGAAAACAAGCCACCGTTGAAATATTCCACGCCCTGATAGCGTCCCGCCGGAGTGACACCGGGCGTATTCATTTCGCGGAACAATCCCCCCAACACATCATAGGAACTCTGCCCACTCAGGCACTCTTGCACACAGGAAATAAACAAACTGTGGGGCAACAATCCCCGGTCTTCCGCAAACATTGCCAACACACATTGCAAGATAAACCGCTGGGCAGTCAGCCCATCTTCGCCCCGTTTTTTCAACTCCACTAACAGTTCACCCATGCGACGGGCGGCGCGTTCTGTCACCTCCACCTGGTTGTTGTTAAAAACGGGCTTGCGGTTTTCAAACTCCATGAAGGCAAAGGCGCTGATCCGCTCTGGCAATTGCACCAGAGAAATCATATCCACGGGCGTATCTAACTGGATATCAAAGTCAAAAATCCAGAACTGATCAAAATTGCACAGCATCACATAGCGGGGGCGATCGGGCACCAATCGCGTCCAATATTCAAATGCTTGGGAGTAGTGCTTGTTGAGGTCTTCGCCGCGCTTTTTCATTTCAATCAACACTCGCGGCTTCCAGACCAAATCGGCAAAGCCTGTGTTGCCTTTTTTGCTTCCTTTTTTCACCCGTTCTTCGTAGGTGGCACCCGCTTCGATCGCCCCTTCATGCCCAAACGCCCGAAAGAAGCGATCAAGAAACACCTGCGCCTCTCCTTTTTCATCGCCTTTTAGATGCTGCTGGCAAAACTGAACAAACTTCGCGATCGTTTCAGGAGTGGAGGTCATAAAAAATAATGAATCTGCGATCGCCAACCTTGCCTGAAGCAGGTCTAACCCTACTATATCCTCCACGCGGATGAGCTAAGTGAGGGATATGCTAACTGTGCGATCGCGATATAGTAGAGATATGAAAACGTTCATCCCTGTGTGTCTCATCAAAAGCGCAGGGGACGGAAGTAGGGAAAATCCCGAAGGAACGCGCCTCTACCTTTCACTACACAAGGAGGCGACGAATGAAACTTACATATCGCGGCACAACTTATGACTATGTGCCTTCAACAGTAGAAACGGTTGCTGACCGATTGGGCAATGCTCTTCGCAACTCGGCAACCAAACTACGACGTACCGATCTGACTCAACCTGCATTACGACTCATGTATCGGGGCAATGATTACGTCTTCAATCCAACTGAGGCGGCATCTCCTCAGCCAGCGGTGGCAGCGAAACCTGTGGAACTGTTTTATCGAGGCGTTCGTTACGTCAAGGGTGCTGTTCCAGTTCAGCAAGCTCAGCAGGAATCTTTTGCCGAAAAAACGCGGCTGCTCACCATGCAGCAATGCCAAAAAGTCGAGCAACGTGAAGTGGCAACCTTGGAACGGTTTGCAGAAGAAGTAGCGTCAGCAGCTTGGGATGAGCCTAGTCTTGATCAAGCATCCCATATCTAAGGGTTCCTATTTATGGGTTTCCTCCGAAAAAAAGCTGTTTTCTTAACTTGCTTTTTTCCAAATTGATTGAGCGTTAAACAACAGGTTCGTTGAACTAAACAGAGGGACGTTGGGGGCAACGTCCCTATTTATTTTTGGATAGTTTGCTGATGGAGCTGGCGGGTTTCATCCAAAATCAAGGTGGTGTCTTCTTCGGACAATTTTTGAACATAGTTAATTTTAATTTCTTCGAGCAAATCAGTCAGTAGAGATTGCACCTCCTGTAGGTTACTTCCTTGGGCTTCTTGGATGAATGAACTGCTGAAGTTTCGCACGAGGCGGGCGACCAATTCTGCGGTTTTGGGGTCGTCTAAGGAGGTCTTTAAGGTGTTGTGGATCAGTTGGGTGACATCATGAACCAGGCTTTCGGTGATTTGAGCGGGTACAGCGCCAATGCCGGGGAGTGCTTGCAAGCCTCGGTAAGCAGGCGATTGGTTCATCACTGTCTCAATGCTATGGCGCACTAATGCTTCGAGATCGGGCTGAATTTTTGGAAAAATTTCATGCACCATCATTTGCGTCATATGCGCCGCGATCGCTTCAACTTCGTTGATATTGTTCACATCCACATACTGACGAGAGGTGGCGCGTTGCAGCAAGCTAGTCAGTTCTCCGCGTTGAATGGCACCCTGAATTTGGTTGATCACCTGGACGATAATCACCTCCACCATTTCACCCGCGATCGCTGCTACAAACCCTTGTCGTGCCCGCGCCTGAATGTTTTCCAGGTTAATCATCTCTGCCTGATGGAGTCGTAAGGTGGTTGGCAACGCTCGTAACAATGCCCAAGTAGGTGCAAACAGGCTAAACGGCACAAATAACGGAATGTCATACCATCGCCAAATCATGGCATCTAGCCAGGTCAAGCTGGAATAGCGGCGGCTGATGTGATAAGTGCGCGCCAAAAACTCTAACAAAAACAATCCGAGAAACGGGGCATCCAGCAGCCAAAAATTGTTGGTGGGATTGCCGTTCTCGTCCACGCTGCGATAGTAGTTGGTCTGAACTAAAGGTCGGATAGTTTGATTAAACCAATCGATCTCGGCGTTCCAAGTTGTGGGGGAAAGGTAGTTGGGATAGCTGGAATTGTTGGTACTCCAAAAAATATTAAAGGCTTCCCTGGCAGACACCCTAGTTTTTGTTCGAGTCGCTACACGGCTGCGGGTTCTATTTTTGATTCTTTCGAGGGCACCACTTTTGCCGGATGCTCCAAAAGGGTTGGTTTCAATCATTTCGGTACTGAGTTTTCGCAGTTTAGCCAAGGTGTCTTGAACGGCGGCATCTGGCAATCCGGCTGCGACTCCGCGTTGGGCAATCTGGCTTTCAAGCTGGGCAACGGTATCTAAATACGCTTGGGTGTCTCGGTGTGGCTCAATTCCTTTAACGGGGTCATATAGACAGGTAATCGCGGATTGCTGGATGGTGCGCGCAGGTTGCCCCGTTTCGACTGAGCGATCGCGGCAAGCAATCGTGGGCATGGGAATATGTAACTTGAAATTGGTTAAGGGGATACCCACAGTCCCTTGCAGCCAAAAGTTTCGCCATGACACATAGGTGATATCAAAGGTAATGAGGGTCAAATTGGTGACTGCGGCGATCGCCATAAATCGCTCAAACCAAAGATTTTTGCGACGTTTTGACGATCCGGGCGAGGAGTATTTTTGCAGAGACATGGGGAAGGGGGACTGGCGAGGGGCGAAGGGCGAGTAGAAAAGAAATTGATTGCTAGTTTTCGGGATTCGTCTCAATCATCATAATCTGCTGAGACACCGTACTCTGCATACCGAACTTCACACACCGAACTCCACACACCGAACTCCACACTCTCGATTTGTCCGGGTTTATTGCAATTCTCGTGAGGATTTGAAAAGGAGAGTAAAATTCTCTCGGAGTAAACTGATGCAGTCTGGCTGTTTCTGATGCAATATCTTCGATGTGGGTGGGGACGTTTTCCTAAAGCAACTGATTTTTGTGGCGCTAGTGCGATCGCGATCAGTTGTTTGACTCAAGCTGTTTTAGTTGTAATGCAGCCAAAAATCGCCTTGGCGGAACAAATTTTTGACGCTAATAATTCTGTACCGCTTCTGATTACTCAATTACCTGACCCAAGCCGCACGACTCCCGATCCGAACCGCGATCGCTTGATCCAGCCGCTTCCCGCACCCACTCCACTGCCCCTGCCCCAAACTCAGCCTACCCTTCCAGCACCGACTGCGCCGACTGTGCCGACTGACCCTACTCAGCCAGCGGTGCAAATTTCAGTGAAAACAATTGAGGTAGTGGGCAGCACGGCTTTAAAGCCTAAAGATTGGAATCCCATTATTCAGCCCTTGGAAGGGCGATCGGTGAGCTTGAGTGAGTTGCAACAAGCAGCGGATGCCATCACGCAGCTATATCTCGATCGCGGCTATATCACCTCCAGAGCGGTATTGGTTGAGCAGGCGGTGACCGATGGCAGGGTGCAAATCCGCGTGATTGAAGGATCGGTAGAAGCGATTAATGTGGAGGGCAATCAGCGGGTCAAGTCTGCCTATATTCGGAGTCGCGTTGGCTTAGGTTCACAAACGCCGTTGAACCGCGATCGCCTAGAAGATCAACTGCGATTGCTCAAAGCCGATCCGCTATTTACCAATGTGGAAGCCAGTCTGCGACCCGGCACAAACTTGGGACAAAGCGTGGTGGTGGTGCGGGTAATGGAGGCAAAATCCCTCAGTGGTTTGATTGGCGTGGATAACTACTCGCCGCCTAGCGTGGGTTCGGTGCGATTGGGGGGTGCCCTCAGCTATCGCAACATTACGGGCTATGGGGATGATATTGGGCTGACGTACTATCGCACGACGGCGGGGGGTGCCGACACGCTCGATCTGGTCTATCGCATCCCTGTCACGCCCCAAAACAGCACGGTGCAGTTTCGGTTTGCGCCCAACTGGAACCGAGTGATTGATCCGGCGTTCAAAGCGCTGGATATTCAAGGCAGTTCTCAGTTATATGAAGTTAGTTTTCGGCATCCCATTATTCGCAATCCACGTCAGGAGTTAGGCTTATCGATCGGGTTTACGTCTCAGAATGGGCAAACCTTCCTGTTTAATGACATTCCATTTCCGTTTGGGATTGGTCCTGATCAAGAGGGCAATAGCCGCACACGAGTCCTGAAGTTGGGGCAAGATTATGTGAAGCGTGATCCAGTAGGGGCATGGGCATTGCGATCGCAGTTCAGCATCGGTTTGGGCATCCTCAACGCCACAATCAATGATTTTCCGATCCCCGATGGGCGATTTTTTAGCTGGTTGGGACAGGTGCAGCGGGTACAGCGCTTCGGCAGCAGCCACCTGGTAATTTTTCAAGCCGATTTGCAGCTTACGCCCGATTCCCTGTTGCCGTCTCAGCAGTTTGTGATTGGTGGCGGGCAATCGGTGCGCGGCTTTCGGCAAAATGCCCGTTCAGGAGATAACGGCTTCCGGCTCTCGGTTGAAGATCGGATTACCTTTTTGCGAGATGAAGCGGGTAGCCCGATCGCCCAAATTGCACCCTTCATCGACCTGGGTAAAGTCTGGAACAATAGCTCTAATCCAAACATTGAAGCCAATCAGCGATTTTTGGCGGGGGCTGGATTGGGTTTCCTATGGCAACCCTACCCCGGCTTGAATCTTCGCCTAGATTACGCCCTGCCATTTCTGCGGTTGCGCGATCGCGGCAATGATGTCCAAGATTCTGGCTTCTACTTCAGCGTCAACTACCAGTTTTGAGCGATGGCAAGCAAGGGGAACGAGATAGAAGATTGCTGTCTCTAGGAAATTTCTAAAAATTTTGCGGGATTTGCCAAATATAGTTGGTTGAAATTGGTCAATATAGAGTATCAATAGGTTGTCAATTTCTCCTGTGTTCGAGAAAGAGATGGTTTTTCCTGTGTGGCATTGTTTGAGGGGCAAGGGGTATGGTTCAGTCTGCAACGTTGGGATACGCGCCAAATGTGTTGGAACTCGCTCAGCGCGGAAATTTACAGGCGATCGCGCAGTGGCTTAATCAATCGCTGCGTCCCTATGGGCTTAAGGCGCGAGTCGGTTCTAGCCATCCCACCAATCTACGGCTGCTGATCGAACTGCCCTTTATCCCAGACCAGGAAGCTCCTTCAGGCACTTGGCAAGAGCAACTGATGCGATTTGTTTGCCATCACTTGTGGCAGTTAAATTCTCCAGTGATTCGGGGTGCCAACATTGCGGTTCGTTTAGCCGATCAACCCAAACAAATCCTTTGGAAGCAGTCGGTGCGGATCGTCACGCCTGCCAATCGCCATCGATCGCAGCCTCATCAGCAGATGCGATCGCGGATTCACAAAACCGCTCGACGTAAAAAACGCCTCCGCCTAGCGCGCACCTTACTCGTGGGGGGACCTGCCGTTGCCGCCATTATGGTCGGTGGATTTTTGGGCTACAGTCGAGCGCCCGTCACTCAAACCGATGCCTCTGCTTCTTCTCAAGCGGACAACCCCAACCTTCCTACCCGCTCCGACACCGTTCGGACTGCCCTAGAAACCGTGCCCGTGTTAAAGCACAATCAGGTTGCCAATCCCAAAGATCCCACGGTGACACTGATGTTTGCAGGAGATGTCACTCTGGCGGATCACTTTGAAGAAGTCATCGGTCAGGATTATCAGCGTCCTTTTGCCGCCATGAAGGAATATCAGCAGGCAGATTTATCCATGGTGAATTTGGAAAACCCCCTGACCAGAGCAACCCTTGCCATGCCCGATAAACAATTTAACTTCAAAGCCAATCCCGATGCGGTTAAAGTGCTGACCACGGGTGGAGTAGACCTGGTGAACCTGGCAAACAATCACACGATGGATTTTGAAGCCGATGGATTGAAGGAAACCCTGGCAACGTTGGATGCCGCCGGAATCCAATATATGGGAGCCGGGAAAGATTTGACCGAAGCGCGTCGCCCGAAAATTATTGATGTGAAAGGTCAACGGATTGCCTATCTTTCCTATTGGGGTGAAGAGTATGGCGCAGAGGCAAACAAAGCAGGCGTGAATTCGATTAAAGAAGATCGGATTGCAGAAGATATTAAAGCCATCCGAGATCAGGTGGATTGGGTGGTGGTGAACTTCCACTGGGGACAGGAATTAGCAGACACTCCCGCCGATTGGCAAGTGAAGCTGGGACATTTCACCATCGATCAAGGTGCCGATGTGATTGTGGGGCACCATCCCCATGTGCTGCAAGGCGCAGAGATTTACAAAGGTCGCCCGATCGCTTACTCCCTAGGTAATTTCATCTTTGGGGGCAATTCCCGCACCGATTACGATACAGCCGTAATGCAGGTGTCCCTTAAAGACAAGCAGATGAAGGTGGAGTTTTTGCCCGTGGAAGTGACGGGCTATCAGCCGAAAGTTGCCCAGGGCGATCGCGCCACAGCGATTCTTGGAAACCTAACTCAGCTATCGGCAAAATTTCAGCAGCCCATGCAATCGCCTATAGTACTCGATGCCCGTGCGCCTCAAACCCCAGCGACTACCGCAACCCCAGAAGCCCTGGCTCCTGCCACACTGCCAACGTCTCCCTCTCTGCCTACCATCAATTCGGCACCCGCAGCCGCACCCACACCCTTACCACCTGACAACCTCCTGCCCCCACCGGCGGATGTTCCAGCCGTTGATGCAGGGACGAGTGCGCCTCAAACGTCTACTCCAGAAGCGCTCAATAGTCCAGCCGTTCAGCCCAGCCCGGATGCAGTCAGCACTCCGACACCCATTGATCCGGCAAATACCGACATCCTGCCGGGTTATGGAGAAGTCGCTCCTCCCACGCCGACAACCAGAAGCAACCCAGCCGATGCCACTCAGCCCCCAGCCGTCCAAACCGAGGCTCCAGTGGTTGCTCCCAACGCGCCCCAACTTCCTCCCTTTGCGAACCCCAGCAACTCCTTCACCAATTCTCCCAGCCAAACTCCCGTTAAAAACAATCCGCAATCTCCTCAAGGGAACCAACCCAATTCTGGAGAACCTGTGGAGACAACTAAGCTACCTGCGGCACAGCTCAACACCGTTAGTTTTCAGATTCATCCCAAGTCTGCTGTAAAAATAGCGCAGGTCGCCTTAAAAGCGCCGGTCGTTGAAAAAGCGTCGATCGTTGAAAAAGCGCCGGTCGTTGAAACAAAAAAGGTAGAGGAGCCGGAAAAGGATTTTGCCACGCAAGATGTCGCCTTAAAAGCGCCGATGATGTGGTAACTCGTTAATGGATCATTAATCCAAATAGGTTACAGTGAGGTGTTTTTGGGAGCAAGGAGCCAAGTATGAGCGCGATCGCAACGGAACAACGCCAATATCTCACTTACATCCTCACCGATGAGGCAACCGGGGCAAAGTTGGAAATCGTGCCAGAGCGCGGCGGCATTGCCACAAGCTGGCAAATGAAGGGTCAAGAGATTTTCTACTTAGATCAAGAACGCTTCACCGATCCAACGCTGACCGTCCGGGGCGGCAATCCCATTCTGTTTCCCCTGTGCGGCAATGTGGTAGATAACACCTATACCCATAACGGCAAAGCCTACACCATCAAGCAGCATGGCTTTGCCCGTGAACTGCCTTGGAGCGTGATCAACCAGGCAACTACTGACGGAGCCAGTCTCACCCTGGGATTGAACAGCAATGACCAAACCCTTGCCGTCTATCCTTTTGAGTTTGAGCTTGCCTTCACTTACACATTAAAGGGCGATACGCTCACCTTGAGCCAACGGTTCACCAATCATTCCACTGAGCCAATGCCCTTTTCCGTGGGCTTCCATCCCTATTTTGCGGTGGCAGATAAGACTGTCTTGCAATTTCAAATTCCCTCCAGTGAATTTTATGATCAGCGTGCCAAAGTCTCTCAGGCTTACACCGGAAACTTTGACTTTGATCTGGACGAAATTGATGTGGCGTTTACTGAACTGTCGAGCCATGTGGCAGTGGTCACTGATCCAAACAAGGCGCTCAAACTTACCTTCACCTTTAGCCCAGATTTTTCTACATTGGTGTTTTGGACGGTCAAAGGCAAGGATTTCTACTGTCTGGAACCTTGGACGGCTGGCAGAAATGCGTTGAATACGGGCGATCGCTTAATCCATCTTGCCCCCGGAACCACGCTGGAAGCTGAGTTTGCCGTGAAAGCCGAAAATATGTCATTGTTCGCTTAATCAAACAGGCTTTTGGCGGTGTTGGAAATTCAACTCTAAAATTCAAGAATGGTTATTGGCTTGGGTAAGAGATGACATCAACCGCGTCAGATACGATCGCAGCGCAACTGGTACAGGCACAGCAGCACTATCAGGCAGGCACTCTGACAGAGGCAGAAGCGGTCTATCGTCAAATTGTCCAGCACGATCCGCATCAGGTAGAAGCGCTGTTTTGGTTGGCATTACTGGCAGATCAAGCGGGTAGAAACCAGGACAGCATTGATTATTACGAACAAGTATTGGCGCTCCAGCCCAATTCAGCCGAGGCGCATGGCAACCTGGGATCGGTGCTGCTGAAGCTAGGCAAGGTGGAGGAGGCGATCGCCCACCATCGGCAGGCTTTGGCGCTCATGCCTGACAACGCCAAGGCTCATTACAATCTGGCGATCGCCCTGTATGAACAAAAACAAGATCAAGAAGCGATTGCGCTTTATCAACAGGCGATCGCGGTGCAGCCCGACTATGCCAACGCTCATCACAACCTGGGAATGGCATTCTATCGACAAGGCAAGCCAGAAGCGGCGATCGACTGCTATCGTCAGGCGGTGCAGCTAGAGCCGAACCACGCCAGCGCTCACAATAGTTTGGCAGTGGCGTTGTATCAACAAAATAAGCTAGATGAGGCGATTGAGCATTATCAGCAGGCGATCGCGATTTATCCGGGGTATGTCAACGCCCATGACAATTTGGGGATTGCGCTGAAGCAGCAGGGCAAGCTGGAGGACGCGGCAACCCACTTTCAGCAAGCGATCGCCTTCAATCCCAGTTATGCCAACGCCTACATCAACTTGGGCAACACCATGCGCGAGTTGGGCAGATTTAACGAGGCGATCGCCTACTGCCAGGAATCTATCCGCCTCCAGCCGAGTAATGCCGATGCTCACAACACCTACGGCTGTGTGCTGGTGGATCTGGCGCGATTCAAAGACGCGATCGCCTGCTTTGAAGATGCCGTGCGCCTGCGCCCCGACTTTGCCGATGCTCACTTGAACATGGGCATTATCCTGCTGCAAATTGGCGAATTTCGGCGGGGCTTTGAAGAATATCATTGGCGCTGGAAAACCAAGCAGTGTCCTGATCTGCGATATACGCAAGCGCTTTGGACGGGGGAAAGTCTGAACGGCAAAGTGATTTTGCTGACAGCAGAACAAGGGTTTGGGGACACCATTCAGTTTGCTCGCTATGCGCCCATGGTGGCAGCACGGGGCGGCGAGGTGATCATTGCCTGCCAAAAACCACTGCTACGATTGCTGTCAACCGTTCCCGGTGTGAGCCGCTGCGTCGATCGCGATAAGGACAATATCGACATCCACACCCACGCACCCCTGCTAGAACTGCCCTACATCTTAGGCACCACCACCGACACGATTCCTGCCAACGTGCCTTACCTCTCACCGCTTAGCCAGTCCACAATCCGGCTAGACGTGCCGCCAGATACCCGGCTCAAAATTGGCATCGTCTGGGCAACGAACCCCAGCAACTCTACCTCTGGCAAGCGTTCCTGCTCCCTCAGCCATTTTCTCTCATTGCTAGAAGTCCCTGGAATTGCGCTCTACAGCCTACAAAAAGAACAGCCTGCCACCGATCTCGCTCTGCTACACAACACCCCACGCCTGCAAGATTTGCAAGATCAACTCACCGATTTTGCCGATACCGCCTGCGCGATCGCCCAGCTAGACCTAATCATCACCGTAGATACCGCCGTCGCCCATCTCGCCGGAGCCTTGGGCAAACCCACCTGGACCCTGCTGCCCCATATCGCCGACTGGCGCTGGCTCACCGATCGCGACGACAACCCCTGGTATCCCACCATGCGCCTCTTCCGCCAAAACCAACCCGCCGATTGGGACGGTGTGATGCAGCAGGTGCGGCAAGCACTCATGGCGAATGGCGAACCAATAGGAAATGACGAATTACGTTCGCGTAGCGTCTCCGTAGGAGATATGACGAATGGCGAACCAATAGGAAATGACGAATTACGTTCGCGTAGCGTCTCCGTAGGAGATATGACGAATGGCGAACCAATAGGAAATGACGAATTACGTTCGCGTAGCGTCTCCGTAGGAGATATGACGAATGGCGAATTCCAAACTCGGCACTCGGCACTCGGCACTCGGCACTCGCCACTTGACACCCGACACTCGACATCTGACACTCGACATTCGCCACTTTCCCCTCGGCACTCGACACTTTCTCTGACTGGCTTCAACCGCATCAGGCAATGTCGCCACGGCATGATGTTGTTTAACGTTAGCGACTTGGGCATTGGGCGATCGCTCGATCTATACGGCGAATGGACTGAGGGCGCGGTGAGCCTGTTCCAATCCTTGGTGTATCTTGGCAATACCGTCGTGGAAGTGGGCACAGACATTGGAGCGCATACCGTATTTTTTGCCAAAACAGTCGGCTTACAGGGAAAGGTAATCGCGATCGAGCCAGTGCGAATGCAGTTTCAAATGCTCTGTGCAAATCTGGCGCTCAACAGCATCACCAATACCCACACCTACCCAATCGCATTGGGAGAAACGACTGGCTTTCTGCCCTTAAGCGCGATCGCTCAATCAACCACTGCTCAAGCAATCACAACGGACACCCCACCCAAAGAACAGGTGCAAGTTGCCAGCCTCGATAGCTTTGGTATTGCCCAATGTCGCTTACTCAAATTAGATGTTGCGGGCATGACCCTACCTGTGCTGAAAGGCGCTACTCAAACTCTCCAGCGGTGTCAGCCCGCCCTCTACTTGGTGGGAGATCCACTAGATACCGCTGTTGTGAATTATCTGAGTACTCTAGGCTACGACCTCTATTGGCATTGTCCTCCACTCTATAGCCCCCATAACTTCAGCCAAAATTCACGCAATATTTTTGATCATCAAGCGCAACGTAATATGTTGGGATTCCATCGTACTCAAAACATTACAGTCAACGGTCTGGAGCGAGTTTAGTGATCAACCGAATCTCTAGGAGGGGGTCATAGTAAAGGCGATCGCACTCTGGCAGCAACGAGATCGCGGCTCAGTCAACATCAATATTCTCATTCTGGTTTCAATCACTCAGCAGAATCACGAATCCTTCCTGAGTAAAGTGCTTATCATGAGTCAGCACCTCACTGATACCCAGTTGTCGCATCGTTTGCATCGAAATGCAGTCGGTCAGGCTATAGCCTTTATCAAGCCGTGATCGGTAAAGCGCCAAACCAGCTACGAAGGATTGATGCGTCTGTTCAACTACCTCCACAGATGAATTGTCTAATACATCGCTAACCAACTCGACTGCTTGTTTGCGCGATCGAATACCTTGGTTACAGAAGAAATTAAGCACTTCAAGTAGCACTTCTTCTGTTGTGACAATTTGCGTCGATTTCAGTGACGACGTTAGTGCTATAACTCGTTGATGCCAATCATCGCTGGAGTTAATCAAAGCTGTCCAGTAGAAGGTGTCTGTAAACAGCGTCCTCATTCAGCAGTCTCGCGACTGTAGCGTTTGGGTGTGCCATAGATGTAATGGTCATGTTCTAACGCCCCATCTCTAGGGAGTTGAGCTAATTCTTCTTCGGTCAGTTCGGCGGCAAAGCGTTCTGCCATTGCTAACAAAGAGGCAATTCCATCTGTTTTTTCAGTCGTGTCTTCTGTGACAAGCATTGAATCGTTTAGTTGGTGCGCTTGATGAGTTTTAGTAATCATCACAAAATTGAGGACTGCTTCGAGTAGTTCCTCTGGGGCGTGTTCGAGTTCTTGAATCAGTCTCTCTTTGGTTGTCATGGTGGATGTCTCATGGTTCTGCCTTGATTTTACCGTGGATTTTCTAGAGGCTGCGATCGCCGACAGTGCAAGAGATCGTGCTATGGATGGGGTTAGAAGTGCGATCGATCTTCAGGCAATCCACCCACCGTTCATCGGCATCGTAATCCTAACTTTGACGCTACTACGCAGCTTTGGGGAGAACTTCGACATGGACAGACATACCGACCTGGTTGAGCAGTGTGATTAATGTATCTACTGAAAACTGCCCAATTTTGCCTTGAGTCAGGGCGGTGATTTGGTCGTTGGATTGGTTGAGATGGTCGGCGGCTTGGGCGATCGTCCAGTTCTGCTGACGAATATGAGTTTGCAGCGCCAACATGAGTTTGGCGCGAATCAGTAAATTCTCAGCTTCTTGATCTGAGAAACCCAGATCAAGAAAGATATTATCGGCAGCTTGGGTAATCATCGTTTCGGTCATGGTTCAGCATTCTTTTCTAAACGAAAGCGCCTCCCACTGAATAGGTTTGACCATCATTGCTGTCTATTTTCTAAAGCAGCGATCGGTAATAACAGTGTTTCCTCAATTTCTTGCCGCACTGCTCGACTGACGTAGCAATCGCTATTGAGGCAATCTACCAGCAGCTTGTTGGCATCGTAGTATTGCTGCAACTTTTCCCTCTGAGCGTCGCTAAACTGCCAATCATGCTCAATGTTACGATGCTGAACCGTTACGGCTCGAATTTGGGCTGTCCAGGCTTCACCATTTGTTTTCCACTGCTGCTTAAAGTTCTCTGGATTTTCCCCATCTCTACGGGGTAACTGCTCACGAAGTTCGTGCAACTTGCACTGCACATTGGGAGCGAGGGTTAGGTTAAAGTCGAGATCAAGATCGGGGACAGTAACCGATTTCGCTTTCTCATCCAACCAGATCAAATACTCTTGCAACTTGTTATCATCTGCCAGTAATCCATCAATGTGTTTCTTCGTTTGCCACAGCAACTCATCCGCATTGGGCAGCATTCCGATAGTGAGCAAAATTACTTCGCGCCAGCGTACATCAGTAATGTGCTGGATCAATTGAGGAATATAAGCTTGTTCATTGGCTTCTCGTGCTGCAAGGTATTCGTGGAAGGTGAGGTGAGAGAAGGAGTAGATGCCACGGGCGCGTTCAACGAATAAGCCGTACTGTGCCTCAATCGATTTTAATACCGCTTCACTGTCCAGGTTCAGAGTTTCTTCGTCCGTGCTAGCTCCGGGCAGATTTTCAATAAATTTGCGGATTTGCCGCTCTAGGTCTTTCTGTTTAAAGAAGTAATTTCCTGCTTCAAAGGTGCACCACGCAATCTGGCTTAACAGGTCTTCTTTGTGCTTCAAAGATAGCTTTTTGTAGATTTGATCACGCTCAATATTTCGTTTGCTGTCCCATTGTTTTAGCAACACATCTATACCGCTTCGCAGAAAGTCAGCGTGATTTGACGGAAATTCGCCAGCATCTTCAAACACAATGCAAAGGAGTGTCAATAGCAGAGGATTGCTTGCTAGTTCGTGGATGTATGGTTCATGGTTTAATGCACGCAGAAATTGTTTAGTCTTATCAGGCTCCTGTCTGTTATGAAACCATCTATGAGCGAATTCATCGATCTGGGCATGATCAAAATTGGCGACCTCCAATTCAGTAAACTGCTGGAAGGTATATTCACGGGTGGCAATGCGGTTGGTGATAATAACGGCATTGCGGGAGTAGAGATCGGAGAACTGTTGAATTTCCCGTAAAACCCGACTAGCATCAGTTTCGCGTACCTCGTCGAGTCCATCCAACAAAATCAGGGCACGTCCTTGACCTAAAATTTGTTGAGTTAACATTTTGGGTGGTTCGTGAGTTGCATGTGCTGATGGGGTGATTACCCGATCAATAAATGTCACCAAATCTGGTTGCCCATCGGTTTCAGCAAAGTCCTTCAAGGTGATAAATAAAGGAACGCGATCGCTTTGAAACGCGCCACCAATACATTGAATTGCCAAATGCTTCAAAAAAGTAGTTTTTCCCGCTCCCGGTTTGCCGAGAATCATCAACTTGTTGTGTTTCTCAACTGCTGCCAATCCGGGAATGGTTGCTTTGACAGCACCGAGGCTGAAGCGCTCAAAATTTTCCGGTGAACCATCTTGCAGGTCAGCCAATTCTCGCCGAATGCGTCCAGTGATTTTTTCCAGAATATTGACTTGAGTGTAAATCTCGTTCAACCCAATTGGTTGGTTCATATCCAACACCCGCATTGTGCCGCAACGTTCATAAATAAATGGTTTGATAGCCGCGCGCACTTGCTGTATGGACTCGTCCAGACTGGAATTCTCTGCTTGTTCTGATACTGCTATTTCCACTGTGGTAATGTCTTCCCACCTCAAATTCAACTCATCGCAGATAGCCACAAAAACATCGGAATCTATTGCATTACCTTGCAACAAACTCCAAATGGTTTGTCGAGAGCAATGTACGGCACTTGCTAAATATGTCTGTCCTCTTTGTTCTCGTCTTATGGCTTCTCTAAGAGTTTGAATACCTTTTACAGAAGCCCGGTGAGATCGCCGCGCCATAGCAAGCACCTAAAATCAATTTGACAACTCTGACAACTTTAACACAAATTGTTGACATTTTGGACGGTAAGGGTTAAAACCTAATTATTGTCAGGATTGTAAATCTGACAAATCTCTGACAATAATTACACTGCAATCCACATGCAACCTTCCAATAAGACGAAATGGCTGAAAGTGATCAAGTTTGCGATCGTGGGGGTTGCCAGTTGGCTCAATCCTCAGGCAGTTTTGCTACTGCTGTTGCTCGAACTCTGCTTTCTAGTTTTGATTGCATTGCAAGAAGTCGGCAGCCAGTCAAAACCGTTGAGCGACGCGCAGCAAACGTTTCTGTGGCGACTATTTTTTCATATTTTGGGAGCATTGCAAACAGATGAGGCGTGAAGGGCGATCGCCCCAGATTCTAATGCAGTGGCTCCAGAAAATCGGTCGGAACTATCGCCATGGATGTATCGTCTACCCATTGTCTAGCAGCACTTTTGTAGGAGGGCATCATGCAAGTACTCAATCGATGGCAGATCGGTTCAGCGTGGGTGGTCATCGCAGGCATCACCGCCGGGGCGATCGCGCCATTCACCTTGTCCCCAGCGGCGGTTGCCACTCCAGCACCCTACACCGTTGCTCAGCTTTTTCCTTCCGCTCAGCCTCCCGGCGTTGTCATTCCCGCTGGGGCAAGAATTCCAGTGCGTTATCTGGGCACCGATAAATTTGTCGTCGCTCCCACCGAATCAAAGCCGTTAATCGTGTCGGTGTCTAAAAATATCCGTGCGTCTAATGGTGAGTTATTAATTCCCGCAGGCAGCGAGGTCAGAGGTCAGCTTGTGCCCGTGAATGGCGGGGCACAGTTCGTTGCAGAGACTCTAGTTTTGCAAAATGGTAGCCGGGTTACGATCAGTGCCAATTCTGAAATCGTGACGACCAAGGATGTGCAAGGGGATGGCATTAATGGGAATGCAATTTTGAAGGGGGCTGGTATTGGTGGAGCCGGGGCGACGGTGGTTTCAGCGATCGCAGGCAGAAGGCGAGTCACCATTCCCAAGATTTTGCTAGGTGCTGGGCTAGGTGCAGCCGGTGGTTTACTTTTAGGGCAAAAACCGATCAGTGATTCCATTGCACTGAAACCCAACACCGATCTAACCCTGACCCTCAATTCACGCCTTGCTCTAGAACCCAGCTATTCTGGCTATCGCTATTAATCAGGTTTCAGGTGTCGGGTGCCGGGTTTCAGGTGTAATCTTAGCCCCTGACCCCTAACCCCTGATACCTGAAACCTAATTACAACACTCGCAACACACTCGCAACGCGGTTGACGGATGCCATTGCCCGAATTTCGGTCAACGCTTGGTTAAAGTTACCTTCACGCACATTATGGGTGACTACGACAATTTCGGCAGATTCGCCGTGAACATCGGTTTGCACTACTGATTCTAGGCTGACGTTGTGATCGCCAAAACAAGTTCCCACCTTGCCAATTACGCCGGGGGTGTCGTTGGTGGAGAATCGGGCATAGAAGCGGGTGATTAACTCATCCATGGGGGCGATCGCGCAATAATGCTGGTGTGAACAAGCCAGCAGCGGATCAAGCAACGCCTTGCCATCCAGCGAAGTTTGACTGCCACGCCCCACCTTCAAAATTGCGGCAATATTCAAAATATCCGACACGACCGCGCTGGCAGTGGGACCCGCACCCGCACCGGGACCAAAAAACATCACCTGCCCAATCGGGTCGCCCTCCACCAAAATCGCGTTGTTCACATCGTTGACGCTGGCTAACGGGTGCAGTTTGGGAATCAGCGTTGGATGTACGCGCACTTGCAGTTGTTCTGGGTCATTGGTGGAGGCTTGAGGATTGCGTTTCGCGACTGCCAACAGTTTGATCACAAAACCGAGCTTGTCGGCATAGGCAATATCTGCCGCGCTCACCTGACGAATCCCTTCGCAATGCACTTCTGGTAATTTGATCCGTCCGCCAAAGGCGAGGGATGCCAAAATCGCGATTTTGTCGGCGGCATCGAGTCCGTCTACGTCGGCGGTGGGGTCGGCTTCGGCATAGCCCAACTGTTGAGCATCTGCCAGAATGTCGGCAAAGTCGCCGCCTTCGGTTTGCATCCGCGTCAGAATGTAGTTTGTAGTGCCGTTGACAATCCCCATGACCGCATGAATCCGGTTGGCACAGAGGGACTGCTTAAGTGGCTCAATCACGGGAATGCCACCCCCGACTGCCGCCTCTAGCAAAACGTAGACTCCCGCATCTGTGGCGGCGGTAAATATTTCATCGCCAAACCGAGCGATCGCAGCTTTGTTTGCCGTCACCACATGCTTCCCATGGGCGATCGCGGTCAGCATCAGCGATCGGGCAGGCTCTAGCCCACCGATTACTTCCACCACAATATCCACCGCCGGATCGGTCACAATACTTTCCAGATCAGTCGTAAATCGATCGGCTGGCAACTCCACAGCGCGGGGTTTGTCGAGCGATCGCACCCCCACCCGATAAAGTTCCAACTCTTGCACCAAGGGATGACGCTGTGCCGGATCAAGCAGAATTTGCGCCGTTCCAGTCCCCACTGTTCCTAACCCTAACAAACCAATTTTGAATCCCACGGTCGGCTTATCCTGAATCGCTGATTGACTCAATTTTAGGCGAGAAAGGAAAGGGGAATAGGGAATAGGGAATAGAAATGGCGAGTGGCGTGAGTCCTTTGGACTGGCTTCGCCAACGCGCAGCGTCTCCGTAGGAGATATGGCGAGTGGCGAATGATGAATAGCGAATGGCGATCGCAAATCGGCGATTATGTAGTGTGCGTTGAGCGCAGCCGAAGCGCACCGTAACCGTGAGCAACAGATAGGGGCTGGAGTGATAGGGTGAGTGCAGTAATGAAGCATGAAGACAAGATGATAGACAGGAATTTGCCGGAACTGCTCGCGATCGCTCGTGAGGTGGGGTGGGGTGCAGGAGATATTTTGTTGGCGACTCAACAATCAGACCTTCAGGTACAGGATTTGGTGGATGGACCCGTTACCCTGGCGGATGGCGCTGCCAACGACTACATCTTGCACAATCTCCACGCCAGCTTAGGCACCGAGGATTTTGGCTACCTGACAGAAGAGACTTACAAGCTTCAGCCTGCCAGCGATCGCCTAGAAAAAGATTTTGTCTGGATCATTGACCCGCTCGATGGCACTAACGAGTATATTCAAAAAACAGGAGAATTTGCGGTTCATATTGCGCTGGTGCATGACCATCGCCCAGTGCTGGCAGTAGTCGCCTGCCCCGCAGTCGGTCGGCTTTACTTTGCGGCGCTCGGCAGTGGCACGTTTGTCGAACAAAAAAACGGCGCGATTGCCCCAGTGCAAGTGTCCCAACGTAGCCAATTGGATCAGTTGATTGTGGTGACGAGCCGCAGCCATCGCAGCGATCGCTTTAACCAACTAATGCAGCAGTTCCCCTGCCAGACGCAGAAATCCATCGGCAGTTTGGGTGGGAAAATCGCCGCGATCGCCGATCAACATGCTGATGTGTATCTTTCTCTTTCCGGTTCCTCTGCCCCCAAAGATTGGGATCTCGCCGCCCCAGAACTCATTTTGACTGAAGCAGGTGGCAAGTTTACTCACTTTGACGGCACCCCCCTGCTGTATAACCGCGAAGATGTGACCCAGTGGGGCGGCTTACTCGCCAGCAATGACACCCGTCACGAAACCCTTTGCATTGAAGCAACGCGCATTTTGACCGCAATCGATGGCTAAGAAATAACAGCGAGTTGCTTTATTAAGCCCACTGTTAACCCAGCAACAAAAGATCCGACGGCAGGATTTTAGGTTTCGACTCTGCTCAACCCGCGATGAATTGAGTGCAGAGCGGAGTCGAAGCACAGTTCTCAATTGAAATCCCAAATATTGCCAGGTTCATAAGTTGACACATTCAAAACTCAGGTCTTTTTTCAAAATGTTAGAAACTGCAACACTAACTTGAACAATTAATGCAAAAAAGTGAATTCTATTAAAAAGGATTCATACTGAGAGAGTAAGCGATCGCGCAGCACGGAAAGCGCAATTTCTAACACAAGTAGGCTGAATTTATCCACTTCAAATAGCTTTACTGGAGGCAATGATGAGTATGCCAAAATTCCTTGACGATATCATTCAATATTTCTCTGCTGCTATCTCTCGTATTTTTGGTCCTGACGACAATTCCTATCCAGAAACAGGCGTTCAGCCATTTGATGGAGAGTCTAATAAAAAGCCGCACCAGTCAGATTAAAGGACAACTAAAATATTTGAAAGGACAAGTTTTGTAGCGAGTTGACTAGCCAAAATCAATCATTGATTATTGGTGGTTTTTAAGGGATTCAAAAGCTCTGCTGTTTGCAGAGCTTTTTTGATTTAACAAGCTGTTTCTTGCTTAAAAATTATTAGAAAGGCTAAATCAATCCGCGTGAATCATTACGCGTTGGCATAGGCTAATCTGGTTGAAATAAACGCGATGCTGCGTTGATATAGATTACATACCAACTTCATATAAGGAAGTTAGATTAAGGAAGTCACCGTAAATAGGGTTAAACCTTATATCCCATGAACTCTTCTTTGAAACTGCCCTTGTCAGTCATCGCCTTTGCCGCGATCGCCGCCAGTACTGGATGTACAAACTTACTTCCAAATAAAAATTCTTTTGAGCAATCTGCATCTGCCGAACCCAAGCAGGTTGTGCAAACTGAAGCACCCCGCTCGATTAATCCAATCAATTCCAATGAACTCGACTACGTAGCCGATATTGTGGCGCAAGTAGGTCCTGCCGTCGTTCGGATTGATTCCAGCCGTGCGGTAGAACAACCTCTGAACAATCCAGACTTTGGCTCACTCTTCGGTCAGGGGCGGCAAGAGCAAGAGCAACCTCAACGAGTACAACGCGGCACAGGGTCAGGTTTTATTACGTCAGCAGATGGACGCATTTTTACCAACGCTCATGTGGTGGCGGGTGCAGATACGGTCAGCGTTGTTTTGAAAGACGGGCGACGATTTAAAGGAGAAGTGATCGGCTCAGACGAAACCACTGATGTGGCTGTGATTAAAATCAATGCATCTGGTCTACCTACTGTGAAATTGGGAGATTCCGATCGCCTCCTGCCAGGGCAAGCCGCCATTGCGATCGGCAACCCGCTTGGACTCGACAACACCGTCACTCAGGGTATCATCAGCGCCACCGGGCGATCGGGCGCAGACTTCGGTAGTTCTTCCCGCGTCAACTTTATTCAAACCGACACCGCCATTAACCCTGGTAACTCTGGTGGTCCGCTGATTAACTCCAAAGGCGAAGTGATAGGCATGAACACGGCGATTATTCAAGGCGCGTCGGGCATTGGATTTGCGGTTCCCATCGCCACCGCTCAACGGGTTGCCGATCAACTGATTACGACTGGCAAAGTGGATCATCCCTACTTGGGAATCCAAATGGCGGAACTGAGTCCTGAGCTACGAGAGCAAATCAATCGTCGCGAGGGTGATGTCCGGGTTGCACAAGACCAGGGCGTGATTGTTTTAGCAGTACAACCTAATTCACCCGCAGCAGCAGGCGGGCTGAAAGCGGGGGATGTGGTCGAAGCGATCGGTGGTACTGCGGTGCAAGCCTCTAAGCAAGTGCAGCAGCAAGTTGAATCTGCCAAAATTGGTAACCCACTTCAAATAACCGTGAAGCGGAATGGGCAATCGGTGAACCTGACGGTAAAACCCGCTCCCATGCCACAGCAAAATGGCTAATCGTGTGTGCGTTGAGCGGAGTCGAAACATACCACTTGATCAATAAATTAAGGGGACGATCTCGTGGATATTCCATTAAATCAACTGCTGGCGCGGGCAGTGGCGATCGCGGCGATCGCCCACCAAGATCAACTAGATAAAGCCCATGCGCCCTACATCCTGCATCCCATTCGCTTAATGATGCGGGGTCAAACTATCCCTGAACAGATTGTTGCGGTACTGCATGATGTCGTAGAAGATTCTGACTGGACACTTGCTCAGCTTGCCGCTGAAGGATTTTCACCAGATATTATTACCGCGCTAGATTGCCTCACGCGTCGTCCCGAAGAAACCTATGACCAATTTCTCGATCGCGTCTTGACCAATTCTCTGGCTACCCGCGTCAAACGCTATGACTTGGAAGATAACATGACGCTTACCCGATTAGAGAGTTTGTCAGACAAAGACCTGCAACGGCTCCAGCGCTATCACAGGGCGCATCAGCGGGTTATGCACCAAATTCAAAAGGAGTCGGCATTGGCAATTAGAGAAAATAGGTGAACATCAGATGTCTTAACTGGAGCCAGTTTGACATCTACGCCAATAAAATTGGCGCAAGCACGAGTTGCACGGCATCCAAAAGCGATGAAAACTGTATCACCAGTAAAATCCGCTACTCTCAAATTCATTCAATGAATGAGCGGCAGCATTTATCCTTTCAGCAGTGAGTTGAACGTCTACAAGTAAACCTATCCATGCATACCAATGGCTAGGTTTACTCTGCTCCAACCGAATTGCTAGCCTGTGCCACTCTACACATACCTACTTTATAAGTCAATTCTCGTAGATTTTTGAACTTTGATAACGGATTTCCATTTTCTAAAAGTTTATCCATGAACTTCTCAAAATCTTCCCATTCCGCCAAAAACTTATTTCTGATTCTTTTTTCTTCTGACCATTTTTCTTGAGCTTTGAGTGTTTTCCAATCACCTTCAGAATGACTAGCTTCGTTACCATCCTTGATAGCTGCTTCACTTGCAGATTTTAATTCTAAGAGAATTGAATAGCTATCAGTAAGCACACCCAAATCTTTATAAAAAGCAAAGACTTCTAATATTCTTTCTGAATTTAATACATTGGGTATTTCTAATAAGCAACTTTCAAGTACCTTATGCTGCCAATTAGAAAAAGGAAATGAGTCAAGGATAAGCTTGTTCCTGTTAGCCAGTTTAACTTTATTCCTGAAAGTATTAAGGAGGATAAGATTATGGCTTATTTCAAGTTCAAGTATATTGCGAACAGACTTTTCTTTTTTTCTATTTATTGCCCAATCTCTAGTAAATATAGCTAGCTGACTAAGTATAAAACCTACTAAAACTCCAATAATTGCAGGGTTAGCAGATAAATAGCTTTTGCTCCATTCATACAGGTCTTCCGCTATCTTTATCACTAAAATCAAGTGCATAATATTAGAGTGCATCAGTTAAAAGAGTGCATATCTTCATGGTATCTCTCTCGCTCTAACCATACCTTAAAGGCTTCTTTGGTGTCTGATACTGCATGGAGTTGATTGATGTATTCTTGATCAAACCTTAAATTAAGACTGCTTTCTGCAAATTGCCAAGCGATTGGCAAAGCTTCGTCTTTAAGCCAGCTATCAAAATCATCAAGTAACCCACATATGTCCTGATAAACGTCTTCTCCTATGGGGAATAGTCCAAAATGGACACTATCCCGAAATCCTGACATGCTTACTGGGATAGCACCAATCTCTGGCAAATGAAAATAGAAAGAAGCACCTTTCTTCTCAAAACCACCATGAGCGAAAGTATTGCGGTACTTCTCCTTCACTTCGACAAGTTTGGTGTAGAAATATTGTGATTTCCCATTAGTTAAGGGAAGCACTCGCTTCCATTTCTCTGACCATACGCTTCCTACAAAAGTGCTTATTCTATCCCCTTCGCGATCAAACGAAGAAAAGGCAAGTGCCAGCACAAAAAAGTGTTCTAATCGGCTGAAGAAAGTATCAATCATAGCCAATGAATTGCATGAGCCTTCACTATTAGCTCTAAAGTATAAGCTTAGATTTTCCCATGCTCTGATGTCAGTTGAGTTCTTAATCTTTCCCAATTTATAGGAAGCTGCCGCACGCTGTCGAAAATATGCATACGTACTCTGAAAGTGATTAAATTGATTAACAACTGTAATATTTGCTGTATCAACTTGTTCGCGTGCAATTTTTGCAAGTATTTTTCGTTCAGCTTCCTTTATTGCCTTCCTCAATTTATCTATAATCACTGACGGGTTTACATAATTCTTTTGTTCTTCTGAGACATATAAGAAAATACCAGATTTCTCAAGGGAGATTGCACACGGGACACTTTGGTATTTAAATGGGACTACCCAATGTGTCTTATCACCTGGATTGCCAAATGAAAAACCACAAACCTTATTAAGAACGAACGGAACCAAGCTAGGTGCAGGAAAGTGATGAGATTCAACGGGTATACACCAGCTTTCTACATCCCAAACAAGATCAGGTGCATTTGGGTCCGTACAGGCGAAGTCTTTCAACTCCCGTCGAATAATCTCATACGCACTAATAAACTCCTCACTCATAGATATTCCTAACTACGATATAGACTGAAAGTTTCTGTCCAAGAGAAGTATTGGATACAGGTGGCAAGCTTTCTCATTTTGTCTGTTTGCCGACTTATTTCGGTAGATCGCGCATTCATTACTACTCTAAGTGCGAAAAAAGGGCAGTTTTCAAGCCACCCTTTTTCTTTAGTCACGTTCTTAGGAGAAAACCTTTAAGGTGCGATCGCGGTGCCTGAGCTAGTGCTGGTTGCTGCTGGCTCAACGGCTGGCATTGGAGTAGCTGTGTTCTCCGTAGATTCTGCCGCTGCTGATTGGGCGGTAGGCTCTGGCTCAGTGGAAGACGACTGCACCGTATCCGCAGGAATTTGCCGTAGTCCGGTCATGCCTGGAAAGACGCGACTGGGCAATCCGACCACTTGATAAGCCCCAACAACTTTGCCTTTCTTGTTCAGCTTGCGACCCCGAACTTCAGTGCGATCAACCAAAAGAATGCGATCGCCCCTGCGCTCCACTACCACCTCAACCGTTCCTCTTTGCTGATAGACATAGTAAGACGTATTGCGACCATAATTCCGAGCATCACCGTCATCGTCGTCATTCTCGCCCCTCGTCACCGTCAACAAGTTGCGATAGCCAGGGAAAATCGTGATCGATGAGCTATTAAAGACTGTTGTTGAAAAAACAGTTGTGCTAGTGCTAGCGCTTACCGTCGTTGTAGAGGATGCACTGCCAGTGGTGGAAGGCGTAATCACCGCTGCCCCTGCGGTTGTGGTCACGCCAACTACTGGAATAACCACAAAGCGAGTGAAGTTGATATTATCGCGGCGATCGCTCACCGTAAAGAACGTATCCCCGCCACTTTTGCCCTCAAAACTGCGATTTCCCTGCTCAAATTTGAAGTCTGTATCTCGTCGCGACGTGCCTGAATACGTAATTGAATTTCCACCCGTAAAGGCGACAAAGCCCGGTCCTTCACCCTTAATTCGATAATCGACCTGACCCGTCAGTGTATTCAAATTCAGGCTATCTTTTTTGATATCAAACGGTCCAGTCAGGGAAATATCCAGCGTTCCAGAGCCATCAATCTTAAACTCTGAACTGCCCGGAGTACCCACACTCTGAATTTTGAAATCCGTCACCGCTCCAGCAAAATCTAAAATTCTGCGCCCCGTTGCTGGGTCAACGCCATAAGCCGCCTCATCGACTTGGGCATTCTTTCCTTCAAAGTCAAACTTAATTCGTCGTCCCAAAAACACAGGCACCAAGGTCACTTCCGTCGCCGCAGGACGCAATTGCAAATCAGAAGGTAGCCCAATAAAATCGCCTGTCAAGTTCGCGGCAAACGGACCCACTTCCAACAATCCAGGTTTAGAGCTATAAACACTGCTGGAGGCACTTGATAACTGGACATTCACTCCAGGAATGAACACCAGTGGCGCGGTGCCTGTTTGGTTGGGGCTAATCAAAGATCCCGTGCCAAAGGAATTGGGTGTAAAAGCAGTTAGGGTAAAATTGAGCGCCGTGGGAATATTTTGGAAGAATACTGGGCTTCCTACTCTGGAAAAAGCAACCCCTGATAGTGCCCCTTCTAGACGACCTTGATCGCCGCTATCAGGACGACTATTGCCATTACTATCAGTAAATCGGCTGGCATTAGGGAGAAAGCGAGAGGTGGTGGTGGTGCCGTTTGGGGTGACAATTCGCAGCGTTTGAATCACCGTATCAAACAGCACGGGTGAACCAGTGCGATTCAGGGTGTTTGCATTTCCGGCATTCAATTGGGTGAAAAAGGCGGCATCTCCGCTGACCTGTCCGCCTGTAATCGGAATATCAGCATGGGCTGCTGCGGCAACTGAAAAGCTTCCAGCCACGATGCTTACACCGATCGCAAATCGAGTGAATTGAATCATCACGATAAATTTCCTCTGAATCAATGGGCGAATGAATAGTGAATTAGACTTGCAATTAAATTTGCACCCGTCGCAACAAGGACTCACCGAATCAGGGTACAAGTATTTAGGAGTACCCGTAGTTGTTTTAGAACTCTCCACTCCGGAAAAAGTTCCCCAACTTAGAAAGTAAATGTGGTTCGTAAAACCCCGACCGTAATCGTGTCGTTGTTGGGATTATTGTTCGGGTTGAAAATGACCATTACGCCCGGTGTGACGCTGATATTGTCATTCACCCGATATCGATAAAAGGCTTCTACATGAGTGGTTCTTCCCGGTTGATCGCCCGGTCCTGCGGCAAACACGTTCCCTCGATTCACGAAGTCTGGCACGTTTCTGCCAATGGGTAAATCACTGCTGGTAATGGCGGGGGGTTGCCCTACATAGATGCCGCCCAGGTTGCCTGGAGCCAGCAGATCGGGGAAGTTGAGAAATGCCATCCAGTTAAAGGTTTCGACATTTCTAGAAAAACCCTTTAACTCGGAGTTGGTGTAGCCAACCCAGCCGCCCAGCGTAAACCAGGATGCCACTCGCCATGAAGCTGTTGCGCCAAAAGCATTCGTTTGAATGGGGGCGCGGACAAACGGATCGATCGCTGTCGGCAATGCCACCTGATCATCTCCGGTGCCCGTGCCCAAAAAGCCAGAGGGTGAGTAGGAATTGGCATAGTGAAGGGCAATGTCGATTGTGTCAGTGGGGGCGATCGTCAATTGAGCGCCCACCGTTGAGCCACCGTTTTGTCCGCCAAACAAGCCTCCATTTGCCGGATCGCTGGGTCGGTTTGAAAAGTAAACCCCTTGCAACGAGAATCGGCTGCCAATCTGCCAATCAAACCCAGCGCCTGCATTATCACCATTGCCGCCACTAGAGCCAAGATTCAAAATGGGATTGCGTTGAGCCAAGAAAGAAATCGGTCCCTGTCCAGCGCTTTCGATCCGATTCCCTCCTCGAAACACATTGATCATGTTTACGCCCTTTGCTCCTGCAATGATGGCAAAGTTGTTGCCAATCAGTTGCCGGAAGGTCAAGTCGCTCAGTTGCACCGCGCTTGCCGAATCGCCTTCATAGCCCAAGAGCGTATTGTTGGTCAGCAGTTGGGAGAAACTTCTACCGCTACCCGCCTGCAAGCCTGTAAACAGCAAGCTGCGTTCACTAAAAGCTGTGTAGAGGCTGAGTTGCACATTGCTAATGACATTAATTTGGTCAGAATTGTCATTAAATTTGAATCCTGCCAGTTCAATGTCTGGGCTATTTTTCCCCTGAACTCCAAAAATGACCTGCCCCGATAGCTTCGTTGTTGTTGAAAACTGCTGCTTCTCCAAGGTTGCAGTTCGCACTTCTAGCGACTCAGTTCGTCCCCGCAGGGCTGCTAGCTCTGGGGCAAAGTCTTCCATCATTTTTTTGAGCTTTTCCAGATCTTCCTTGGTTGCCAAGTTCGCTGTTCCAGCCGCAATCAACTCCTGAATTTTATCGAGGCAGGCATTGAGACCAGCCGCAAACTCATAGCGGCTCAAAGCACGATTGCCTCGGAAGGTCTTATCTGGATAGCCGACGATGCATCCGTAACGCTCTACTAAGGATTGCAATGCTTGAAATGCCCAATCAGTGGGCTTAACATCAGTAAGCTGGGAGACTGAGGTGACTTGATCCAAGCCGGAAGCTTCGGTTTCTGAGTCATCAGTTTGCTCTAAGTCATATAAGCCAATACTAGAGATGTTGCCTTTGCTGCTTTGGGGGCTGTTGGTCTGAGCGTTGACAACGCCAGTCATTAAAAAAACCAATACGGCAGATGCCAGCATCGGGGGCACTGTTTTTTGAATATGTAAATTTTTCATGTATCTCACTCCTTGTCCACGGCTTTGATCGATCATGCACCTGAACATAGATCTATCCAACCACACTCTCCAATCACATCACAAATATTGTAGGAAAATCTTGAAACAATCTTCACCTATGTGCCAGTTGATTAGAGAAAAATACTGAGAATCAAATCTGCTCTAGACCATTGACTGGGACGTTTTGGGCACGATGGAAACCCAGCATATTGCTTTGTGCTGTGGTCACAAACGTTGCCTAAATTTTGAGTGAAGTTATCGCTATACTCAGCTTGGTTAGGACAAGCGGCTTAAGCCCTTGTTAATCGCAGTGGTTAATTTATCCTAATCAAAGACAGTGCTTAGAGCTATGTCAGTTTATAGACCGTTAGCCTCCTAGCGTGAAGGGTTGCTCTATTTTAGAAGGGACTGCTTAAGATGGGAAAATCTCTCAACCAAAAATATCTAACTGCTCATCTGACTGGGCGGCGTATCTACCAATTTTTGCTTTTGCGGATTTTTCGGGCGGATTGCTTTTGCGTAGCCCCACGGCGATTTTGCTGTGTTTTTCAATCTGGGTCATCACCTGTTTGGCGCGATCGATGACGGAGGAGGGTAATCCTGCCAATCGTCCGGCTTCAATGCCATAGGAGCGATCGGCTCCACCGGGCTGAACTTTGTGCAAAAACACAATCTGATCGGGCAGTTCTTTCACCGTCACCTGATAATTCGCCACGTTGGGCAGGATTGATGCCAACTCGTTGAGTTCGTGGTAGTGGGTGGCGAAGATAGTTCTTGCCTGAATTTCTGTGGCTAAATATTCTGCCACTGCCCAAGCGATCGACAAACCATCAAAGGTCGCCGTGCCGCGCCCAATTTCATCCAGCAATACTAGCGATCGCGGGGTAGCGTGGTTCAAAATATTCGCCGTTTCGTTCATCTCCACCATGAACGTGGATTGTCCCGTGGCTAAGTCATCTACTGCGCCGACGCGAGTGAAGATGCGATCGCAAATGCCCAAGGTTGCCGCCAGCGCTGGCACATAGCTACCCATTTGCGCCAATAGCTGAATCAAACCCACCTGCCGCAGATAGCAGCTTTTGCCGCTAGCATTGGGTCCAGTCAGGATGACTAAATCAGGCGCAAGAGAAGAGCGTCGAGTATCGAGGGTCGAGGGTCGAGGGTCGAGGGGCAAATTCTGTTCTTCGTCCTCCGCACTCTGCACTCCGTCCTCGGCACTCCGCACTTCATCTTTATTCGTCATTCGCACTTCGTCATTCGCACTTTGTAATTCGCCATTCCCTAATTCTGTGGAATTGGGCACAAAAAATCCGGCTGGTAGGGATTGTTCGACGACGGGATGGCGACCTTCGAGGATTTGGATTTCTCGCCCTGGGGTCATTTGTGGGCGGCAGTAGCCTTGGAGGGCAGCAAGTTCTGCCAAGCCGCATAGACCATCGGCGGCGGCAACTGCTTTGGCGATGGTGCGAATTAGCTCGACGTGGGTGCCGACCTCTAAACGTAATTCGGCGAAAATTTCATATTCCAGCCGATTCAGTTCATCCCGTGCGGCAAAAATCCGGCTTTCCCGATCTTTGAGTTCCACGGTGATGTAGCGTTCTTCGTTGGTCAGGGTTTGTTTTCGCTGATAGTCGGCGGGGGTTTGGGTGGCTTTGGCGCGAGAAATGCTGATGTAGTAGCCAAAGGTTTTGCTGTAGCCAACTTTGAGGGTGGAAATTCCGGTGCGATCGCGTTCGATCGCTTCCAAATCACGAATCCAGGTTTGGTCGTCGTCCACTTGCTGCCGCAGTTCATCCAGTTTGGTGTTGACGCTAGGGCGAATCAGATTGCCTTCAGTCAGAGTAAGGGGGGGATTTTCGGTCAGGTGCGATCGCAGGTGTCGTCCCAAGGCTTCTAACTGGGGCGGCACGGATTGTAAATCCTGAAGATAGGGGGATTCTGCCTTTGCCACCACCATTGCCAAATCGGGTAACCTGCCAAAGGAGTCTGCTAGGGCAGTCAAATCTCGTGCGTTGGCGGTGCCCGATCCGGCGCGACCTGCTAAGCGCTCTAAATCATAGATTTGCTTCAACACTTTCTGCACAGTTTGTCGCAAAGCACTGTTACTGACCAGTTCTGCGATCGAATCCTGCCGCGCCTGAATCTCTGACTGTTTGAGTAAGGGTTGCAGCAGCCAGCGCCGCAGCGATCGACTGCCCATTGCTGTTACAGTGCGATCCAACGCCCACAGCAACGATCCGTGAAAAGTGCCATCTCGTGCGGTTTGGGTGATCTCTAAGTTGCGTCGTGTTTGATAGTCGATCGTCAAAAATTCGGTCAACGTGTAGGTAGAGAGAGGTTGGAGGGGAACTTGCTGACGCGAAGAGTGCGGGGTGCGGGGTGCGGAGCGTTTTTCTGGTTCTCCAATCCCTCGTTCTGAAGTGGATTCGAGATATTCTAGTAAACCGCCTGCGGCTCGGACTGCCAAGGGAAGGTGATCGCAGCCCAAGCCTTCCAGCGATCGCAGCTTAAACCGTTGTAATAATCGATAGCGCGCTTCGGATAGCACAAACGGCAATTGCGATCGCAGCGTATAGCAAAACTGGGGCGGAAAACAATCGGACAATTGCTCAGAGCGTTCTCCCGGACGCAGCACACTGACTAAATCGGGGGCATTCGTGGGCACGAGGACTTCGGCAGGCTGGAGTCTCAGCAATTCTTGAGTCAGTTGATCCAGAGCCTCCGACTGCGTGGTCAAAAACTCGCCCGTGGAAACATCCGCATAGGACAGCCCCCAATGATTCCCGGCGATCACCACAGCGACCAAAAAGTTGTTGCGTCGGGCATTCAGCATCCCTTCTTCCAACACGGTGCCGGGAGTAATCACCCGCGTCACTTCTCGCTGCACCAGTCGTCCCTGCGCTTCGGCAGCATCTTCTGTTTGGTCGCAGACGGCAACCGAAAAGCCCTTTTCCACCAGTTGGGTGCAGTAGCGATCGAGGGCATGGTGCGGAATGCCTGCCAGTGGCACCTGCCCAATTGCTTCACCCGCGTGTTTGGCGGTTAACACCAGTTCTAAGGCACGGGCGATCGCGATCGCGTCTTGGAAAAACGTTTCATAAAAATCGCCAATCCGATAGAGCAGCAGCGCGTGGGGATACTGGTCTTTCACCTCCACATAATGCCGCATCATCGGCGTGAGCGCCTCTCGATTCACATCCTGGTGGTTGGCATATCGCACCTGATATTTCACCAACCGTTCTGGTAGCCCTTCTGTAAGCTGAGTTAAATCAGCCGCCGAATCTGTCATGGGTCACCCATAATGCACCCGTCTTAATGACTTTAACGCAAGCCCCATTTAAGCGGGAATTTAGGTCGTTGACTCAGATGCCTGAGCTTTTGCCTGGAGTGCGTACACTCGAAATCGCTCCATGTCAGCATGTAGAGTTGATTCTACAATGCGCCCGACAAATAGATTATCCATGAGTTGCAGCAAAAAACCAGGGGCAGAATAGGCAACGGTTAATTTCACAATGCTGCCTTGTTCGCCGCGATCGTAAAAGCGAATCGCCCCTCGATTGGGCAAGCCATCCACCGATTCCCACTGAATGATTTGGTGATGCACCAACTTGGTAATTCGAGATAGCCAGGTAAAATCTAACCCGCCTGTTGCTAACTTCCAGCGGGATAGATCGGGGTCTTCTTCCAATATTTTCACTGAATCGATCCACTTCATCCAGTGAGGCATTTGCTCTAAATCAGACCAAAGATTCCAAACGAGATCCAGTGATGCATCGACTTCAATTTGAACCGAATGTTCTAGCCAGTTGGACATATCAATACCTAAACAGTCCCTCTCCCTTCACCTTATAACCTGTTGGCTCCAAAATGGCTTGGGCAGCTTGCATTCCAGAGATGGTCGCGCCTTCCATACTGTCGATGTAGTCTTGGGCAGTGTAGCTACCAGCCAGGAAAAAGTTAGCGATCGGGGTTTTTTGGGACGGACGGTAGGGGTCCATGCCGGGTTGTTCGCGATAGAGAGATTGCGCCAATTTGACGACTCCATACCAGGTCATGGTTAGGTCGCGGGAAGAAGGGAACAAGTCGTGAAGCTGCTTAAGGGCGTGTTGGGCGATCGCCTCATTGCTCATTTTGATAAACGGGTCACCCGGAGTCAGCACCACCTGCATCAGGGAACCCTGCCCTTCACGGTAATAGTCTTTGGGACTGGTCAGCGCCAGATCCGCAAAGCAAGAGAAATCAGCATCGGCACTATAGAGCAAGTTATCCAACCCGGCAGCATGGTTGACCTGTTGGCGCTGCTCGGTATCTTGCATCTCAGTGACCCACCCATCAAACCGCAGTTGCACGGTAACTACGGGCACGGCTTCAAGCTGATAGATGTTGTCAAACTCCTGCCATTTGCGCCATTCCGGGGGCAGCAAGCGCTGAATACCCGGAATGTCGCAAGCAGCGAGGTAAGTATCGGCGGTAATGGTTTCCTCGCCCTCTCCGGTGGCGGTGACAATCCCGGTTACTAGCGTTTCGCCACCGACTTCTTCAAACAGAATGCGGCGAGTTTGGCGGCGAGTATGAAGCTTCGTACCCTGTGCCTCCAGGTAATTAACCAAGGGCTGATGCAGATACTCAGCGGGGGAGCCTGCCAGCATATTCAGACGAGAGGCTTCGGTTTTGGTTGCAAACATCAAAAAGATGGTCAGCATACAGCGGGCGGAGATAGTTTCAGTATCAATAAAGCCCAGGGCAAGGGCGATCGGATTCCACAGGCGCTTGAGGCTATTTTGAGAACCGCCGTGGCTGCGAAACCAATCGGCAAAGCTGATGCCATCAAGCGCCCGAATCCACTTCATGGCGGCATCGTAGCTAATTAATCCAGGAACGACGGGACTCGTGCCCAGGGCGATCGCGGTTTGCACCTTATCCTGCACTGTCAATTGATTGGTCGTAAAAAATGCTTTCAGCCCATGAAATGGCGCACCCAGTAAGAAGCGAAAATCCAGGGTGCCAATTTGCCCACCGCGATTAATGAAGGTGTGAACATGATCTTTCGGTAACAGGTTGTCAAATGCACCGACCCGCTTCATCAAATTAAACAGGTTGGCGTAGTTGTTAAAAAAGACATGCAGCCCCATCTCAACGTGGTTCCCGTCTGCATCGATCCAACTGCCCACTTTGCCGCCAATGAACGATCGCGCCTCGAATAGTTCAACTTCATGTCCAGCATCGGTTAGTTCTACGGCTGCTGCCAATCCGGCTAGTCCTGCACCTACGATCGCAACGCGCATGTTGTTCTTCTTCAAATTTAAATAAGGAGCCGTTGGAGCGAGAGAGCGGAAAGTTAAACCGCTTCACCTATCCAACAATTTACATATTTTAATAGAATCGGAACCCGTTCAGTCAGTTTCACTAACTTTCGAGCCAATCAAAAATTTGGTCTAGCTCTTCCAACGATACCAGCCCGTATTGCCACAAAATCATAGGCAACGGTCCAGGATCTTGCTCACAATGGCGTAGGGCGATCGCGATCGCATTAGTGGAGAGCTTCAGCTTTTCTTGCAAAAAGTGAATCAGTTGAGAGTTGCCGCAATGGGCTTTGACAATTGAACCTTGCACTGTTTTCTTAGACGCACTGAGTAAGCTGAGCAGGAGTATACAGAAATTGAATCGGGTCTCTGAACAATCGTTCAACGTTGAGAAACAGGGGAACCGAATCGCGCTTATGGTAGGCGATCGCACCACGGCACACTTCATCCGATCGAGTCATTCAACTGGATGACTGAACCCTGAGCAAGATCACGTTATTCGTATATGTCTACTGTTAAACCACATTTATTCAAATCTGACGTTAAAGTTTGATTGCAAAATGCACTTTTCTCAAGTGCTTTTGCCTATAGCGTCAAATTAGCTGCAAATCTAGATCAAGCTATCTGTGGGCGGCAGGGGCAAAAAATATCACCTTGCGTTAGCGTCGCTACTTTCGGGGAACGCCACTGAGTTTTAGAACATCTGCAAAATTAGAGCAGTAGGTTGGTAAGCCAAAGGTGGAAGGCGTAACAGGGTTGGTGTGAACAAAATGACGATATTTCATCGCAAACCGATCCCAATCTGCCACCTCAACCCGAAAAAGACCAAAAATAACATCCAACAGTCGTTGGGTTAAGGGAATGCGGAAGTAAAGCCGCTTGTTGAGATATTGGCAGGCTTCTGCGATCGCCTGATCTGCGGTGATCGCCGGATTACCCAACACCAAACTGTGACAGTCTTCTGCTTCTAAAGGATGATCAATTAGGTATCGAACAACTTGAGCCACATCTTTCGAGTGAATATAGTGAAAGCTCCCATCAATCTTAAAAAAGCGAATCAGGTTAATCCATTTCGCTTCTTGAGAAATCCCACCCGAAATATGTGACCATGGCTTTTGGGCTTCTCCACCCAATAGCAGTGTGGGAAATAACGTTGTGATATTCGGCGCAATGGCTAACTTGGATAACTGCTGAAAGCAATTGTACTTAGAACGAATATAGTCTGTGCCAATTTCGCCCGCCTCTTTCAAGGGCTGATTGTTGCGATCGAGAATGCTGGCTGTAGAAAAGTAAAGAACCTGATGACAGATTTCTGGGTCTAGCAGATTGAGCAACCGAATAGTTTTCACTACGTTGATGTCAAATACTTCTTCTGCACCACCCCAGGCTGTGGCAATTAAAATCGCGCAGTCCATCGTTTTGAGCAAGTCACTAAATTGCTCAATCTCTCGCATATTTCCTTGCAGAACTGTAATGCCTGGACGAGTATTGTAGTCAATCTTCAACTTGTCTAGATTGCGGACGAGCAAAAATAGATCGTGATTGGTTTCTTGAATTAAGGTTTCGACTACGTAGTGACCGATACAGCCACTTGCACCAGTCACAAAAATCCGTTTGGATGTCATCGGGGCTTTAAGAGGGATAGGAGATTGAAGGCTCAGTTGTTAGATCTTGTGATTTTAGTCTGGATTAGGATATTGGACTAGAACCACTCATAATATTCCCCGATACCATAATCAGACTGTTTTTCCACAATCCATAATAGGAACCGTCAAGGCAGCAAGAGTATCTACATCGGTAATGCTTGAATTAAGCCAACTCTGACGGTTTAAGCAGACTTTATGCACGGGTAGCTAAGAGTTGATCCGCTTGTTTTGCAGTTTCAAAGAAGAACGCAGCATTTTCTTCGGGGGTGTTTGGCAGAATACCATGTCCCAAGTTGAGAATATGCTTTGAACGTCCTGCTTTTTGAATGGTGTCTAAGATGCGATCGCGAATGAAATCTTTTGAACCAAATAAAGCACAGGGGTCTACATTGCCTTGAACTCCTATGTTTGCACCCAATCGTTGACGAGCTTCAGCCATGTCCACTGTCCAGTCAACACTGACAATATCCACACCTGATTTTCCCATACGCTCTAGCACTCCCGCACTGCCACTGATATACAAAATCAACGGGGTATCGGGGTGAGTTGCCTTGACCTGCTGCACAATGCGCTGCTGATAAGGTAAGGCAAAGACATCATAATCTTGAGGAGTCAACTGCCCTGCCCACGAGTCAAACAATTGCACGATTTGAGCGCCTGAATCAATTTGATAGCGCACATAGGTGGCGATCGCATCGGATAATTTGCCCAGCAATTCATGCAAAACCGCTGGCTCGGTAAATGCCATGCGTTTGATTGTGGAGTAGTCCTTGGAGCTTTTGCCTTCAATCGCGTAAGCTGCCAACGTCCAAGGCGAACCAACAAACCCTAACACTGTGGCGCGATCGCCCACTTCTTGCCGTAAAGCTCTAAGAGTTTCCCCCACAAAGGGGAGAGACTCTTCGGGCTGCAAGGGATGCAGTTGACGAATTTGTTCTAAGGTGCGGATGGGGGGATCGATGACCGGACCGCGACTTTCGATGATGTCAAAAGGGATGCCAATCCCTGGTAAGGGGGTCAGAATATCGGAAAACATAATCACGCCATCGGGCTGAAATGCTCGAAAGGGTTGAAGTGAAATCTCGATCGCTAATTCTGGCTTCTCGGAGCGATCGCGGAAAGCAGGATAGCGATCTCGCAGATCTCGATAAACTTTCATATACCGCCCTGCTTGGCGCATCATCCAAACAGGAGGACGCTCCAATATCTCACCACGAGCGGCTCTCAACAAATAAGGCACCTGGGCAGACCCGGTCATTTAACTATTGTCCTACTGGTTTTTAAGTGCATTCGCTAGCTTACCACTCCAAGAACAGCGTTTTACGGCACCTTTTAGGAATTTGTGCAGGGAACTTACTTTCTAGAGCCTTACTTAACAATACAAATGCCGCCGATTGTGACTGTGCAGTTTGCTGGTTTTGCGGCTGCATCTAGATTGCCCGTAGTGGGGTTATAGGTATACTCTCCAGCCGTCAGAAACCGCGTGGGAGGCGCACAGTATTGATAAATCTGATTGGCTTCTGGGAAATTGACCACGACATAAGAACTACGAGCCGCAGGGCAATTATCCATCACTGCCAAGCCATAGTCCCTTTGCAACTGTTGCCGTCTAATATCAGTGGGCAGTGGAGTCGTGGGAAGAGTGGTCGGAGGCTGGGAGATAGGAGGTTGGGTCGTAGGCGGCGGAGTTGTACCCGTGGAAGCAGTATTGAGTGGAGTTAAAGTATCGGTGATTGGGTTATAGCGGTAGCTACCTGCTTGTACATAGCGGCTAGGCGTAGCGCAGTAAGTATAGTCTCTGCCATCTTGCGGTTCAGCGATGGTAATTTGAGCAACGGGTATTCCCGCAGTCGGACACCGATCTAACACTGCAACCTGAAGTTGTTTGGCAATTAAATCACGTCGCGCATCCACAATTTTGATGCTTTTAGTCGCATCTTCATAAAGATAAACACCCGGCTCAATGTCGCGAGTGCAGCGTTCTTCAGTTCCAATCTTAATTTTGGCAACGTTCGGAACGCCACAGCCGATACGGCGTAAGCGCAAAGTATTTTGCATGATTTGATCGGCTGGAAGAACCGCCGAAGTCGAAGTCGACGCCCCACTCAGCCCATCGATCGCCACGGTGTAGCGTCCTAAAGAATTATTACGCGCCAGTACCAGCAGTTTGTAAGTGCCTGCTCGAACAATTTGATACTTAAAGAAATTAGGATTTTCGCTATAGCTAACCTGCCGTCCTAGGGGATCAATCAGCGAGATGGCAGGGCGTAGGGCACTGCCATCTTCTGCGGTTACTGCCACCTCAAGACTGTCGCCCCGTTGAGCCGTAAACGTGTATTCATCACCCCGTGCCGTTTGAGTTGCCGCTCCCGATCTAGCTAAATTTTTGAATTGATAAGCGCGAGAAGCAGCGCGAATAAACCCGTTGACGGTTTGCCCATCTTGAATAGGAACACTTTCTGCAAGGTTTGCGATCGCCCCGATTATCACAACTGTCACAGCAGTAGTGACTGCAAACTTGCCAAGCATTTGACGAATCATCATAAGCATCCCCATATTTAAATATTTAAGGCGAAACGAAAGAATAATCTGTTGATCAAACAAACAGACTAGTTTTTGAAACTACATGTGAATCCTATTATTATTTTCCTGGCATCTGTTCCCCAATTCTCAGTGGCACAGTCAAAGCTAACAACCCCCTTGAGACGGATGTATGGCTGTTGAGAAGTCTGACTGCTGACATGCATGGCTGCTCAATTAAGTAGATCGGTCTACTAATTTGTAAGACGTATTTCAACTTCGCTCAATGCTCCACTCTTTTGTGTGCAGCGGGTTGAGCATAGTCGAAACCCGAAAATTGAGGCTTGCTTTAGTTTTGTCCTGCTACTCAGTAAGCACCATTGTCTTTAGGAAAAACCACAACTCCTACCGTTTTCACAATGATCCAAAGATCCATCAAGAAGTGACGGGAATTGGCATAGTACAAATCAATTTGAACGCGGCGCGGATAGGGAATATTGTTGCGTCCGGATACCTGCCAAAGCCCAGTAGCACCAGGACGAATGGTCAGCACACGGTCAATATACTCGCCATAACTGGGTAGTTCTTCAACAACTAATGGACGAGGACCCACCACGCTCATATCTCCCTTTAGGACGTTCCAAAACTGAGGAAACTCATCCAAACTGGTGACTCTAAGAAACCTGCCAATCCAGGTAATTCGAGGATCATGCTTCAGTTTGAATGTGTTTTGAAACTCCTGACGCATGCCCGGTGAGGTTTGCATCATCTCATGCAGTGCCTCATCGGCATTTTGAACCATTGTCCTAAATTTGTAGCAGTTAAAATGTTTATAGTTCTTGCCAACCCGCTCTTGAACGTAAAAGACAGGACCCGGAGAACTGAGCGCCACCAACACAATAAGCAGCAGATACAGCGGGGAAAAAATAACTAAGAACGTTGACGAAAAACAAACATCAAAGATCCGCTTGGCAGTATCACCATTCAAGGAATCCCGGAAAAACGGTAGAACACCGCGTTTCAGAATGGCTCGAAGTGACCTACGGGAAACGAGTTGACTTTCAGCAGTCATTTTACTCCTTGCATATCCACACCACACACACAACCTGATTGTAAAGCCACTGCTCCCTGATTACGCTTTGTTTTGATGCAATTCAGGGAAAATTTTGATCAACTCAAGAATTTTTGGTTGTTTGACTGCCCAAATTGAGTCTGGAAATCTTGATAACAGTGTTCGATGAAGCTGAGGTAACGCTGCTGAAAAAGTTTTGTGCTGAAGGAGAGAGCATGAGCGCGTAGCGCTTCTGGATTGAAGCGATCGCGGTATTGCTCAAAGGTTTGGACTGCTGCCACTAAATCTGCCTCCGTTTGGGTGGGAAAAAGAATACCAGTCCCATGCTCAGGATGGTAACGGATGTCTCGGACTGTTTCTAAGGTTCCCCCTAACCCGAATGCAATCACAGGAGTTCCGCAGGCTTGGGCTTCAACAGGGGCAATGCCAAAATCTTCGTGGGCAGCATACACAAAGGCTGTGGCTTCTGCCATATAGCGATCGACGACCTCATTGGGCTGCCAACCGAGAATTTTGACATTGGGTTTAGCTAATTGACGCAGCGACTCTAGTTCGGTTCCATCGCCAATTACCACGAGCGATCGCCCTAGTTGGTTAAACGCTTTGACAATCAGCGAGTTTTTTTTGTAGCTGACCAACCGCGACACGGTTAAGTAAAAGTCTTGCTTTTGGGCTTGAAATTGGAAGCGATCGGTATCAACGGGTGGATAAATCACTTCCGCCGGACGACGGTAGCAGCGCCAAATCCGACGCGCTGTCGTCTGAGAATTGGCAATGAAATAATCGACTCGATTTGCCGAAACCACATCCCACTGCCGCAGTTGATGCAGCAGATAGCGCGTCAAGGCACCAGGCATACCACGCCCCAACTGGCTGCTTTGCAGGTAGTCGATCGTCAGATCCCAGGCATAGCGCATCGGTGCATGGCAATAGCACACATGCAGTTGATGGGCACCCGTTAGCACTCCTTTAGCAACGGCATGGGAGGAAGACAGAATGATGTCGTAATGGCGGACATCTAGCTGCTCGATCGCCAAGGGCAGCAAAGGCAAATATTTCTGCACCCCGTTTCGCGCCAATGGAAAATGTTGCAAAAACGTCGTACCAATCGATCTCCCAAATAGGTAACTGTCGGGATTCGTCGATTCAAAATCAATCAGCGCGTAGAGGTCAGCATCGAGCGATCGCAAAATTTCCTGAACCACCAACTCCGAACCGCCCGTGGCTTTTGGGGTTAGCCATTCATGGATCAGCGCCACCTTTAAATTTGCTAAAGCGGCATGATTGCCCAACACAGTATTCAAAATGCCACACTTCCCACGCCTAAACAACCTAACCGCCAACTTATGTCAGCAGTATAGGCATAAAGCAAATGCTAAATCCTAAAAGCAGTGAAGTCATGCCGACGACCATAGCGCTAGAATACAGGCGATCGCACGAACAATGGTCGGCTTCTGGAGTGGCACTTAAAGAAAAAAGACCAAGCTTGCACTGGTCTTTCTAATCATAGTTTCGTTGTTCTTCTCAAGGGAGAAAACCGCTCCGCGTTCCCAAACGTGTAGCAGGCTTCCAAAGACTATTAATCCCTCATAAGGAAGATTGTAACAACAAACACAAACATTTTTTTAACAAAAGTTCATAAACCTGATTTTTTGTCATTCCTTTACAGTTTGCTCGACAACTGCTGATATCCGTTTGAGGATTCGCTCCGGTTGCCCCCATAAAACGTGCTCGTGTTTATAAATCGTCATTCCTGGTTTTGCCCCTTTTGGTTTATAAACGTGCTTTGGCTCGGTGTAAATCACAGGCACCTGTTCACTGTGTCGCGCTTGGCTATAGTAGGCTGCCAAGTCTGCGGCTAACTCTAAGTCTTTTGTGTCTGGCATCTCTCCTGGATTCAACCTGAGCAACACATGACTGCCAGGAATTTCTTGCGTGTGAAACCACAGGTCATAGTCGCTGGCAGTGCGGAAGGTGAGGATGTCGTTTTGGCGATTATTGCGCCCCACCAAAATTTCTAAGCCGCTGGACGTGGTGTAGCGACGGGGCTGACTAGCAGACTCATCCTGCGTTGGAAGATGGGCTTGATGCGCCGGACTTGACAGGTATTCTTGTTGAATTAACTCGTCACGAATTTCTTCTAAGGCGCTCAAATCGTCCTGAGATTCATAGTGGGATAGCTCAATCAACGCGGCTTCTACTTGTTCTAGATAGTGAAGTTCCGTGTTAACTATGGTGAGCAAAGGGTCGATCGCGTTGCGTGCCCGTTTCAATTTTTGATGTTGTTTATACAACGCCTGAGCGTTTTGAACTGCATTCCGTTCAGGATTGAGCGCGATGGTTATGGGTTTCTCTGTACTGAAATCGAGCACAGTCATCGCTTTCATCCCCGGTTGCCAGCCATGGGAATGTGCCATCAGCAAATCTGCCTGTTCTCGTTGGCGATCGGCACCATCCGATTGGGCAAGGCGAGTTTGAAACGTTGCCGCTTTCACCCTGAGCTTTGCCAGTAATTGAGCGAGTTTTTGAGTGAGTTGATGGCGCAACTGAACAAATTCTTGCTGGTTGAGTTGATCGCTGTAGTAGCGATCGATCAGTTTCTGAAGGCTTTTTGCCTCGTGGGTCATTCCCCACCCCAGCACGGTATAGCCTGTCTCCGTCCAGCCCGGATGAAACTGCTGTTTTTCCAGCATGGTCAGCCAGGTTTGCCACTGTTGAAACAACCGTTGCCAATCCGCAGTCGTTAGTTCAGCCGTCGATTGCTCTGGGTTTAACTCGGCAGTTTGGATCAGACTGGTTACTAGCGCAGAACTTAGCCCACGATAGTTTTTTAGCAGCGTCCGTTTTAGCCCGCCGGGAACCAGGCTGAGCCGCTCTTGCCAGCGCTTAAACGATTCGCTTAAAGTTGGCATGGCTTCCGTCAGAGCGGGTGGGACTTCGTAGGGTTGCCCCGTTTGAATGGGGCGGACGCTGGATTGCTGGTCGCTAACCTGGTGAGCCGCTGTGACGATTTGGTTCTCTCCCGTTGCCAAAATGACGTTGCTGTATCTGCCCATCACTTCGATGTAGAGATGCCAGAGAGCGGGATCGCCGGGACGATGAGCAAATTGCAAATCGATCGCGCGCTCCCAAGGGGCGATCGCGTCAATTGCTACCAGCGCCAAATTGCCGATTTGATGCCGTAACTGCTGGCTGAAGGTAAACGTATCGGGAATGCGGGGCGGGGGATCGCTCAAACAAAGACGAGCGGCTTGCGGATGCCAGGAAACCATTAGCCATCGCCGTGCGTCTAAGGTACGAAGTCCCAAAAATAAGGTGTGGCGATCGCGTTGATAAATTTGCTCAACGCGAGCCGGAATCCAGTCTGCTCTAAGTTCAGAACAAATCGCGGTTAGGGTAGTAAAGTCAACAGGTTGCACAGCTACTCATTGCCTTGCGGCTCAATTTTTTCAGTTCGATCACACATCCAGCCTACTCATCTCACCCCGGATTCAGCCAATATGGATATCAAATTAATCAACATTGGCTTTGGCAATATTGTGTCGGCAAATCGGGTCATTGCGATCGTTAGCCCAGAGTCTGCCCCCATTAAACGCATTATTACGGATGCTAGAGAAACTCAGCATCTAATTGATGCGACCTATGGTCGCCGCACTCGTGCGGTAATTATTACTGATTCTGGTCATGTGATTCTTTCTGCCATTCAGCCTGAAACAGTCGCCAATCGATTTGTGCTTAGCAAAGATGGAGCAGGAGAGGATTAACCCCCCATCTGATCGCTCTAAGCGGCTTAAAAGACTAAATTTCTAGACTCAAGGTCCTCTGCTTACTCTATCCTTAGATAACCTTGGTTCGATTCGTTCTATTGACAAGTTTTAGCTTTTTTTGCTGTGAGAAGGTGTTCTCAAGGATATGCTGAAGTATTAAGAAATCTTAAGTAAATGATCTCAAGCAGAGGGGAAACGCAGATGGGCATGGGCAAATTAATTGTCTTAACTGGACCAAGTGGAGTGGGCAAGGGCACTCTACTGCGATCGCTGATGGAGCGGCACCCTGAGCTATACCTCTCCATTTCGGCGACAACGCGATCGCCGAGGCTCGGTGAAGTGGAAGGCAAGGACTATTACTTTTTTAGCCGGAGCGCTTTTGAACGCATGATTGCCAATGGCGAATTCCTAGAGTGGGCAGAATTTGCTGGCAATCTCTATGGCACCCCTCGAACCGCCGTAGAAGAGCAAATCCGTCAAGGGCAGTGGGTGATTGTAGAAATTGAATTAGAAGGTGCTCGGTTGGTTCGCAAAGCATTTCCCGAAGCTCTGAGAATCTTTATTTTGCCGCCTTCCTTGGTGGAGTTGGAATATCGCATCCGTAGCCGAGGGACTGAAACAGAAGACGCGATCGCTCGTCGCCTGCATCGGGCAGAAGCAGAAATCAATGCAGCAACCGAATTTGATATCCAGATCGTCAATGATGATTTTGAAAAGGCACTGGATCGAATTGAAACCGCCTTGTTTGAACCTGCCATGTGTTAGGCGATCGCGGCTAGAATAAATAGTTTCTCAGATTTTTAATCATTACTAAGTAATCGAATGCATCATGACCTTTGCCGTTATTGGATTGCTGCTTGCTGGTCTGATGCTCTTAGTCATTGGTGCAGAAGCATTAGTGCGGGGTTCTTCTAAACTTGCCACTATTCTAGGAATTTCACCGTTGATTATTGGGCTGACTATTGTGGCATTTGGCACGAGTTCCCCAGAAATGGCAGTTAGCATTCAATCTAGCTTTGCCGGACAAGCAGACATCGCTCTAGGAAATGTGGTAGGCAGCAATATTTTCAATGTGCTGTTTATTCTAGGAATATCTGCCCTTGCCTCACCGTTAATTGTGGCGCGGCAACTCATCCGGTTGGACGTGCCGATTATGATTGGGGTTTCGTTTTTGCTGTTGCTGTTTGGGCTGGATGGCAAGATTAATCAGTCCGATGGAGTAATTTTATTCAGTGGCATTTTAGCCTACACCGGGTTCTTGCTTTATCAAGGTCGCAAAGAGAATCAGCCAGTTTTGCCCGCAGAAAACCCGACTGCTCATACGCCTACTTCAGCAACAGCCATGACTTGGATAGTCAACCTTGGGCTGATTGTCGTGGGGCTGTTTCTATTGGTGCAGGGGTCACAGTGGTTAGTGGAAAGCGCGATCGCGATCGCCCGGTCAATTGGCGTGAGCGAGTTGGTGATTGGCTTAACGATTGTGGCAGCCGGAACGTCTCTTCCTGAACTGGCAACCTCCCTGATCGCCAGCATTAAAGGCGAACGCGATATTGCGGTTGGGAATGTGGTGGGCAGTAATATTTTTAATATTCTGGCAGTGCTAGGGTTTTCGGCGGCAATATCTCCAACCGGAGGCGTAGCGGTTTCTGAGGCAGCGCTCCGGTTTGATATTCCGGTGATGATTGCGGTGGCGATCGCCTGTTTGCCTGTTTTCTTTACAGGAAACCTAATTACCCGCTGGGAAGGCTTTGTTTTTATGGCTTATTACGGGGTCTATGCAACCTATCTCATTTTGGACTCTACTAAACATGATAGTTTGCCCATCTTTAGTAACGTTCTGATGCTTTTCATCCTACCCATTACGATATTGACGATCATTGTGATCACAAGCCGAGAAATACGGCATCGGCGATCGCGAAACGGGTATCACAATGTTTGAATCCGGCACAATTTTAATCTACCTTGCCGAAAAAACCGGAAAGCTAATGCCAACCGAACCTCAAAAGCGCTATCAAGTGTTGGAGTGGCTAATGTTTCAAATGGCAGGCTTAGGTCCGATGTTTGGGCAGTTGAACCACTTTAAAAAAATGCGCCAGAAAAAATTCCCTACGCGATCGCACGCTACGAAAAAGAAACCCTACGACTTTATGGCGTGTTAGATACACAATTAGCAACCAACGAATGTATTTGTGGAGAGTACTCTATTGTAGATATTGCCACGTTTCCCTGGGTTGCTGGGTACTCCTTTCAAGGATTGACCCTGGATAATCATCCCCACTTAAAGCGCTGGTTTGAAAGCATTCAGGCACGTCCTGTCATTATCAAAGGGATGGCGGTTCCTGCATAAAATTTTAGCAGTGAATAATACCTTAAAACATTGGACAATTGATATTAATTAACCAAAAAACGGATGGAAGAAGTGGAAACAATCAAGCTAACAATGGATGGAAAAAGTCAAGTTGTCGTTTTGCCAGAGCAGTTTCACCTATCAGGAAATGAAGTTTACGTCAAAAAAATGGGCAATGCGATCGTGTTGCTCTCGAAAGAAGATCCTTGGCAGTCTTTGTTCGACAGTCTCGACAATTTTTCTGATGACTTTATGGAAACTAGAGCGCAACCTAGCCTTCAATCCCGCGAGGATATATTCTGATGCTGTTCTTGCTGGATACCAATATCTGCATTTACATCATCAAACGCAAGCCTCAACAAGTATTTGATCGCTTTCAAACCCTATGTCTATCTGATGTCGGCGTTTCATCTATTACCGTAGCCGAACTGGAATATGGCGCTTATAAAAGTCAACGTGTAGAGCAAAATCGAGCAGCCCTCAATCAGTTTTTGCTTCCACTTGAAATTGTTCCTTTCGATGAAAGCGCAACTCAAATTTATGGAGACCTTCGAGCCACGCTTGAACGGCAAGGAACAACCATTGGAGGAATGGATATATTAATTGCATCTCAAGCGATCGCCCTATCTCTAACACTGGTTACTAATAACACCAAGGAGTTTTCTAGAATTCTAAATCTAGACTTAGATAACTGGGTAGGCTAAATCGAAACTATAGAGCAATCGCCCTTAACCCGTGAATTCAAGCGATCGCTCAGCTAAGATAATTAAGATAAATTGCAATAGCGTTCCATTGATTAAACCCTAGCGAATGTCAACACCTCGGCTTCTCCTGCTGGAAGATAATCCAAGCGACATAGAGGCAATTCAAGCCCTGCTGATGGATTGTGGCATGGACTACGAATTGCTTCGGGTAGATACTTACGCTGATTTTGCAGCGGCACTAGAAACTCAGGAGGTTGATTTAATCTTGGCAAAGTATCCAATGCCCGGTTTTGATGGCATCGCTGCATTAGAAAGTGCCTGTGATCTCTGTCCTGATGTGCCGTTCATTTTTGTATCTGCCCGTTTGGGTGAGGAACTGGCGATCGAAATGCTGAAACGGGGCGCAACAGATTATGTACTCAAGCAACGGTTAGGGCGGCTAGTGCCAGCCATTCAACGAGCATTGCAAGAAACTGAGGAACGCCGCGACCGACAAACCGCCTTGCGCGATCGCACTGCTGCCGAAGCCGCCTTGCGTGAGAGTGAAGCCCGCTTTCGGCATTTGGCAGATACTGCCCCAGTTCTCATTTGGATGGCTGGAACCGACAAACTCTGTGATTACTTCAATCAGACGTGGCTGGACTTTACAGGGCGGATGATGGAGCAGGAAATGGGCAACGGTTGGGCAGAAGGAGTCCATCCCGATGATTTCCAGCGCTGTTTAAACACTTACGTTACAGCTTTTGATGCTCGGCAACCGTTCAAGATGGAATATCGCCTGAGACGCTTTGATGGGTTGTATCGCTGGCTTACAGATAGAGGAGTTCCCCGATTTACACCAGAGGGAGAATTTCTAGGCTACATCGGCTCCTGTATTGACATTGACGATCGCAAAGCTGCTGAAGCTGAATTGCGTGAGAGTGAAGAACGCTTCCGCACTCTGGCAGATAATATGTCTCAGCTTGCGTGGATGGCAGACTCAAACGGCTGGATTTTTTGGTATAACCACCGTTGGTTTGAATACACAGGCACCACCTTAGAGGAAATGCAAGGCTGGGGCTGGCAGCAAGTCCATCACCCCGATCACGTCGATCTCGTGACCACATATTTCCGCCAGTGTCTTGAAACAGGGAAGACATGGGAAGACACCTTTCCACTGCGGGGCAAAGATGGAAACTATCGCTGGTTTCTGTCTCGTGCCATCCCCATCAAAGACAAAGCGGACAATATTGTGCAGTGGTTCGGCACCAATACTGATATCAGCGATCGCAAACGAATTGAGGAAGAACTACGTCAAAAGAATGCCATTTTGGACGTGGTTAATGAATCAGCCCCCACGCCAATTTTCGTCAAAGATCGTCAAGGACGGATTATTTATGCTAACCCAGCCACTCTGGAAGTGTTGGGCAAATCGGCTGCTGAGGCAGGGCAATCGCATCTTATTGAGCCAAGAGTGTGAGGAGGTAGGTATTGTCCCAT
>QBMH01000079.1 GCA_003249025.1 Leptolyngbya sp. | reverse complement strand
GTCTAAAGATTATGAAGTCTTGTCAGAAACCTCGGAAGCCTTTATCTATGTAGCAATGATTCGCCTCATGCTCAACCGCTTAGCGTAGACTTCTACTTCTCAGACATCCTCTAAAGCTCAATACATATATCCCTTACATCTTGACGATGGCAAGGAATTGGTATTGCAAATGAATATACTCCGCTTCCCCATATTTTGAAGCCTTGAGTCTCATCATGGGCTTTTCTTACATAATCAGGTTTGTCTCGATCAAAGATTGCAATAATAGGCTTAGACCTTGCTTCTTTGCAGAACTGCTCACACATCTTAAGCAACTGATCATCTCCTTGTTTTTGCTCATCTAAGTCATCCTTGAAATTCAATTTAAATTCATAAGAAATTTTCCTATTTTCTAGCCATCTTAAAGCAGATTTGAGATGCTTTATATCTGTTTTCCCTTCAGTCCATAGGACTGCTTCTTGTCGGTTTTTTTTCTGATTCTCAAGAAGAATTTTAGGACTGGCTAAACTGAGTTTTGAATCACTGACTAGATCAGGGGCAAGCTTTTTAAGCCATCCCAAAAAGTTCAAATAAATTTGATCATCTTTTCCTCGTACCGTACCAATGAAGTCAATTCTACCTCTGATGATCTTTCTAAAAGAGTCTGAATTTGCTTGAAAGCGATGTTTCTTATCTTTTCTCCAAAATTCAGCTTCTGTATTTTCAAGACCATATTTTTCCCATGCATGAAGCACGGCACGAATTTGTCGGATATATTTACGATTAATATTTAATTTTTCATTTACTGTAATTCCAGTAACTTCTTGGCGTTTATATCTGCTCTGCAACCTGACTTTTGATTCATTAACTAAAAAACCATTTTCTTCGATAATCGCTTTTAGCTCATCACCTAAAATTGCCTTTTCAGCTTCTCTAGAAAACCAAGTTAGATGGGGTGGAAATCTGGATCTAGATGTAGAAAATGTAATGTCATCAGCATATCTCGTATAAATACATTGGTATCTCCTAGATAGACGCTGTAGCTGAGAATCTAGTTTTGCACAAATCATATTTGAGATGATTGGTGATGTTGGTGCGCCCTGTGGCAACTGATTCTCATAGCAGCAGATTTGTGCTAGGACTGTTGCAACTTCATCTGTACACCCATATGGAGGACTTATAAGAAGCCCTCGAACTCTGCCAAAGTTAATAGTGGGAAAAAAATCTTTGAGGTCGAGATTTAAAACGTATCGCTGTCTAAGATGCTGCTTTGCATTGGTAACTATGCTTTTTTCAACTACAAAACCGTGTGTTGAGGGCTTAGGTTGATATATGCTTTTAAGCACTTGATTCAACTTCTGCTGAATAATCTTAAGGGAGGTATTAGGAGCAAGAATTGATCGGCTTCCTCCAGATTTCTTAGAAATTTTGAACGCAGTATACGCTTTTTTAAGCGGATATTTACGAGGATAAATATATAGGTGATACCGAAGCTGATAATCACTGATCTGAAGTAACGCTGCAATATCTTCGCGTGTTTTCAATTTGTAGAAGAGGTCTTTCAATTCATCTTTTGAAAGGCTCAATAAAGTTGTACCCATTTCATTCAAAGAGAATTGAAAGGTTAGATACTCGCAACATATTCCAACCTACTATGCACTGGAAGGCACCAGGGAAAGTCACTGGACGAGGGCATATATATGCTACCCCTTAGAACATTACCGCCGCAGGATCAACAGCGGGAATCAATTTTGTACGAGTACCTAACTCTGAAAGTATAGCTTAAGAAGAAATTCCTGCCGCAAAGCGGTGAAAAGTACCGTGACATCATGGCGCTTTGCACTCAATCCTTACTAAGAAGGATGGAAATCTGCTTCTCAGCTTTTGAATGCTTAAAGGCGCAGTGTGCATTCGGCTCTGGCTTTGCCGTCTCCGAAAATTTTAGCGGCGTTTTCTTGGGCTTGGGCGATCGCCTTAAAATTAGAGACAATGAAGTCAACTAATCTGAGCCGTCATTCTATGACTACAATCGAACTCCAAATAGATGACCAATTGCTGCATCACCTCGAATCGATCGCAGTCTCTCAAAATTCCACCGTTCAAGAGTTATTGACCAAAACCCTCAAACTTCTGACATCGCCTACGGTTGTCAATGATCGACTGATTGGGCTATTTGCCGATGAACCTGAAGCAATGGATCAAATTATGTCCGAGATTGCCTGCGATCGGGTTTGACGAATAGGTGAATTAGTAAACCTCTTACTACCTGTCGTCGGATGTGCCAGGGAGTTGTTTTTGCTGGGAGCTAGACAGGTTTTGCACGGTTGCGGCGAGGTCGATGCCAGTAGTTTGGCGGAGTTGTTCGATGAAGGTCGCGAGTTGAGTGGCGGTGTTGCCGTTGTTGCTGTCTACAACAGTGACATTTTGCACGGTGACATCGGGAACGGCGGCGGTGAGGGTTTTTAGCAGGGTTTCTAGGCGTTGCAACAGGTAGATATCACGGGCATTGGAACCCGCATCGCGCCAAGATTCGGCAAGGCGCAGGGTGCCTTCGGCTCTGGCTTTACCGTCTTCCAGGATTTTAGCGGCGTTTCCTTGGGCTTGAGCGATCGCCTGTTTCGATTGCGCCTCTGCGGGGGCGATCACATCTGCCTGCAACTGCTGCTTCACCTGCTTGATCCGCTCTTGCTGCACGGGCACTTCAGCTTGAATTCGGGCAAGCTCGGAGGCGATTTCGGCGATCGCTTCGGCAATCACGGCATCGCGCATGGTAGTTGCGTCGGTGAGGCGACGTTGGGCATCGGCTTTGGCAATTCCCATATCGCGATCGAGGCGGCTGAGCGAGGTAATTTTGCTATTCTCCGAGGTTTGAATCGCGGATTCTGCTTTCGCTTGAGCTTCTGCAATCCGGGAGTCACGCAGCATATCTGCCTGCTGCTTGCGCCCGATCGAGTCGAGATAGCGAACATCATCGGAAATATTTTGAATTTGCAGCGTATCTAGCACCAAGCCCAATTTTTCCAGGTCATCCTCGGCTTCATCCAATAAGCTTCTGGCAAAGGCGATTTTGTCTTCATTCACCTGTTCGGGTGTGAGGCTGGCAAGCACACCGCGCAGATTGCCTTCCAAGGTTTCCTTTGCCATTTGTTCAATTTCGGCGCGGCTTTTGCCCAATAAGCGCTCGATCGCATTATGAATCGCGGGTTCTTCTCCAGCAATTTTGATGTTGGCAACCCCTTCTACCTTCAACGGAATGCCACCTTTGGAGTAAGCATTCGCAACTTTGAGATCAATAATCATGTTGCTCAAATCCATTCGCAGCGCTCGTTCTAGCAAAGGCACTCGCACACTACTGCCGCCTTTAACCAGGCGATAGCCAACTTTACGCCCATTGGCGAGTTCGTGAGAAGTTCCGGCAAAGATTAATACTTCGTTGGGCTGACAAATGTAATACAGGTTGCGAATGACAAATACGCCAGCGCCCGTTCCCAAGCCCAAAATTCCCAGTAGGGCAATGATCGATTCAAACATAGTTGCTCCTATGACACTTCGTAGAATGGAAAGGTATTAATGATTTTTGCGATCGCGCTGACGGTTGAGGGTCGATGCTACGTCAATTCCCAAGGTTTGATCGACGCGATCGAGAAACTGACGGACAATTTCGGGATAGACATTCATTAGGCTGGCGAGAGTTTTGCCATCACCATTGTCGATTACGTTAATTTTTTCCAAGTGCAAACGGTTGGGAATTTTAGCAGCCTCTTGCAGCACCATTTCGATTTGCTGAATCAAAAATACCTCTGCCGCATCCACACCCGTTTTTTGCCACACCTCCGAGAGCATATCGTTCACTAGCGCCGATGCTTTGGCGTTTTCTGCCAGTCCGGCAGCGGCTCCCTTAGCGTAAAAGGTTTTGGCTTCGCGATCGGCTTCGGCGGGTAGCACTTGATCCGCTTCCAAACGCAACCGTTCTAACTCTGCCCGAACGGTTTGAAATGCCTGCTCTGCCCGCGCCCTGGCTTCTTTCTCGGCGGCTTTAGTCCGTTCTTCTTCCGATCGCGCCTTTTGTTCTAATTCAGCTTTCACCTTCCGCAATTCATTTTGTCGTTGCTGGATAATAGCGAGGGCTTGGGATTTGGCAACTTCAGACTGCTGCTGACAGTCGGCTTCAATCCGATCCGCCTGACTCACCGCTTCGGCTTCGGCAATTTCGGCATCGCGAATGATTTGGGCAATGCGTTTGCGTCCAATCGACCGCAGGTAATCCACATCATCCGCCACATTTTGGATCTTAAAGGTGTCGAGTTGCAGTCCGAGCTTGACTAAATCGCGGGTGACATCTTGAGCAATCCGTTCGGCAAACTGGAGGCGATCTTCATTCACCTGTTCTGGGGTCAGCATGGCGACCACCCCACGCAGATTGCCTTCCAGGGTTTCTCGTGCCACACGGGCGATTTCAGAGCGATCGCGATCCAAAAACCGCTCGATCGCATTACCCACAATTGCCGGATCACTGGAGGTTTTGACATTGGCGATCGCCTGAATGTGGAGTGGCGTACCGCCCTTAGAGTAAGCATTTTTGACTTCCACGTTCACAGGCATACTGGTAACATCCATCCGTTTGACCGTTTCCAAAATTGGAATCGCGATCACCCGTCCGCCAAAAATTACCCGATAGCCCACATCTTCACCCTCTTTGGTGCGGTGCTTACGTCCTGACAAAATCAAAATCTCGTTGGGGTTGCAGATTTGCATGAAGCTTTTGATAAACCAGGTAATCAGAATCACTCCGGCGATCGACAGCGCGATCGCTGGAGCCGTCAACCAGCCTGACTCATTGGTATCAGGCGCAGCGGATGGAGTGGATTCTGCCTGGGCAAGTTGCACCGTCACATTATCTGGCGCTTGGGTAAGATGAATTTGAGAAAGGAAAGGAGGATTGTGATTCATATTTAGAGGGCATTGAGAGGATCAGGGGATAGGTTTCGGGCTTCGGGTTTCGGGTTTCAGAAAAAGGTTGGGATAACAATTGATTGATCTATTGATCTGTAGCTGTAGTCAGAATAGTTAGGACAAGCAATAGGGCGTAAACCTAGGTATACAAACCTCTTCCTCCCTAAAATCTGACACCTGACACCTGACATATTTGTTGATCTACCTTTTTGTTGCTGACTATTCCTGACTGGATGTCAAACTATCGGCAGAGACGACCCACAGCCGATTTTGGTCGGTGCTAACAACAAGCACCTGTTCCCCAGTCTGAAATTCTCTGGCTTCGTCGGTGTAGGCAATCAAATCGAGAATGCTGCCTTTGATTTGTAGCCGCACTTTTCCTCGGCTGGTAGCGTTGAAAGGCACTTCCACAGTTCCCGCAATGCCAACTAGATCAGCAGAGCGCACGAGGCTATCTGCCTTCTGGTGACGCAGAACGCGCAGGCTACCCGATATCAGCCCACCACAGAGAATGCCCATGATGACAGCAGCGATCGCCACAATCACCGCAGGCAAAGCCACCGACAGATTGGATAACACCAGTCCCGTCAATCCAAAGAAGCAAATGCCAAACGTCCAAAACTTGAGGCTTTTCATCACCCCTAGCCAACCCCATCGGCTTCGACGGATATAGCGGCGCGGCACATTGGGTACAGTTTGATGGTCATTCCCCGAATCGACTAGCTCAATATCAGTGTCGAGATAAACAGCTAGATCAGCATCATAATCAAAGTCGTGATCTAAGTCATGGTCAAAGTCAAAATGATCGAGTCCTCCCAGCATTGCCAGAAGCACAAACACCCCTCCGATCGCAAAACAAAACCAGTAAATCGTCAGCATTACGACAGGTTCAGCCAAAAATCACCTTCATCTTGGCATTCCTGCCACCCAAAATTCAGATTTGGTACGATTTTTAACTTGAGCAGGTTTCGGGTGACAGGTTTCGGGTTTCGGGTTGCAGAATTGACTTATTTTTCTTTCTGACCCCTGCCCCCTGCCCTCTGTTTCTATCGCCTAATTCGCAGCACATAAGGCGCTGTACGATTCTTGGCATAGGAACTGACCCAAATTTCATATTTACCCGCTAGCCACTGCCCCGTCACGCCAGGATTTTTTCCAACCAAATCATCGTTGCACCAAACACCGCCCGGTCCTCGAATGGCTAGTGCGGTATCCTCTGAGCTTTCTACCAAAATCCTGAGCGAATCAGTAAAGCCCTTTAAAACAATCGTGTTAGATGGCGCAGAATTGGCAAAGCCGGTGCAGGGTCCTGTGGGAGTAGCGACTTGTCCGATAATTTCATTCACTGGCGTAGAGCCGCCCGTTGTGCCACGCAGTTCAACAGGAGAAAATTGGGGGCTAAGATTGACACTGGCTGGCTGAGCGTGAGCAATGTACGTCCAGCCATTCAGCGTGGCAACAGCAGCGATCGCCACCAAGCCCCTTTTCCACTTTGGTCGGTTGAAAGGTCGTTTGAAATTAATTTCGGTTGCCATTGTTTACGCTCGTTCAACTGCTAACTCGTGATGACGATAGCGCCGAATAAGAGTTCCTTATTTTGCAATCTCTAACGCGGCTTGCAGTCGGGCAACATCCCAGCCACGCTGATGCAGCAGTAGCCAGGACTGGATCAAATCAGGTCCTTTCGTTTCACCTGTCAGGGCAACCCGCAAAATCGGCTTCAGTTGTCCTTCTTTACGCCCTAAATCTTTGGCAACTTGCTTGATCACCTCTGGGGCGTTGGTTTCTGTCAGAGGAGAATAGTTGGGAATCGCCGCAGCAATGCCTTTAATTACGTCAGCACAGCCCTCCTGTTGCAGCTTCTTTGCGCCCTCTTCATTAATTGGGGCATCAGCCACAAATAGGTAGCGTGTCATGGCAACGGCCTCATCTAAGCGGGTGAGACTGGCACCAATTAAGGCGGTAACTTGCTCCAGCCAAGGGCGATCGCCCGTCCAGTCAAATTCATAGTTTGCTTGCCAGTAAGGAATCAGCAAATCGGTCAACTCGCCAACGGGCATGGCATGGAGATATTGACTGTTGAGCCAGTTGAGCTTATCCCAATCAAATTTGGCTCCAGCTTTGTTCACGCGATCGAAGCTGAAATGGTTAGCAGCCTCTTCTAAGGTGAAAATCTCTTGGGTAGAATCGGGTGGTGACCAGCCCAACAGGGTCATGTAGTTGACCAATCCAGGGGCGACATAGCCCATTTGCTGAAAGTCTGAAATGGAGGTCACGCCATCTCGTTTAGAGAGTTTCGCGCCCTTCTCGTTCAAAATCAGCGGCGTGTGTCCAAATTCTGGCACGGTGGCACCCAAGGCTTCATACAGTAGAATTTGCTTGGGCGTATTGCCAATGTGGTCTTCACCGCGAATCACATGAGAAATCGCCATATCGATGTCATCCACCACCACCACGAAGTTATAGAGAGGCTGCCCAATGCTGGTGGCAGAAGCCGCACGCGCAATCACCATATCGCCGCCCAAATCCTGCCCTTTCCAGGTGATCGTGTCACGTACTAAATCGTTCCAGGTGATTTCGCGATCGCCCTCAATTTTAAACCGAATCACCGCTGTCCGACCTTCGGCTTCGTAAGCTGCCTGTTGCTCCGCCGTTAAATTGCGATGGCGATTATCATAGCGGGGTGCTTCACTGTTTGCTTTCTGGGCTTCTCGCATAGCATCCAGTTCTTCGGGGGTGTCATAGGCGCGATATGCCAAGCCCTTATCCAGCAATTCTTGAATTTTCTGACCATACAACTCCAGTCGCTGGCTTTGGAAAAAAGGACCTTCATCCCAGTTCAACCCCAACCACTGCAAGCCTGACCTAATGTTGTCGGTAAATTCCGGCTTGGAGCGCTCCAGATCGGTATCTTCAACTCGCAACACAAAGGTGCCGCCGTGGTGACGAGCAAACAGCCAGTTAAAAACGGCAGTCCGAGCCGTACCAACGTGAAGGTTACCGGTGGGGCTAGGAGCAATACGAACGCGAACAGTCACAGCAAAACTCTCAAGAAATTGTAATCTCTCCATGCTATCTGAACTTTGCAACCCCGCGCAGCCTCTTCGGTTGCATCCACACTCTACAAAGCTATCTAACATGCCAAACTGAAAGCAACGATTTGAGAAAGCCGTAAAAGGGATGAGACTGTGATCTCAACAGACCAGAAAGTTTGGACTGATGAAGCATTTATGGCATTGCCTAAAGATGGGCATCGCTATGAGTTGGTGAATGGAGAGTTAGTAGACAGTGGCAGTGCAGGGATGGAGCATAGCTATGTCGCCTGCATTTTAGTTGCGCTTTTAGCGCTCTATGTTCGGCAGCACAAATTGGGAACTGTCTGTAACTCCAGTACAGCGTTTGCTTTGAAGAATAGAAATAAGCGATCGCCCGATGTTTCTTTTGTATCCAAGGAACGACTCAAGGGCTTAAAGCGTCCGCCACGCGGCTTTTTTCAAGGCTCCCCTGATTTGGCGGTTGAAATTCTTTCATCCAGCAATACGGTTGAGGAAATCCACACGAAAATTGTGGAATATTTTGAGAATGATACGCGCTTGGTCTGGGTGATTCATCCCGATGAGAAATATGTGTTGGTCTACCACACGCCTGAACCAGAACGTCTGTTGCGTCCTCAAGATACGTTAGAGGGCGGCGCGATCGTTCCAGGATTTTCGATGTCGGTTGCTGAGTTGTTTGAAGAATGGGATTTTTAGCGATCGCCCAAAACGGTTCACGCTTGCCAATGAGAAATCAGTGAATATATAGGGTCATAAAAAACGGGATCGACGAGGCTCGAACTCGCAACTTCCGCCGTGACAGGGCGGTGCTCTAACCAATTGAACTACGATCCCACGCAGTTCCTCTTTTAGAGGTGACTCTTATTGTGTCAATCACCAGCCCATTTGTCAAACATTCAACGAAGTTTTTTAGAATTTGATTGCTCAAGGGCAAAAAACCGCGATCGCGTCTAGCGTTCTACTTCCTATCGTAAATACATAGACACTGCCGTGAATGCTTTTGAAGTACCGATAGAGAGTCCACTTTGTGATAGATTGCCAGCCAGAATTAACGGTTCAACAGAGAAGCATGATCATTCGAGATGCAATAGAGGCAGATTTGCCTGCGATCGTTGAAATTTATAACTCCACTATTTCCTGTCGCTTAGTGACTGCCGATATAGAGGAGATCTCTGTGGAGAGCCGCCTATCCTGGTTTCACAGTCACACTTGCGATTGCCACCCGTTGTGGGTGGTAGATCCAAGCCTTGAACAAGAGATGGAGTGCAATTCTTTGAAAGATAGTATTCGCTGTGATATTGCGGGATGGTTAGGCTTTCAATCTTTTTACTCTACCCGCAAAGCCTACGATAAAACGGCAGAACTGAGTATTTATATTTCTCCAAATTATCGACGGCAAGGGATTGGGCGGATTTTGCTGCAAGCAGCGATCGCCCGTAGCCCTGCGTTAGGGATTAAAAATCTAGTGGGCTGCATTTTTGCCAACAATGAACCCAGTCTGAAGCTATTCAAAAATTTTGGGTTTGAGCAGTGGGGCTATCTGCCCGCGATCGCCGAGTTTGAATCAGGCACCAGTGATCTGGTAATTGTGGGGCGGCACTTGGGCAGTTAGGCACCAAAATCATCGGTTTCAGGGATACCGCTATAGGCTTCCATGCCATGTTCCGTAATATCCAGCCCAATTTGTTCGGCGGTGGGGGTAACTCGTAAGCCAATGGTCACCTTCAATACCAGCCATACCAGGGAACAGAACGCGACTGTAAATGCCGCTACCGCCACGATGCCAATCAGTTGAAGCAATAGCTGCTGGATGCCGCCACCAAGCAACAATCCCCCTAAAGGACCTGTTCCATTGCCATACCAGGGATAGATGTTAGGTCCAACGCTAAATAGCCCGACTGCCAAGGTGCCCCAAATGCCACCGACTAAATGGACTGAAATGGCTCCTACCGGGTCATCAATTTGCCAACTGTCGATAAACGTTACTGCAAACACAACGATAATCCCAGCAATAAGCCCAATGAGGAGCGAACTAATTGGAGACACAAACGCGCAGGAGGCGGTAATACCGACCAGACCCGCCAAAATCCCATTGATGATCATGGAAAGGTCAGGTTTACCTAAGTAAAGCCACGCGGTGATCGTGGCACCGATCCCCCCCATGGCAGCGGAAAAGTTGGTGGTTAGCAAAATGTGCCCAATTTCACGCGGATTTAGGGTCAGCGTGGAGCCGGGATTAAAGCCAAACCAGCCTAGCCATAGAATCAGACAGCCGAGGGTCGAAATAGCAAGGTTATGCCCTGGCATGGCAACACCAATGCCGTTTTTGTAGCGTCCCAATCGAGGACCCAGCATCAGCGCTCCAATTAAGCCCGCCCAACCGCCGACGGAATGCACGACGGTGGAGCCTGCAAAATCCCAGAATCCTAGCTTTTGCAGCCAGCCGCCGCCCCAAATCCAGTGCCCGGTGATGGGATAGGAGAAGCCGACCAAAAACAGGCTGAAAATAAAGAAGGTGAGGAATTTGATGCGCTCGGCGATCGCACCAGAGACAATCGTAGCGGCAGTTCCGGCAAATGCCAGCTGAAAGAAAAACTTGACTTCTAAGGGAATGCCTGCCCAATTGAGCGAGTGAAAAATGCCGCTGTAAGCCTCTCCGGTTGCCGGACTATTATCTGCGCCTGTTAAAAAGAAGCCGTTGAGTCCAAGCCAGGGAGCGCCATCTCCAAACATGATGGCAAACCCAATTGCCCAATAGGCGATCGTGGACAGGGCAAACACAATCAGGTTTTTTGCCAACAAATTGACGGCATTCTTGCGCCGACAAAAGCCAGTTTCCAACATGCAAAACCCAGCATTCATAAAAAATACCAGAGTGCCCGTAAACACAACCCAGAGGGTATCGATCGCCACCCTCATATCCAAGACCGACTCAGTAGAGCCAGGTTCTGTTGCAATCACTGCGGTTGCACAAACTACAAGGAGGGCGATCGCTAGAGGAAAACTAAGGCGAGAAGCCCATTTGCGTCTCCTTAAACCGATACTGGGTTTTGCTGTGGGACGTTTCACTATCTCTGGCTCCTCCTATTCAACATGCGGACACTTACTCGCTCAGTAGTTCATATTTCCATTAGACAGATAGCCGAAGATGCATCATAGGATACCGACGACTCCTCGTCTATCTGCCTAGACTTTGGGTGAAGAGTGCAATTTATCATTCACGGTGATTTTTTTGCAGAGGTTTCACTCTTGTTTCAAATGATGCTCGTATCGCTGTCGCTCCAATGGCTGATTCGCAGAAACTTGTTTTAATGGTTCAGGCATCCCGGCTGCAAGGGTTGATCTGGCAATCGGTGTTGAAGTCGCAGCAGGTTTCTGTGATTTGGGAATCGCCCGATACGAACCTTACAGAAAACCTAGATCAGTTGAAAGCCGCTGGATTGATTCTGCCGGATTTATTGCTGATCGATATGCGATCGCCCAACTTTAACCCCTATGCTTTTTGCCGATGGTGCCGCGAACAGTATCCAGGACTGAAAATTGTTTTGACAAACGATGTTCAGGAAGGAATTTCTCTCTCAGAGCGCCAGTGGGCAGTAAACCAGGGCGCATCCGACTTGCTGCCTGCATTTCGCCGCGCCAACTTGGTCAGCGGGGTCGCATCCTCCGTCAAGCGGGTTTTGGAGATTTTGGATAATCATCCATTTAACAATGGCGCATTAATTTCCGTGCTGTTGACGATGAAGCGTGAATTAGATTCCCGTGCCCATGCTAAATCTAGCTTGCAAAACGGGGCAACTTTACTGAAACCCGCCTCTGCCAAATCTGCTTATTCTGCGTTAGATGATCCGCTTGACGCGATGCCAAATGACACTTTACAGCCTTGCAATGAGGAGTCTAGCGATCGCCCAGTGGATCTGTCTCGCAATGGCAACCAGGCAGATGACAGCAGCCTGGAACCTGAAACGCCCCCCGCTATCATGAATGAACCTGTGAATCCCGTAACCGCCTCCCGAAAAAAACGACGGTATCGCGGATTATTTTACTAATGCGGTTTGGCTCTGCGATCGCGCTACTTTAATGGATAGAGGGCGAAAGATACAGCGCGAAATGAGATCAGCAGCATGACATTAACGGAACAGTTTTTTTCGCAGCTACCAGCAGATACGTTGGTCGGGCTGCGGCGCACGGATGAACTTTGGCGATCGCTGCAATTGGGGACTTTACCCGTGCCAACCGTTGTCCAAGAAAGTCCAGAACCACTAGAGTCTGTCGATTGGGATGTGGTTATTTGTGGCGGTACTCTGGGCATTTTGCTGGGGGCAGCCTTGGCGCAACGGGGTTGGCGGGTGGTGGTGCTGGAACGAGGCAATTTGCGGGGACGCGATCAAGAGTGGAATATTTCTCGGCGTGAATTGGATGTATTTGTGTCGCTGGGCTTGTTGACTACCGCTGAACTAGAGCAGGCGATCGCCACAGACTATAACCCGGCGCGGATTAGCTTTCTCGGTGGGGATGAGGTTTGGGTCAAAGATGTGCTCAACATTGGCATTGATCCGGTTTATTTGCTCGAAACCTTAAAGCAGAAATTTTTGCAAGCAGGCGGACAGTTGTTTGAGCAAACGCCCTTTAAGGGGGCGATCATCTATCCTAATGGAGCGATCGTTCAAGCAGGAGACCATGAGTTTTCAACGCGGCTCGTGCTGGATGCCATGGGGCACTTTTCACCGATTGTGCAGCAGGCACGACAGGGAAAAATGCCGGATGCCGTTTGTTTGGTCGTCGGCAGTTGTGCCACGGGCTTTCCTGCAAATGAAACGGGCGACTTGCTCGTCTCCTTCACGCCCATCCAAAACCAGTGCCAGTACTTTTGGGAAGCATTTCCGGCGCGTGATGGCAGAACAACTTACCTGTTCACCTATATGGATGCCCATCCCGATCGCCCCAGCCTGGAAGCTCTGTTTGAAGACTATCTTCGCCTGATGCCGAGCTATCAAGGCGTAGAATTGCAACACATTCAGCCCAAGCGCGCCCTGTTCGGCTTCTTTCCGTGTTATCGCAACAGCCCCCTGCAACCCAGTTGGGATCGAATTTTGCCGATTGGTGACAGCAGCGGTAGTCAATCACCGTTGAGCTTTGGTGGGTTTGGGGCGATGGTGCGCCACTTGCAGCGATTAACCATCGGTATTGATCAGGCGTTGCAGGCAGATGTGTGCGATCGCCGTGCCCTTGCTCGACTCCAGCCCTACCAGCCCAATCTTGCCGTCACCTGGCTATTTCAGCGCACTATGAGCGTCCGCATGGATCAAAAAATTACGCCCAATCAAATCAACGACACCCTATCCAGTGTGTTTCAAGGCATGGCGACCCTCGGCGATCCAGTACTGAAGCCATTTCTGCAAGATGTGGTGCAGTTTCCCGCCCTCTTCCAAACCTTGACCAAAACTGCCCTCACTCATCCGAATATCGTCGCCAGCGTCATCCCCCAAGTGGGCATTCCTGCCCTCGCGTCCTGGATGGGGCACTACGTTACCCTAGCAACCTACGCCGCCCTCTATCCCCTCAGCCAACCCCTGATTGCTCCCTGGCTGCCGACCCTGTCACCGACTGCGCGCTACTATAGTCAGCGATGGCTGGATGCGTTCAAGTATGGCTCTGGCGGAGATTATGAGGAATGACGAGTGGTGAGTGGCGAATGGCGAATAAAATCAGCGATCGCATGGAAAATTATGAATTGACGAGGAGCGCAAAAAGGTGATGAATCTGATAGGGCGGCAGTTGTTTGTGCAAGAAATCCGACAACTAGATGAAGCGATTAATCTAGAACGTGCATCGCTGTACATTGCCCTGGAAGAATATCCTGATCTGGATGTGGATGCCTATGTCAATACGTTGGATGTCATGGCAGCAGCGGTAAAAGATCGCTTGCCATCAGAACTGTATCCGCTGAAAATCTTGAAGACAATCCAGCAGTATCTTTATGAAGATCTGGGTTACTCCGGCAATCGCGCAGAGTACTATGATCCACGCAACAGCTTTTTGAATGAGGTGATTGATCGCCGCACCGGAATTCCGATCACGCTGTCATTGGTTTATTTAGCGATCGCCCGTCGGATTGACTTTCCCATGGTTGGTATCAACCTGCCGGGACACTTCATCATTCGCCCGATCGCCGAAGATATGGAGATTTTTGTTGATCCCTTTAATGGTGGCGAGATTTTGTTTCTGCAAGACTGCGAAGATTTATTGGTGAAACTGTTTGATCGCCGCGTGGCACTCCAGCCCGAACACATGGCGGCTGTCAGCAATCGCCAGATCTTGGCACGGTTGCTGACGAACCTAAAAGTGATCTATGCCAACCAACGTAATTTTCTCAAAGCTGCCCAAGCCTCCGAACGAATTTTACTGCTGTTTCCCAATGCGCCCTTGGAACATCGCGATCGCGGCGTGCTTTACTACCGCAGCGATCGCTTAGCCGAAGCCCGTCACGACTTTGAACGCTACTTGGAACTTGCCCCCCTCGCAGAAGATGCCCAAGTCATTCAGGGAATTTTAGATGAAATGCCGGAATCAGGCTAAAGGCGAAGGACAAGGGATGAATAATGTAAACCACTCAAAATATCTCCTACGGAGACGCTACGCGAACAAAACTTCCTAACCTCTAACTCCTGTTAGATATACTTCTTCCGCCACCTGCTTGATGCGTTGTAGTTGGGTTTGCATATCTTGTTTCGTCCACTGGGCGGCGAAAGTGTCGAAGCCAAACCGGATAATCGGGTTAGGAATCGTGAACTCAAAGCGGTTGACTAAGCGGGTGCCTTCTAGCTCAGGGTTACATTCCCAGCGATCTCGCCCTGCAAAAAAGCCCTTAAACGCCCAGACCACTAAGCCCGGTTCCCGCTCCACAACCACATTCGTGAGAGTGGGTTGCAACACCGGAATTTGCACCACAAAACGGCTCTGGCTGCCAACTGCCGTAGACCAATCGCCCACGGGTTCACAATACAAAGCCGGGTTAAGCCAGCGACGCATCAGCGTTAAGTCTGTAATACACCGCTCTACTACCGTGGCACTAGCATTCACCTGAATCGACTGTTCAAATACCCGCGAAGCAACCATGCCAATGTTAAAACTAAACTTAAATGCTACGGATAAAACGCCAGTTGCGGCAATCCGAGTTGTTCATCCCAATCCATCATAATGTTGAGACATTGAATCGCCTGACTAGCTTGCCCTTTCATCAGGTTATCGATCGCCGATATGACAATCACACGCCCTGTCCGGGCATCCACTTCCAGCCCAAGGTAGCAAAGATTGGTATGGCACGCCCACTTGGTTTGCGGATAAACACCGCTCGGCAAGATTTTCACCCAAGGAGAATTGCGATAGAAGGCGGTGAAAATGGTCAGCAAATCTTCCCGCACTAAACCGGGATCGCGGAGCGTGGCGTAGACCGTCGCCAAAATGCCGCGCGGCATGGGAACCAGGTGAGGCGTAAATTGCACCATCACTTCATGACCCGCGAGTTCGCTGCAAATTTGCTCGATTTCTGGAGTATGGCGATGACGGGCAACGCCATAGGCACTAAAAGAGCCAGCCGCTTCTGCTAGCAACATGTTGGTTTTCGCTTGCCGTCCGCCGCCTGAAGTGCCCGATTTGGCATCGACAATGGCGGTTTCTGGCACAATCAAGCCTTGCTTGAGTAACGGCGATAATGCCAATAAGCTAGCGGTGGGAAAACAGCCCGGACAGCCGATTAGCTGAGCCTGAGCAATGCGATCGCGATACAATTCCGGCAAGCCATACACGGCAGTCTCAGCGACTTTCTCATCGGTACGTTCAATCTCATACCAGGTTTTGTAAACCGCCAAATCCGAAAAGCGATAATCCGCCGATAGATCCAGCACCTTGCAGCCTTTTGCCAGCAACGTCGGAGCCATGGTGCAGGCGAGTCCGTTGGGTAGCGATAGAAAAACAACTTCACACCGCTCAGCGATTTTATCCAAATCAATCGGTTCAATCACCTGATCAACGCGAGATTCTAAATGCGGATAAAGATCCGAAAATGGCTGTCCGGCACTGCTGTCTCCGCCCAGATAGGCGAGTTCCAAATTCGGGTGATCCATCAGAATACGGACAAGCTGCACGCCGCCATAGCCCGATGCGCCGACAATTCCAACCGGGATACGTCTCCCATCACCCATGATGCTTTTACCTTATTGCGGATTAAATACAGAGAACTTTGCTGCATTGTAGTACCAGATAAAAGATTTGGGTAAGGCTGCGATCGCGGGTTTTATAAAAGACGACCTGAATTGACCTGATCAACCGCAATTCGGCTAAAGTTCAAGCAAACCGACCTTACCGCAAACAGACTAGAATTTAATTAGAAAGACTCTTCAAAAATCGTTACGGTGACGCTTTGAACTTCTCCGCAGATTCCTCACAGATTGCTTTATCTTCCTTTCAATTTGATGCGATTGAGGCAGCTTTGGCAGATTTGAAAGCCGGTCGGGCGATCGTGGTAGTGGATGACGAAAATCGCGAAAACGAAGGCGATGTCATCTGTGCGGCTCAGTTTGCCACGCCCGACCTAATCAACTTCATGGCAGTGTATGCGCGGGGGCTAATTTGCCTCTCCATGACCGCCGAGCGCCTGGATGAGCTAGACCTGCCGCTGATGGTCTCTAAAAATACAGATAGTAACCAGACTGCCTTCACGGTCAGCATTGATGCTGCGCCCAACGTCGGAGTGACCACGGGCATTTCCGCCGAAGATCGCGCCCGAACGATTCAAATTGCGATTAATCCCAGCACTCGCCCCGATGATTTGCGCCGTCCAGGGCATGTGTTTCCGCTCCGAGCCAGAGAAGGCGGAGTGCTGAAGCGGGCAGGACATACCGAAGCAGCGGTAGATTTGGCACAGATGGCTGGGCTGTATCCAGCCGGGGTAATCTGCGAAATTCAAAACCCGGATGGCTCCATGGCGCGGTTACCAGAGTTGGTTGAGTATGGCAAACTGCACAATCTTAAGCTCATCAGCATTGCTGACTTGATTAGCTATCGGCTCGCCCATGAGCGGCTGGTTTCGCGGGAGGCGATCGCCGAATTGCCGTCTGAGTTTGGACAGTTTAAGATCTACGCCTATCGCCACACCCTGGATAACTCGGAACATGTGGCGATCGTTAAAGGCGATCTTGCCGACTTTGCCCATCAGCCCGTGCTAGTGCGAATGCACTCTGAATGTTTGACAGGCGATGCCCTTGGTTCCCTGCGCTGCGATTGTCGGATGCAGCTTCAAGCCGCCTTGAAAATGATTGAAAGTGCCGGACAGGGTGTGGTGGTTTATCTGCGGCAAGAAGGGCGCGGCATTGGTTTGGTCAACAAACTCAAAGCCTACTCCTTGCAAGACATAGGTCTGGATACAGTAGAAGCCAATGAGCATTTAGGTTTTCCAGCCGATTTGCGAAACTACGGCATGGGTGCCCAAATGCTGGCTGATTTAGGCGTGGGTCAGATGCGGCTGATTACCAACAATCCTCGCAAAATTGCGGGGCTGAAGGGCTACGGCTTAGAAGTGGTCGATCGCGTACCGTTGATCGTTGAAGCGACTGCCTACAACTCTGCTTACCTAGCAACAAAAGCAGAAAAGTTAGGACATTGGATGTTGCAGACTTACCTCGTAACGATCGCGCTGCAATGGCAAGACGACTCTCAGTCCATCACCGATTGGTATGGACGGTTAGAAAGCCTCCGTCAGCTTGTCAAGCCCTACGATTTTCAACTGCAGGAAGAAGTGCGCCCGATGGCGATCGCCCTCTTTGGCGCTGCCTCTCGCATTGTCCATCTTGGCTTTGAACAACCGCTGCTCGGCACCCCCGATTGGTATCAACAGCCCGATCATCCCTATGTGGAAGCGATCGCTAAAATCTTAGATTCCCTCGCCGCTCAGCCTACTCTCAAACAGCTTGAGTTTCTGATTGCTCACGGTGGCGATCCGTTGACTGGGCTGCAAATTCAACTCGATCGCCATACCTATCCGCTCAGCTTTGCTCCTTCAGCCGTGTGTGACCATCTGCAAACCCAAATCATCTACAGCTTTCAGCCCGATCCCGTGAAGCAATAGTAGTTTTTGAGCAACTGAACGACTGTTTCTAGTCAGGAAGGGAAGGAGCGAAGGAGCGAAGGCATCCTAACATTTGAGGGGAAACCGCTATCTACCCACTCAGCACTTGCCATATATCCCACGGAGACGCTACGCGAACGGCACTCGTCATTCTCTAAACTAGCCCTTTCTCTTTCAGCCACTCTTGATTAAATAGCTTGGATTGATAGCGACTGCCGCCATCACAAAGGATCGTGACGATGGTATGTCCGGCACCAAGTTTTTGAGCCAGAGCAACCGCAGCAGCGACGTTGATGCCGACGGAACCACCCATAAACAGCCCATCTTTTTCGAGCAATTGATAGATCACTCGAATGGCTTCGCGATCGCCCACTTGAATGGCATCATCAGCGGGTGCGCCTTCCATATTGGCAGTGATCCGGCTGTTACCAATGCCTTCAGTAATAGAGTTCCCTTCTAGCTTCACTTCTCCGGTTGTAATGTAGCTATAGAGTCCACTACCCATGGGATCGGCTACAACACATTGAATCGCAGGATTTTTTTCTTTGAGGAATTGAGCAACTCCGGCGTAGGTGCCGCCTGTGCCCGTTGCCGCCACCCAGCCGTCTACTTTGCCATCGGTTTGCGCCCAAATTTCGGGAGCAGTGGTTTCATAGTGAGCGCGACGATTTGCCAAGTTATCAAACTGATTTGCCCAAATTGCGTTCTCCAGTTCGCTAGCAATGGTGCCAGAGAGCCGGACATAGTTATTGGGATCTTTATAAGGTACGGCAGGCACCGTGCGAACTTCAGCCCCTAGGGTTCTCAGCAGGTCGATTTTTTCCTGCGATTGGGTTTCAGGAATGATGATCAAACACTTATAGCCTTTGGCATTGCAGATATGCGCCAAGCCAATGCCTGTATTACCTGCGGTTCCTTCCACAACGGTGCCGCCGGGTTTTAGTAATCCTCGTTCTTCGGCATCCTGAATGATGTACAACGCTGCCCGATCTTTGACCGACCCGCCGGGATTCAAAAACTCCGCTTTACCCAAAATTTCGCAGCCCGTTTGATCGCTAAAGCTGTTGAGCCGAATTAGGGGAGTATTGCCGATGGAGCCAACAAATCCGCTTTTGATATCCATGCTGAGATGTCCTGCCGTGTTTCCTTTCTACGATTTTGGCGCATTGCGATCGCATATCTTCCCCCAATCTACAATTTGAGCCAGCAAAAATCATCAATATTTGTAGTTAAGCTGAATCTATGCTCCTCCATCGTGATTCAAAACCTGGGCTGCGATCGCCAAAGTGCCCACTCCAATCACTGTTCCAGCCACAGCACCCCATTTCAACACCGGATTTTTGTCAATCCAATGGGTCATGCTGGGGATGACCCATTGACCAAAGTCGCCTTCAATCCGGTTATCTTCCAACACGGGTTTATAGAGATTATTGGGATCATTCTTAGATTTGGCTTCGGTAGTTTTCTGCAATGGGAAACCAATCAGCGACAAAATGGAATCCATCAGCCCAGGGGAAAGTCGTTGTGCCACATCTAGAACTTTACCCAGATCCCCCACAATATTCTAGTTTGGACTAATTAATCCATCATCTGAGGGACAGATGCACGACTTTACGTTGT
>QBMH01000078.1 GCA_003249025.1 Leptolyngbya sp. | reverse complement strand
CTTTATGACCTCCCCTCCTGCCCCATTAAAAACCAGTTCTAAATCTCTACCCCAGTGGCTAGAACCGATCGCGCTATTGGCACCCGCTGGAATTTGGTTAGGATTATTGCTGGTGATTCCAACGCTGTTAATTTTTCAGTTGAGTTTGGTGCCAGGAATTCGACCCGGACAAGTGGTCAATCCGTCGGGATTAGATAATTATCTGCAAATTTTTCAGGCGATAGAGATCAAACCTGCAACAAAAACTGAACCTGCCATTACCGCTTTTGTTTATTTGAAGGTGATTTGGCGATCGCTCTCATTTGCGATCGGAACCACATTTATGTGCCTGCTGTTGGGCTTTCCCGTGGCTTACTTCATTGCCATCAAAGCGCCAAAAAACTGGCGAAACCTTTTGCTTGTTGGCTTTGTGTTGCCCCTGTGGACTTCTTCCCTGCTGCGCTCCTATGCTTGGATTACCATTCTCCGCCCGACAGGAGTATTGAACACTGTGCTGATGGGGATTGGGCTACCAACGTTGAATATTCTCAATCGCCCTCCGGCTGTGTATATTGGCATGACCTATAGTCTGCTCCCTTATATGGTGCTAATTCTTTATGCCTCTTTGGAAAAGCTGGATAGACGCTTGTTGGAAGCTGCCGCCGATTTGGGAGCTACGCCAATCCAAGCATTTTGGAAAGTGACCATTCCTCAAGTGTTACCGGGGGTTGCTGCCGGATCGCTGTTGGTCTTCATTACTAGCATCGGCGATTTTGTAGACCCGGAATTGTTGGGAGGCGCGTCTAGCATGACTCTTGCCCGGTTAATCTACAACCAGTTTTTAGGAGCCAGTCAAAATTGGGGGTTTGGTTCAGCCCTCAGCATGATTATTATTTTAGCAGTGAGTATTTCGATTGCCTTGCTGCTGAAATATGGCGATCGGAGTAGTGCAAATCTATGACCCCTTCTAAGCTCCCTCGATTTTCATTCCCCTGGCAGGAACTCTTGACCCTGTTGATGTTTGGGTTTATGTATCTGCCGATTTTAGTGCTGACGTTCTATAGCTTTAATGAATCGCCCTATAGCGCTGGCTGGACTGGCTTTACGCTGAAGTGGTATGGGAAGTTTTTTGCCGATGAGCGAATTATTTCTGCTCTGCAAACTAGCGTGGTGGTGGCGCTCTGTGCGGTGGCGATCGCGGCAGTCCTTGGCACCCTCATGGCAGTCGGCTTGTCGCGCTATCACTTTCCGGGTAAAGGGATTTATCAAGGGGTTGCTTATTTGCCGTTGATCATTCCCGATATTGCGATCGCCGTTTCTACCCTGGTCTTTTTGGCAGCAGTCGCCATTCCTTTTAGTGGTGGCTTGATTCAACTCAGTCTGGGCACAATTGTGGCTGCCCATGTGGTGTTTTGCATTTCCTATGTTGCGCTAGTCGTCTCCACTCGTCTGACCAACATTGACCCTCATTTAGAAGAAGCTGCCTTAGATTTGGGAGCGACCCCCATTCAGGCGTTTATCCAGGTGTTGCTGCCCGAACTAACCCCGGCGATCTTCTCTGGGTGTCTGCTTGCCTTTGTCTTGAGCCTGGATGATTTCCTAATTGCCAGTTTCACCGCAGGCGGTGGCGCAAACACTCTACCAATGGAGATTTTTAGCCGCATCCGCACAGGGGTTAAACCTGATATTAATGCCCTCAGCGTTATTCTCATCCTCGTCTCTGGCTTCCTCTTTGTCATAGCTGAATACTTTCGCTACCAAAGTGAACAGAGACGTTTGAAGTAAGGCTGAGGTGCGAGGTTCAGGTTTTGGGATTTGGAGTTCGGGGTTCGGAAAAATCTTTTAAGGCTGTACTAATAATCTCTGAACAACATAATATTTATTTGTGGCGAAAACGGTGACGGTGATGTTTTGGGCGAACTTTGACGATCTCCGTAGGGAGCGTTTCACCAATCGCGGATGCGGCTGAATCAACCTTTGAAGTAGCGCTAATATCAAGGGTTGGAGCATCAGCTTCCAGCTTCAGCAGAGGATCTGGCGCGGCTATATCCTGCAAAACTTCCACCTCTTTAAGCTCAACTTCCCGTGGTTCAGCCGCGATCGGGTTGAACTCTGGAGCAGTTTGAATCGGCTCTAAACGTTTCGGCTCTAGCGGTACAGCTAAGGGTTGAGCTTCCTGCATCAGTTCGGGCAGTGCTACCAATTCTTTTTCCGTTTCTTTCACGGTCAGCGGAATCCGTAGCGGTTGCACTTCCTCAATCCAGCAGCTTGCGAGCGGCAGCGTCTGGTCAAGATCCTCCAGTGGTCGAGGAACCAGCATGACAGCGTGCAGTTCGCCAATGCGCTCTGCCTCGACCATCCCCGCATCCAGCGCCATAGCTACGTTTGCCACCGAACCTCTAATAATCGCTGTACACAGTCCTGCGCCAATCGTTTCGTAAGCTGCAAGCACTACATCCGCCGATTTCATCATGGCATCTGCTGCCCCCACCATTGCCGGAAAGCCGCGTGTTTCTAGCAAGCCCACCGCTTGATTACTCAGTTTGCTATGTCCTCTTCCAGTGGCAAGCTGCGCTAATCGGTTGCCAATGGGCAGCACCACTTCTAGGTTGGGCATGGGGCGCGGCACCACTAGGGTCGAAAGCTTTTGACCAAATTGTTGCGCTCGCTCGGCTCCTTCCTGCACCGCTAGGCGCACATCTGCCACCGACCCTCGGACGATCGCCGTACAATGACCGCTGCCAATCTTTTCATAGCCCACTAGTGTGACACCAGAAGACTTCAGCATATGATCGGCAATTCCAACAATTGCAGGAAAGCTCTGGGCAGAGACCAAACCCAACGCTGTATCAGTGAAATCTTCTCGGTTGCTCATGCGTGAAAGCGGATATCCGTTGCTATTCTTATCCTAACTGCAATTAACAAAGAGAAACGCTGAAACAATGTCCTTTCCACGGTTGCTAAAAGGCTAATCTTCCCAAGGATCATCCGTGCTCGACAGATGGGTAGAGGAAGTCGAGGGCTGATTGATTGGGTGATGGGGAAACATCTTCACTAAAAGCTGATTGACATACACTTGACCGTATACGTTTAGACTTTGGGCTGAAGGATCAGAATTGTTTACTAGCGTGGACTGTGGCGATTGAGTAGGGTCTGGCTTCGGGGATGACGGTTCTGTCGAGGGCGCTGATTCAGCAGGAGGGTAGAACACAGTCTCAGTTGCCTGTAACTCATCAGGCGGACGGCTTAAATCGCCAACCACTGAACCGGAGGGAATGAGGATGCCAGATGCAACTGAACTATTCAGAATAGTCGAAGCAGCGCCGATACAGGCATTCCTGCCAATCGAAACCTGTCCGACGAGCAATACTTCCGCTCCAATATTTGCGCCTTCGCCAATCTCCAACACGCCATTAGACGCATGAAGAATTGCGCCGATACCAATGCAAGCTCCGGTTTTAATAATCACACAACTGTTAGGATCTGCCTGAATTAAAACACCAGGAGCGATCGCAACCCCTTCCTGAATCGTCACATCTCCACTAAGGTAATAGTGAGATATGCTAATTGGTTGCAGTTGCAGAGATATCAAAGACATAACCCCCCTTGATGGAGTCAGAAGTTTTGAGTTAAATCAACTCATCTTTTAACTCAAAATTCAAAACCCAAAATCATAACTCGCAACCAACCCCTCAAACTCTTAAATGAATCATTAGCGATTGCTTAACTGCTTATGGGGCTGTTGAATTACTGTTTCAACCACTCGGCGTTTTGCCTTGGGATCAGTGCCAATTAACCGGACATACTTATCCGAATGCTGACTCATAACCCCATCCAATGCTGTCATCACATCTGCCTCACGAGTCCCTTGAATCGCAGTTCCACCCTGCCAAGAACTGGTTTTATAACGGCGTTCATCGGCATATTCCGTGCTGACCTTAAAGCCTTGTGCCAATAGGTGACGCACTTGTTCTGCGATCGCCCCATCTTTTTGAGCGCCATTGCTCGGACGATTGTTATGGACTTGACCACTATGGGCAGAACCAGAAGTCGTTGCTCCTCGACTTGGAGCCGCCGCAGGTGTGCCACCTTTACCATTAGGGCGATGCACAATCATTTCTACCATACGCTTTTTCGCTTTAGGATCGATCCCCACAAGCCGGACATAATCGCGCCCATGTTCGCTTAAAAATGATTCAATTTCCGCGATCGCATCCGCTTCACGCCGAGCTTGAATCATTGGTGCATTTTGCCACGAACTTGTCTTATAGCGCCGCTCATCCGCATACTCCACCCCAATCTGGTAGTCCTGAGCAATCAATTGCCCTACCTGCTTCGACAAATCAGAACTTATATTACTACTAGAAGAAATTCCGTAGGAAGCAGCCTTATCAACCGCATAAGCAGATCTTTGAACCGCACTTTTACTTTGATTAGAACCTTGGGAAGTTTTTCCATCTGGACGCTGGATAATCATTTCAGCCAACCGCCGTTTTGCCTTTGGATCAATCCCAATCAACCGCACATATTCACCAGAATGTTCGCGGATACAGGCTTCCAAACCCGACAGCACATCGCTTTCTCGCGTTGATTGAATCGGAGAACAACTTGTCCAAGAGCTTGTTTGAAATCGTCGTGTATCAGCGTGTTCCATGCCAATTCGCGCACCCTGCATCAACAGATTTCGCACTTGAGCAACCACCTCAGCCGCTAAACTGCCAGACTGAGATTGTCCATTATCAGCGCCAAAATTAGGGGCAGCCTTAGGACTCGCATAGCTCTTCGTCGAATAGTCAGAACTACCGCGACTAGAACTATTTGATGCTTGACCAGGCTGATCCTGGGGACGCTGAATAATAGTTTCTAATACACGCCTTTTCGCCTGTGGATCGATACCAATTAGGCGCACATATTGCCCCGAATGTTCCAAAAGACAGGCTTGCAACCCTGCCACAACTTCTGATTCCCGTGTTGTCTGAATGGGCGCACAGCTTTTCCAAGAACCCGTTTGAAACTGACGCTTATCCGCATGTTCCGTCCCAATCCGATATCCCTGCGCCAAAAGTTGACGCACCTGACCCACGACATCCGTATCCATACTTCCTCCCTTTGTAAGACGGCTGTGAGATTCACCGCCCTCACTTGCCAAGTTCATTGCGGTAGACTGATCTTGCCTTTCTTTAAATGACGTTACAGGGGCAACACTTTCGGCAGAGTGATGACCCGATCGCAGCGCATCATTGACATCCATCACCTGAGCCACAAACTGTTTATCAGATTCCTGCACATTAGGTAGCTGATCGGCTTGCTGTTGGCTGGTAATAATAGAACCCGAAGGCACAAACTTTCCTGGTGGAATTTCCACATCTTGAACCAGCACATGCATCATCACAATGCAACCGGGTCCAATGCGAGCATTAAACACCGTTGAGCGAAATCCAATAAAACACCCATCCCCGATATAGGCAGGTCCATGAACCAATGCCATATGAGCAACTGATGCATTTTGTCCAATCCAAACAGAATAGGAATTGCCATCATCCCCAACCACACGACCTTGCTCTAGCCCGTGAATTACCACCCCATCTTGAACTTTAGACCCTGTACCAATTCGGAACGAATTTCCCTTATCTGCTCGGATAGAAACACCGGGTGCAATCACAACATTGGCACCAATCCGCACATCCCCCGTCACGTTAGAGAATGAATGGATATAAGCTGCTTCATCAACCCGGTCAGCGACCAGGTTTGAACGAGATGTCGGAGCATCCGCATAACCACGGACTACCATAGAATCAAACTCTCCAACTGAAACCGTAGTGAGTGAGCGCTATAGGTTCTGCCAATATGTGAACCGAAGCGTAGAACGGAACCTAAGTTTGGTAAACCGAAGCTCGACCCAATAAACATATCGATAAGACGTTTCGCTCACGCTAGCGCTCTTGATCTCGCTTACTGTAGAGAAGCCGATTTTCGAGGCTAACCGTATCGATAATGGCAATCACTGCTGCATCAACAGGGCGTTGTTCGCTTCCTGAAACTTGACGAGCAGCACTACCATGACTCACTAACACCCATTCATCAATACCGGCACCGACGTTATCCGCTGCAACCTCATACCCAGGAAGCGGTTCCCCATCATCATCAATAAATTGAAGGACGAGGAACTTAATACCCCTGAGAGCGGGTTCTTTTTGCGTACTGGTAACCGTGCCAAGAACTCTGGCAATCTGCATTCGGCGTTACGGGCGATTGAGAGGACGAATACCGCTGACACTCTCGCGAAATGGCTCTACTGCTTCGGTGTAGCGAATGGGTAGAACATATTCTAGGTTTTCGTGAGGACGAGCAATGATATGGGTAGAAAGAACCTGCCCACCGTTAACACGCTTCACGTTTTCAATGCCTGCTGCCACGGAAGCTTGCACTTCAGAGACATCACCGCGAACGATAACCGTAACGCGACCACTACCAATCTTTTCATAGCCGACTAGGGTAACGCGAGCCGCTTTCACCATAGCGTCTGCTGCTTCGACCACTGCTGGGAAACCTAGGGTTTCAACCATTCCAACTGCAATTGCCATTGTATAAATTCCCTTCCAAATAAACTCTAAACAACCGTATTGATGTACCAAACCAAAACTTGAACCTAACTTCTACCACCTGAAAGCGGAGTTGCAACGTTTGAGCTTTAGCTACGGAATTGATCTACTGCTTCGGTGTAGCGAATGGGTAGAACATATTCCAGGTTTTCGTGAGGGCGAGCAATGATGTGAGTGGAAAGAACTTCACCTCCATTGACTCGCTTTACATTTTCAACGCCAGCCGCTATGGAAGCCTGAACTTCAGAGACATCACCGCGAATAATCACTGTGACGCGACCGCTGCCGATCTTCTCATAACCCACTAACGTAACGCGAGCGGCTTTCACCATGGCATCTGCTGCTTCAACAACTGCCGGGAAACCCCGCGTTTCAAGCATTCCAACTGCAATCGGCATCCTTAGTCTCCTGATAAGTGAAACTAATCATTTTGAACAAGAGTGAAAATTTTGACGGAGATCCCACTATTCCAAGGCTTGTCGAGTTTTTCACTAGGCATAACAAGCATAGGGGCGGAACCGACACTTATGCAATATAAAGACCAATGATAGTTGCAAATCTTGGACATCAGAGAAGCTTATCAAACTAGTGGAATTGTGATTTTTGCCACTATTTCAATCTTGCTATGGATCTTCTCACATTTTGCGCCTTATCTTTTAACTCTCTAAAAAACGAACTTGAAGCGCTGAAATTTAAGTTTGGCAGCGTTTTGAGAGCTTAACAAAGGATTACATCGCCGCGATCGCCCACTGGATTTCACTTCAATCAGATCTTCAGCGGAGCAGACTTTTTTTAATCAATGGTTAAGAAAATATTACGTAGATATAAGTTACATTTATACAAATAAGTTAGCAGTTCTCTAAGATTGTTTTTCCTGGGCAAACTTTCCTAGACAAACATTGATATGGTTAGGAGATTGCGAGATAATTTGAATATTAATAAGATTTATTAAGGTATCAATTAACTGGCTTCTATCCCTCAAGAATCCATTGGGGGGTGTAGTTGGTTTTGGAGTCGTCATAGTTATTACCATAAAGTACTTAATAATAAGGTTGTCTGGATGGGCGAGTTTCTCCTGCAAGCAAGCTGGTTGCTGCCGATTTATGGGTTAGTAGGAGCGGTGTTAACGCTTCCTTGGTCAATCGGATATGTCCGTCGAACTGGTCCTCGTCCAGCCGCGTATTTTAATATTCTGATGACATTTGTTGCGATGGTGCATGGGGCGATCGCGTTTCAAACGAGTTTGCATGTTGATCCGCAACCGATCTTGCTGCATTGGTTTCATGCTGCCGATTTAGATCTTTCTTTCGCGATTGATATTTCTTCAGTCAGTTTAGGGGCTGCCGAGCTTGTGACTGCCCTCAGCTTTTTAGCTCAGGTTTTTTCCTTGGGATACATGGAGAAAGATTGGGCGATCGCGCGGTTCTTTTCTTTGATGGGCTTTTTTGAAGCTGCCATGACGGGGTTGGCAATCAGCGACTCGTTGTTCCTGTCCTATGCCCTATTGGAGGCGTTAACGCTGTCTACCTATCTCCTGGTAGGGTTTTGGTATGCCCAGCCCTTGGTCGTGACAGCGGCACGAGATGCATTTTTAACCAAACGAGTTGGGGATGTGCTGTTACTGATGGGAGTGGTGGCACTGGCGACCTTTGCGGGATCTCTGAACTTCGCTGACTTATATGAATGGTCTGAAACAGCAATGTTGCCCCCAACCGTCGCAACATTATTAGGCTTAGCGCTGATTGCAGGACCCACGGGAAAGTGCGCCCAGTTTCCGCTACATATGTGGCTAGATGAAGCGATGGAAGGACCCAACCCCGCCTCTATCCTGCGAAATTCTGTTGTCGTCTCTTGCGGAGCCTACATCTTGATTAAGCTCCAGCCTATTTTGATTTTATCTCCAGTGGCATCGATTGCGCTCGTCGTAATGGGTACTATGACCGCGATCGGCGCTTCTCTAGTGGCGATCGCTCAAATTGATATTAAACGTGCCCTTGCCCATTCCACCAGCGCCTATCTAGGATTAGTGTTTATTGCGGTTGGAATGCAGTGGACTGACGTTGCCTTGCTTGTCCTATTTGCTCACGGAATCGCTAAAGCCTTGATGTTCATGAGTATTGGCTCCATCATCACCACCACTGCCACTCAAGACATTACCGAAATGGGCGGATTATGGTCGCGAATGCCTGCGACAACTACGGCTTTTTTAGTAGGCGGCGCTGGTTTAGTGGGTCTGTTGCCTTTGGGTGGCTTTTGGGCACTGCGAGAAGGAATGAATGCTTTTTGGTATGACAACCCTTGGCTAGTGGTTGTGGTGCTGTTGGTCAATGCGTTAACCGCCTTTAACTTGACCCGTGTTTTTCGGCTTGTCTTTTTGGGTGATCCTCAGATTAAAACCCGACGTGCCCCGGAAGTGCCTTGGACAATGGCAGTGCCGATGGTGTCTCTTACTGTTATGACCTTGTTGGTTCCTGCTATGTTAACGCGGCTCTCGCTGCTGCCTGATTGGACATATTTGAATCATAGTGCTGTTCTACTGCTGATGCTGTCAGGCTTATGCGGTCTCCTTGCAGGATGTTTTGTTCCGTTTACGCGCATCTGGTCTCGCCCGGTTCAGATGCCGTTTAAGTTGATTCAAGATATGTTGGCGTATGACTTTTATGTGGACCAGCTTTATCGCGTTACAGTAGTGGGCTTTGTCGCCGTGGTGTCGAGGTTTAGCGCTTGGTGCGATCGCTATATTGTGGATGGCATCGTCAATTTTGTTGGCATTGCCTCAATCTTCAGTGGTGAGAGCCTAAAGTACAGTGCTTCCGGGCAGTCTCAGTTTTATCTATTCACAATTTTGATCGGGGTGAGCGTGTTGGGCATTTTGCTAACCTATCGTCTTTGGTAAATTCAATAGGGAAAAGAGTTAAGCAGTAGAGAGGGGTGAATAGAGAAGTAAAGAGGTGAAGGCAGCCCAGCAGCATTTATTTTCGTAGTTTTACCTCTATTACCCTTCAAATTGAGATTAGCACCTTGCCCATTCGGTATTTTTATAAGTTCGCAAATTTTTAATCCTCTATTCTTTATTTTCTTCTCATATGCTCAGCGCCCTAGTTTGGATCCCTCTGCTTGGAATCGTTTTAATTGGACTATTACCGCGAACGGATAAGTCCGCGTTGGTGCGATTCGTGAAACGATCCCTAGGGGAATCGCTGCCGCCCAATGCTGCTCGCCTGATTGCTCTGATTACAACCACAATTACCTTTGGGTTATCAGTCGTATTGGTCTTCCAATTCGATTCAATGAGCCTCAATTCACAGTTTCAAGAATTGTTGCCTTGGATTGAGCCGCTGGGACTCAATTATCAATTGGGACTGGATGGATTATCTCTGCCGTTGGTGGTCTTGAATGGGTTACTCACCTGGATCGCCATTTACAGCACGGAGAAATCAATTCAGCGCCCCCGTTTGTATTATATTTTGGTGCTGTTACTCAACTCCGGTGTAGCTGGAGCCTTTTTATCAGAAAATCTGCTGCTGTTCTTCCTGTTTTATGAGTTGGAATTAATTCCACTGTACTTTCTGATTGCGATTTGGGGCGGTGCTGGCAGGGGCTATGCAGCAACCAAATTTTTAATCTACACCGCTGTTTCAGGCATTCTTATTCTGGCAGCATTTCTAGGAATTGTTTGGCTAAGCCAGTCTCCTACGTTTAATTATGCGGAGATTCACACCGAATCACTGCCGTTGATCACCCAATGTTTATTGTTGGGTCTTCTGCTAGTGGGTTTTGGCATCAAAATTCCGCTGTTCCCCTTTCACACTTGGCTACCAGATGCCCATGTGGAAGCCTCTACTCCAATTTCGGTGCTGCTGGCAGGGGTATTACTAAAACTGGGCACCTATGGATTGTTACGGTTTGGGTTGGGTCTGCTGCCTGAGGCATGGACAGTGCTGTCGCCTTGGTTCGCAACATGGGCAGTAGTGAGTGTCCTGTATGGGGCATTTACCGCGATCGCCCAAACCGATATGAAAAAAATGGTTGCTTACAGTTCCGTCGCGCACATGGGCTATGTTTTGCTAGCGGGAGCGGCTGCAACTCCCCTGAGCATCTTAGGTACAGTGTTTCAAATGGTGAGCCATGGGCTGATTTCTGCGATGCTGTTTTTGTTAGTGGGGGTAGTTTATAAAAAAACGGGCACCCGCGATATTAACGTGCTCCAAGGCTTGCTTAATCCTGAGCAAGGGATGCCCATTATCGGTTCCTTAATGGTGATAGGAGTGATGGCAAGTTCAGGGATTCCGGGCATGATGGGCTTTATTTCCGAATTCTTAATTTTCCGGGGCAGTTTCCCAGTTTTTCCAGTGCAAACTCTAATTTCTATGATCGGAACGGGACTAACAGCAGTCTATTTTTTGCTATTGGTGAATCGTGCCTTTTTTGGACGATTGCCTGAACAGTTTGCTAATTTACCCAGAGTCTACTGGTCAGAGCGTTTACCTGCCTTTGCTCTAGCTCTCTTGATCGTGGTACTCGGATTGCAGCCTAACTGGCTGGCGTACTGGAGTGAAACGACGACTGCGCTGCTCATACCCGCAGCCACAATTCCCGTAGAAATGCCTGTGGAAAGCTTCGTCAACATTTCACGAGCCGCAATTTCCCCCAAACCGCTCAAATCAGCAGCAACACTCCTGCCGATTGTTAGCCCTGTCTCTCCCTCTGCCGCAAACTCTTTTTAATTCAACCGTCCTAATTCACTCTTCAGCCGCTTCAATATGAACATGACGATCGCCCCCAAAACATCTACTCCTAGCCATCCCTTGACCGAAATTATTCGTCGGCTGCAAGAGGGCGGGGCGCTGCTGCCCGATTCGCCAGAGAATGTGCTTGAAGTGGTTGGCATTCTCAAGAGCTATGGCATTGTGCTGGATGCTTACTGGAGAAATCTGACCTACATTTCAGAGCATCAGTTTTTGGAGCTTTTTCCATTTTTCAAATACTTTAATGGTGAAGTGTCACTCAACAAACTGCTGAAGCATTGGGGGCACGATCGCATCAACTATGAATTTGCCGAATATTGTATGAAAGCCATGATGTATCACGGCGGCGGTAAGCTAGACGCTTACTTAGATACGCCTGAGTTTGATGAACGGGCACAGCAGGCGATCGCGGCGAAACTAAAGGGCAACTTTTTGATGCAGGGACTTGCCAACACCTTTTCTGGTTTTTTGCCAGAACAAATCAGGCAATCAGCCTATTACAGTGCCTTAGGGCAGTTTTGGAACGTGATGAGCGCCATGTTTCTCAGCTTGTCCGATCGCTACGATCAAGGAGAAATCAAAACCATTCCCGATGTAGTCGCCCATATTTTGGCAGCGCTAGTGAAAGCCGCCAATCAGCCCATCACGTATACCGTCAAAATTGGCGATCAAAACTACGACATCATTCCCAAATCTGCTGGAATCACCTTCTTGATGGATACTGCCGTACCCTACATCGAAGCAGTATTTTTTCGCTCGTTCCCCTTCATGGGCACCATTTCCTACAATGCCCAAGCCTGCCAAATCTCTCCCGATCCCAGTCGCTTCAACTACGGGGCACTGTATGCCGATCCCTTGCCTATTGGGGGTGCTGGCATTCCTCCCACGCTACTGATGCAGGACATGCGCCACTATTTGCCAGACTACCTACACCAAATTTATCAGCGATCTCCCAGAGGCGAAGAAAATGTGCGGGTGCTGATTTGCGTCAGTTTTCAAAAATCCATGTTTTGCGTGATGACTGCTGCCATTTTGGGATTAATGCCTTATCCAATGGATACCACTAACTCAGATCAGCAGCACACAAACCAAGCTTACCTGGAAGCCTGGATGAATCGGTTAGTAGACTCGCGGTTGCCAAATATGCAAGTGTGCGATATGTAATGGATAAGGGTTCAGGGTGGCATAAAATATTGCAAATCGTTAGCCTTGATAGAGCGACTATCGACTCAGTGGGAAAGATGATCAAATTCCGTTCAAACCTTCCCATACTTTGGATAGAAACTATCTTTCGGGGTTAAGGTTAATGGAAACTTGGGTGCCGAATTATGAACCAAGACATTCAGCAAATCAACGGTTGAACATTGGTTCACATAGTTTCAATATTGAAGAATTGCCCACCTCGCTTAAACAGCCACTATTGCCATCTGTGACTAAACCCCATGCTGCTCCCTACGATTTAGCGCAATGTCTTTATCAACATTTCCCTATTGCTGTTTTTGTCAAAGCGGGACGGAATAGTGTTATCACATTCTGGAACAAACAGGCAGAATTACTATTTGGTGTCGCCGCAGAACAGGTTATAGGCAAAACTCTGCATGATTTTTTACCGCTGACCTTAGCAGATCGCATGGAAGAGTGCGATCGCATCGTGTTGCAGCAAGGAGTGCAAACAACGGTTGAAGAAACCATCGAACATCCTGCTGAAAAGCACACAACTCTGAAAATCGTGCGAGTGCCATTTGCTGAAGAAAATCAGTCGCCTTGTGTGCTGTATGTGATTGAAGATATTACAGACCAAAAACAGGCAGAAGCAATTCGACAACAGCAAGCAGCACAAACCCAGCGACTGGCTGAACTTGTCAATCAAATTCGCGAAGCGCCCGATTTAAAGCAGATTTTCAGCCTTTATGTGAACGGCGCTCGTGAATTTTTGCAAACCGATCGCGCCTTGGTGTTTCGATTTCATCCCAACTGGAGCGGCACGGTTTTAACTGAATCCGTCACTTTAGGCTGGGACACGCTGATTGGTAAAACTTTTGAACATTCCTGCTTTACCAATTCCCCCATGAGCTTTTATCAGCAAGGGCAGATTAAAGCGATCTCAGATATTCACACGGCTAACCTAGCACCCTGCTACCACAACTTTTTAGAAACACTTCAGGTACGGGCTAGCCTAACCCTGCCAATTTTGAACCAAGGTCAACTGTGGGGCTTACTCATTAGCTATCACTGCTGCACCCCTCGCCCTTGGTCCGTTTTTGAAATTGATAGTTTGGAGCAATTAACATCTCAAGTCAGTAGTTCCATTGAGCAATTGGAAATCTATCAGCAGGTACAGCGCGCCAACGCAGAATTAAAACGCCAAGTACAAATTCGCACGGCAGAGTTACAGCTTGCCTCAGAATTTGAAGCCACCTTAAAGCGGATTACTGATCGTGTGCGGGATAATTTGGATGAAGACCAAATTTTGCAAACCGCTGTGCGAGAACTGGCGATCGGCATTAGGGTAACGGGCTGCAATGCGGCAATCTATGATTTAGAAAATCGCACGTCCAAAGTCTCTTACGAATACACCGATTCTCTAGCGCCTTTGCAGGGGCGGACTGTCATCATGGACAATTTTCCTGAAGGGTATCGCCAACTGCTTCAGGGCTATTATTTTCAGTTTTGCTCCTTGGTGCCCAATCCACTCCGGGGACATGTTGCCATGCTTGCTTGCCCGATTGTGGATGATCAAGGGGTGCTAGGGGATTTGTGGCTGGTGAGTCAAAAATATCGGGCTTTCAATGACCAAGATATTCGACTGGTGCAACAGGTCGCGAATCAATGCGCGATCGCCATTCGTCAAGCCAGACTTTACCAAAAAGCGCAGGCTCAAGTTGAAGCATTAGAAACCTTAAATCTGCTTAAAGATGATTTTTTGAGCACCGTATCCCATGAACTGCGAACGCCAATTTCTAACATTAAATTGGCAACTCAAATGTTAGAAATCAACCTGGAAAGCCAACATCTGCTAGACAACCCCACTAGCTCCTTGGTTCGATATTTTCAAATCTTAAAAAATGAATGCCAGCGAGAAATCAGCTTGATTAATGATTTGCTAGATCTCTCTCGATTAGAAACTGGGGCTGATACCCCCATCTGGCAAACGGTAGACCTTGCCACCTGGATTCCAAGGTTGGCGCAGCCCTTTTTGGAACGTGCCCGCAGTCAAAATCAACTTTTTCAGCTAGATCTGCTATTCAACCCGCCCTCTTTTATCACCGATCCTTCCCGGTTGGAGCGAATTCTAAGTGAATTACTGAGTAATGCCTGTAAATACACGCCGACTGGTGAGACAATCACCTTATCGGTTCAGCTAATTCAGCCCAAAGCAAGTGCTTTGAGCAAAGATTCTTTGCAAGAAACTAGTGCGATGTCCGGCAACAATTGGGGGGTACTGTCAACGGCTACGACGAATGACCCCGGTGCGTTGAACAACATAGCTTCTTCCAACCCAAGCTTGAGTTTTCAAATTAGCAATTCTGGGGTAGAAATTTCACCGGAGCAACTCACCCGTATCTTTGATAAGTTTTACCGGATTCCAAACAATGATCCCTGGAAACATGGTGGAACTGGGCTGGGGTTGGCGCTGGTTAAAAAATTGGTGGAGCCGCTAGGAGGAAGGATTCAAGCAACCAGTTGCGATCGCCTAACTCGCATCATGGTTGAGCTACCATTGCACCAAACGCCAACCCCGTTTCAGTCAGCTTCTCCTAGCAACCCTGAATGATATTGTCGTCACGCGCAAAAATAGGGTTATCCTGAAATGCACTGATTTCGATAGAATGCGACTGAGCGCCTAGTTCTATCCGTTTGAACTTGGCTTGTGCCAGCTAATAAGAAACACCGTCTTTTGTGAGCGTGATGCAGTTGAATAGTCCACTCGTCCAGTCTTCCCCCCCCGTCATTTTGGGTAGTTTGCCCGATCCTCCCATTGCTGATCAAACCTGTCCGCGACGGGCACGGATAGAAATTGATCTATTGCTATTAGCGATCGAAGCACTAGAACTAGATGGATCGGAAGCCATTCTACAAATCTCAAAAGAGTTAGGGCTGGACGAAATTATCAAAGACCGGGTAGCTCTATGGCGATTGCGTAACACGAATCCTCTCCGTCGCCATAATCAGCGCCGCGATCTGACCTTAACGGAAGCTAAAGCGCTAGTCATTGTCGGCTGTTCTCTTTCACGACAATTAACGGTGTTGATTCGACAATTGTTAATTGCCCATGATCAACTGACTGAAAAGCAGTTGTCTATGGAACATCACTTTCGCCTGAATGATTATTTAGAGCGGTTTCGCGCCCATTTTCGATCGCGAATGAATCCCCGCCGCGCCGCTGTGGCTGATAATTACTCGGATGAAAAGCTGAATCAGCTTGCTCTCAATCTCCTGTCTCAGCTTTTATTTTGTACAGGCACCTATGGAATTCAGCGATTTTGGTTCAGCTTGTTTGATGGAGAAGTGGCATGACAACCATTCAGCGTTTATATAGCCTGCCCAACTGTAGCCTAATGCTAGAAGGCTTTAGTGACAATTTTTTGCTTAATTCAAGTGAATTCCGTCCGTTGTTGTCGATTTTGATCAACGCGGAATGCCGCTTGGCGCGACTAGAAAAGCCCTTGTCTGGAGGACGGGAGTTTTTAGATAGTTTAGTCGCTGTTGTGAGTCAATATGCACAGGAGTTTTTAAGCGGATTGCACGCAACTAGGCTACCCAAGCAGGCTACAACAGGGCTTGTGCAGCTTGAACGGGTGAATGACAATACCCATCGCTTGAGTGTGCGATCGCCCATGGTATCAGATAGCAGTCCAAATATTACCGCTCCTAGCCCAACCGAGATTGATCTCAGTACCGTTGAATTATTTGATCTGGTGGAAGCGATCGATCAACTCTTGGCAGATATGCAAACGCTGCCAGATTTGGCACTGAACCTAAAGCCCTTATCGCGCAAAGAAATCGCCAAGACTGAACCCGTCACGAAGCAAGTTGTGCCAGCGGCGATCGGGCTAGCTAGCTTGGCGGCGGCAACTTTCGCCTTTTTGGTGCTGCCCGTTCCCAAAGTCGAACCGCCGAAAGATTTGTATCCCGTGCGATCGAGCGCCACCACAAACTCGCTCACTCCAGCGCCCCCCGGTGTATTGCCAACTGCCACGAGTCAACCGACTCCATCGCCCAAAGCCAGTGCGGCAAGCTCAAGCCCTAGACCCAGTCCGGCGGCTGATTTGAAAAAATTGGAAGCGACCTTAGCAACATCGCCCGAAATTACAGATACTACTACGCTAGATCAGCTAGGCAAGCAACTGCGTGGAAAAATTGAGCAACAGTGGACAACCAAATCTGCTATGCCTCAAGACTTGATTTATCAGGTTGGCGTGGGCAAGGATGGTGAACTTTTGGGTTATAAACCCGTGAACTCAGCCGCGCTAGACAATGCTGCTAAAACACCCTTGCTGGATTTGGTTGCTCGTCAGGGCGATCGCCCCACTCCAGACCCACTTGCCCGCTTCAAGGTTATTTTTACATCTAGCGGTGGCTTGGAAGTTGCACCCTGGAAACAGATGACGACCTCACCAATCACAGGCATTACCGAAATTACAGAATCCGCCAAGCTAGAAGCAATTTTGCCAAAATTACGGAGCCAGATTAATCAAGGCTGGGCAACTACTTCAAACTTTAGTGAGGATCTAATTTATAAAGTGCGAGTTAAAGAAGACGGCACCGTGTTTGACTATAGCGCCGAAAATGAGGCGGCTGCCCGCTATGCCCAAGAAACCCCCTTGAGCAAACTCGGTAAAGTAAACACAAGTAGCAATACGGTCTCAAGCCAAGCTCCCCTCGCCTTATATAAAGTTGTGTTTACCCCTCCAGACGGTGCAGTCGAAATTAGTCCTTGGCGCGGGTGGCAAAACTAAAGATATTAGGTGTCGGGTTTTGGGTTTTGTAGAAATTAGCCTTTGGCAGAATTAAAAAACTAGCCAGGTTAAAATGGGGTCATTGAACAAAGTCGCGCAGTGGCTCGGTAAAAATAGACTCAGCGCTATGAGGCTCAACATTTTCTGACGCATTTTGGGTTATGGGCACCTCAATCCAGAATGTGCAGCCTTGCCCCAGTTCTGAAAAGCATTGCAAGCTGCCTTTGTGCCGCTCTACCACAATTTGATAGCTAATGGAAAGTCCTAGCCCTGTCCCTTTACCCACTGCTTTGGTGGTAAAAAATGGATCGAACAGGCGATTTCGGACTGTTTCTGTCATCCCTAAGCCGTTATCAGCAATGTAAATTCGCACCCGCTGATTGTCAGTGACCTCCGTGCCAATGTGAATCGTAGCAGTTTGATTGCTTTCTGATTTCTGCCCCCTGACTCCCGACCCCTCTTCCAACGCATCGATCGCATTCGCCAAAATATTCATAAACACCTGATTTAACTGCCCTGCGTGGCATTCCACCGGTGGCAGGTTGCCATACTCTTTAATGACTGTGATTCCAGAAGCATTAGGACTAGCTTTAAGCCGACTGTGCAAAATCATCAGCGTACTGTCAATGCCCTCGTGAATGTCTACCACTTTCACTTCTGCTTCATCCATGCGTGAGAAGTTGCGGAGCGCTAAGACAATGGTTTGAATGCGTTCAGCCCCCAATCTCATAGAGGACAGACTCTTAGGCAAATCTTCCAACAAAAAATCCAGGTCGATCGCTTCAATTTTCCGTTGCACAGCAGGCACAGGAGTCGGGTAATGCTGCTGATAAAGCTCGATCAAACCCAGTAACTCTTGGGTGTAGTCGTGGGCATAGTTGACGTTGCCATAGATAAAATTGACTGGATTGTTGATTTCATGGGCAACCCCTGCCACCAATTGACCCAAACTGGACATCTTTTCGGTTTGAACAAGCTGTGCCTGTGTCTGTTGCAGTTCACGCAGCGTTTGCTCCAGTTGCTCGGTTTGTTGGCGTAGCCGAGCTTCGGATTTTTGTAAGGCGATTTCAGCCAGCTTCCGTTCGGTAATATCTTCGATCGTGCCTAAGATACCAATTACATTGCCCTCAGCATCATGGATCGGGATCTTGTTTACATCAATCCAGGCTTCTTGTTCATCGGCATTATGACGATGTTCGATCAGGTGCAAGACGGGAGTATCCGTTTCCATTACCTGGCGATCTTGTTCGCGGTACAGTTCGGCTTCCTCTTTCCAAATCAGGTCGTAATCGGTTTTACCCACGACTTCTAGCGGGTTTTGAAGACCTGCCGCCTTGCCCCAGTTGCGATTGCAGCCAAGATACACCAGTTCTCTATCTTTCCAGAATAATGCTTGAGGAATATTGTCTAGTACGAGTTGCAGGAGTTCAGCGCTTTTATTCAGTTCGTCTGCTCGTTGGCGATCGCTAATGTTTTCAAACATACACAGAATTCCCATCACCTCACCATCGCTTCCCTGAATGGGAATTTTGTTTCCGTTAAACCAAATCCGCTCTCCATTGACATGCAGCCGAGAAGTTAATACATGCAGTTGGGGCAATCCACTGATCATGACGTTTCGCTCAAACGCTCGGTAGCTATCAGCATCCTCTCGGCTCCACGCAAAAGAGTAGTCTGTTTTACCCACAATTTCATCAGCGTCGGCAATGCCTACCAGATCTGCCCACTGTTGATTACACCCTTGATAAACCGACTCAGCATCCTTCCAAAAAATGCATTGGGGTATCTTATCTAAAACGGTTTGCAACACTGCCTCCCGCTGCCGTAGCGATTCGTGGGCAAGATTGCAGGAATTAATCATTCGGATTAACGACAATAGCCTGGTTTGCGCTCTCCGTAGTACCTGATCAACTTGGTTTTGTCGTATCTGGGAAGCAGTGACATCCCGTCCTACGCTGACGATCGCGACAATGCCCGTGTCATCGTGAATCGGGGTATAGGAAAACTCATAGAAACGAGTCTCCTGTTCCACAATAATTTGGTGGAGGTGCTGAACTCGCATACCCGTTTGCAACACCTGGTGCAGGCAAGTTGATAGCTCTTGAAAGAATGACGGATGCGGCAAAGGGTCTAAATGGTGGTCAATGAATTCTTGACTGGTTTTGCCAATATAATCCTGCGGCGAAATTTGCAGCAGGGAGGCTCCGGCTGGGTTGATGGCTAGGCATCTGAGTGCTGGGTCATGCTCAAGGATGACATCACTAGAACAGTCAAAGAAGGCTTGTAAGTGAGACGGTGAAGACTGTGTATCAATGCCTTGGTGTGCCGCTTGCTTCATATCTGCTGTGAAAAACTCCGCGATCGCTAATCGGCTTTCTCAGTATGCCCTGCATGATACCGTCACTATGCATCAATACTAGACCTCCTGCATAAATCATGAGGCATGTGCCAGTTCGTAGTTCAACAAGCCAG
>QBMH01000077.1 GCA_003249025.1 Leptolyngbya sp. | reverse complement strand
CCCCTGCCCCTGCGGCTACCCCCATTCCCAAAGTTGCCCCTACTGCTCAGCCACTGGGTGTTCAAAAAAAGCAAGACACTCGCGTAGTAGCTGGACTGATACAACCCACCAATGCTCAAGAACGCGCCAAGCAGGTTGAATCTGAAATTAGAAATGGCAAGACGAACAATCCATTTGCAGGGCTTCCCCCCGCATTACCTCAGCCCACAACCAGTGTTCCAAAAACAGTCCCCACTGTCGCAGAATTGCCCAAAACAAACACTCCTGGAACGGGAACACAACCCGCAAGACCGACAAGCAGCAAGACAAACAGTCCAGTCGCTATGGGTCCTTTAATTCCCCCCATGTCCCTCAATGAGAGTCCCACGCTGCCAAAAGCTCAGGATGCTCCACTGGGAGCTAATGTTCCCCCTGCTCTGCCATCTGCACCCTCAACCGCTTCTGCCAGTGCTGTTGAAGTCACAGGTGTCGTGGTTGTTGGCAGATCTCCGCAGGCAATTGTAATCGTGCCCGGTGACCCAGGCAGTCGTTATGTTGGCGTTGGGCAAAGAATTTCTGGGGGCAAAGTGCTGGTGAAACGAATTGAAATGACATCTGGTGCTGACCCGATTGTGATTTTGGAAGAAAACGGTGTGGAAGTTGCGAGAGGCGTTGGTGAAAAGTCAGCCGCCCCAGCTAAACAAGCGAACAATCCAACCAACCAATTGCAGGCGTATAAGCCTTTCAAACCTACCCTCTAAACTGAATTGCATTGACCCAGTTGACCCATCCGGAGACTATTGCTGTTTTGATGTAAGCGTGATTAGACGGTTCGCTTTCCTTTTGATCGGGAACTCTAAATCTAATCACCTTACTTGAGAGGCATGAAAGCTATGCAAAAATTGCAATACTGGGCTGTGGGGATATTGGTTTCAGTCACTTCATTGACGCTATCTAGTGCCGCGATCGCGCTACCAAGACAGTCAGACTATTTCTGCTTTAAGCAACAAATAACAGGGCGGGTTCAGAATTTAACTGCTATTTGCCAATCAAGCCAACCGAGAACAAACGCAACCGATCAGAAAGCAGGAACTCCCACTCCTGGTAGCAAACCGAACGAGGGGAAGAAATTAGTTGCAGTAGAGTCTGGTGCTAAGCGCGTTTTAGAGTTTTCAGAACTAAATTATGAGGATGGAGTGTTAGTCGGTTATGCCAGAAACAAGACAGGCAAACCGATTGGAAGAGTTTCTATTAATTATGGGGTTTATGAAAGAGAATCTGAAACGAAATGGAAGCTTGTTGATAGTGGTTCTACTAGAACTGAAGCGAATTCACTAAAATCTGGAGAAAAAACGACATTCAAAGCGACTCCTCGAATCAAGGGAGACAAAATTGTGATTATGAAGGCTGAGTTTTAAGTTGGCTCGCAGTGGATTCGTTTGCGATTTCCCTCTTTACGTTTATGGCAATGGATGCCTCAATCATGTCAGGATTGAGAAAGTCACTATGTCACGAGAATTCAGGTGCAAACGTTAACATCTTCTTTACCGTTTTTAGGGGCAGAGGTCGCCGCAGATTACGATGCTGCCAAAGTGGTGATTCTGCCAATTCCCTTTGAGGCAACGACGACCTATCGACGCGGCTGCGAAAATGGACCTGCCGCTATTTTAGATGCGTCGCAACAGGTGGAATATTATGATGACGACCACGATCGCGAACTGTGGACGGTTGGCATTCATACGCATGACGCGATCGCGGACACTCGCAATAGTGCCCTGATGCCCTCCGAGGAAATGCTGAGAGTCACCCAGGCAACGGTAAGTAAGCTGCTGGCGGATCATAAGTTTGTCATTTCCCTGGGCGGCGAACACAGCATCACTACGGGAATTGTGGAAGCCTACCGTCAGGCAAATCCAGGAGAACCGTTTACCGTGGTGCAAATTGATGCCCATGGCGACCTGCGCCATGAATATGAAGGCTCGATTCACAACCATGCTTGCATCATGCGCCGAGTCGTGGATATGGGCTTGCCAACTGTGCAGATTGGCATCCGCAGCCTTTGCAAAGAAGAAGCTGACCTAATTCGCGAAAAGCAGCTAACGGTGATTCGGGCGCGGGAGATTGCCCTCCAGCCGGATTGGATGGAACGGGCATGGGCAGGCATTCAAACCGAGAAAGTATTTATCACCATTGACTTGGATGGAATTGACCCCACGTTGATGCCGGGGGTCGGCACGCCCGAACCCGGTGGTTTACATTGGTTTGCGTTACTGGTGTTTTTGCAGCGGGTGTTTGAAACCCATGATGTGCTTGGTTGCGATGTCATGGAGTTGGCACCGATCGCAGATTCTGTCGTTTCAGAGTTTACGGCTGCTAAATTGGTCTATAAACTGATTGGTTATCAGACGATCGCCAAAGGCTGGTAATCTTCCATTCATTCACAGGGGCAACGTCATGGAGAAAATGGGAACTGCGATCGGAGGCTATGCACCAGATTTTGAGTTGCCAGGTGCCGATGGGTCTGTACACCACTTATCTCGATACTTAGAGCGGTTTCAGGCAGTTGGCGTGGTGTTTATGTGCAACCACTGTCCTTATGTACACATGTATTTAGAGCGGCTCAAGCAACTGCAAACCGATTTTGCAGATCAAGGATTTACCCTGATTGGAATTAATCCTAATGATGCCGACCGCTATCCAGATGACAGCTTTGACAACATGAAGACCTTTGTGACAACCAATGGGTTGAACTTTCCCTATCTGCGAGACGTGACTCAGGATGTCGCCCATAGCTTTGGTGCAGAAAAAACTCCCCATGTTTTTCTACTTAACCGCCATGGCATTCTTTGCTATAGCGGACGCATGGATGATAATGCGGAAGATGCGAGTGGGGTAAAGAGTACCTATCTGCGGGATGCGATCGCCCAAATTCTCAGCGATATTCCGGTCAAACCTACTTCAACGCCACCCCTTGGGTGTTCAGTTAAATGGCGAACTTAAGGACTCTAATCATTCTGAAAGAAATTGACTGCTGTTGATTTAGTGGACGAAATGTTTTTTAAACGGGTATGTTAGGAAGGTATTTGAGGCAACTGACACCCCATGGGTTTAACTTATCAACGGATAGTACTGAAATTAAGCGGTGAAGCCCTAATGGGCGACCTGTCTTATGGAATCGATCCAGACATTGTGCAAAGTATTGCCGAAGAAATCGCGGATGTTACGGCGAATGGGGTACAGGTTGCGGTGGTAGTCGGTGGCGGCAATATTTTTCGCGGTATCAAGGGCGCAGCGGCAGGCATGGATCGGGCGACCGCTGACTATATTGGCATGATCGCCACGGTGATGAATGCCATGACTCTGCAAGATGCTTTAGAGCGGATGGAAGTACCCACGCGAGTGCAAACGGCGATCTCAATGCAGCAAATTGCAGAACCTTACATCCGACGACGTGCCATTCGTCATCTTGAAAAAGGGCGAATCATTATTTTTGGAGCGGGATCGGGCAACCCTTTCTTTACCACTGACACCACCGCAGCCCTACGAGCGGCTGAAATTAGTGCAGATGTGGTGTTCAAAGCCACTAAGGTAGATGGGGTCTATGATTCAGACCCACGCACGAATCCCGATGCAAAACGCTATAAAACTCTAAACTATGCTCATGTTCTCAACAAAGACTTGCGGGTAATGGACGCGACTGCCATATCCTTATGTAAGGAGAACAACATTCCCATCATCGTGTTTGACCTTTCAGTCAAAGGCAACATTCGCAGAGCGGTGATGGGAGATCCCATTGGAACCTTTGTCGGAGGTCTTTGTGAAGTTAGCTGACGTTGAAGATCATATGCAAAAGGCGGTTGAGTCCACTCAACGGTCTTTCAATACCATTCGTACTGGGCGCGCGAACCCGTCTCTGCTCGATCGCATCTCGGTGGAATACTATGGTGCGCCAACCCCACTAAAATCTTTAGCAAATATTAGCATTCCCGATGCGAGTACCATTACCATTCAGCCATTTGATCGAGGCAGCATTAGCCTGATCGAAAAAGCCATCCAACTATCCGATTTAGGCTTGACTCCGAATAATGATGGCTCGGTGATTCGCCTAAACATTCCACAATTGACCAGCGATCGCCGCAAAGAATTGGTTAAACTCGCTGCAAAACTCGCCGAAGAAGGGAAAGTCTCTATTCGGAATATCCGCCGTGATGCGGTTGATGCGGTTCGGAAACAGGAAAAAAGTAGCGAAGTGTCAGAGGATGAATCTCGCGATCTGCAAGATAAGATTCAAAAACTGACTGACAAATTTATAGCAAAAGTGGAAGAAGTGCTGGCGGCGAAAGAGAAGGATATTACTACTGTTTGAGCAGGTCTAAGCAGATAAATCCTCTATTGCGGGGTTTGTACGAGGTATATTTTGACACCTTTCGGCTGAACCACTTACTATCGCAGCCTAAAGCCTAACCCCCGTCTTAACTAAGGCGGGTTGCGCTGCTTTAAGATCCGCTATATTTAAGCAATCTGTAAATGGCTAAGCGGTTCTGTTTGACATAATACGGTTTCCCGACATTGAGCAGGGCGAACGACATACGCCACATGCATAGGATAACCCTGGGAATAAATAGCATCAATTCGTTTCAAAGCATTTTCTCGATTTTGAAAGGAGCAAATTGCTTTTTCTTGACCGTTAGGATAGCGAATACAGACTTGCCAGTTCATCGTTAAGCCTCTTTGTAAATATGAAAAGAGCAAATTCTTTATCTCTATGAACTTTTCATGAATCTATCCTAGAAGCCTCAGAAATAATTGGATTCCGTATAATTGTTGAACTTTGTGGGCGATCGCCCAAGCAATGTAAAACCCTTGTCAAATCGGCACCATAACCCATTCAGAAAAGGGGTGAAAAGTAGTATGCCTGCCACTTTAGTAAAATTTTTAAAAACTTGAGTCACTTCAGTATATAAAGTTCCTTTATTAAATTTCTGTAAATCTACTGACTTCTCTAATCCAGTGGGGATAGCGTTTTGAGGTAGGTCACAGATAAATAATCTTTTTGCAAGAATTAGTTTGTCTCTAAAAAATAGATTTTTTGTAGATCTTTAAAGAACTCTGGCTCCAATGCATTGTTTGACAGAGCTTCTGTAAGTTACTTTGACGAAAGGCATTGCGTTAAGTTACTCAAGGAGAGTTCCAGCATGGTGTTTGATTGTGTCGTTGTGGGAGCAGGACCGGCTGGTGCATCTGCCGCTTATCACTTGGCAAAACGTGGGCGTTCGGTAATTTTGCTAGAAAAACAGTCACTACCCCGGTACAAACCTTGTGCAGGTGGCGTATCTCCTGAAGTGGCTCAGTGGTTTGATTTTGACTTTTCACCCGCGATCGCCTGCAAAGTCGAAAACCTGCGCTACACCTGGAAACTGGGAGATCCAATCGAAGCTCGTTTAGAATCTATGGAGCCGATGTGGATGGTACAGCGGGATGTCTTTGACTATTTCTTGGTTCAAAAGGCGCAGGCGCAAGGGGTGGAACTGCGAGATAACACCATCGCAACGGGCATTGAATTTAAGGGCGATCGCTGGCATGTTAGTACCGCAAATGGCACGATTGAAGCCCACTATTTGATCGCCGCCGATGGAGCCGCTGGTTCGATGCGGCAATGGTTAGGATTCAAGCAGGCTAAGCAACGGATGGGCACTATCCTAGAATCTTCTACTGCTGGAAACCAACCTACTATTGCGAAGTTTGAATTTGGCATGGTTAAGAATGGATATATTTCTAGCTTTCCAAAAGGCGATCGCTGCTCGATCGCGGGGGCAACTTTTCGCGGAAACGAGCCGTCAGATTTGCGCGTCATAATGGCAGACTATGCCAAGCAAACGGGGATTAATTCGGCAGACTGTCAGCAGTTTGTCCAGCCGATTTGTTTATGGGATGGTAACCAAAAGCTGCACACGCAAAATGCTGTGTTGGCAGGAGAAGCAGCTTGCATGGTTGATCCATTGATTGCAGAAGGAGTTCGTCCGGCAATGTTTACGGGGGTAAAAGCAGCCGAGGCGATCGACCAAGCGCTGGTTGGCAACTTAAATGCATTAGAAAACTACACCCAGATGATCAACGATCGCTGGGGATCAGAAATGCTCTGGGCACAGCGCATTGCCGGAGCCTTTTACAGATTTCCAGGGCTTGCCTACAAAAAAGGCATCAAGCGCCCTAGAGCAACGGCTGCCTTCGGACAAATTCTATGCGGTCAACTTCGCTATTCGGATATAGCCAATACTGCAATGAGCCGCTTGAGCGGTGGCTTGATTCCTGGTATGGGTTGAACCTATTCCCAATGCCAGAGTTTGATGGTGCGATCGCCACTGGCGCTAATTAAAGTGTGGTCGTCGCGTCCAAAGATCACGGCAGTAACAGCATCGGTATGTCCTAGCAGCACTGGATTGGTTTTACTGGAGGTAGGTGTCCAAATTTGTAGACTGTCGCTGGCGATCGCCAATTTCTTGCCATCGGCGCTCCATGCCACGCCATTCACCCGCCCCGATGCCTCCAGCATTCGTCCTTGCCGACGATTTCTCACGTTCCATAGTTTGACAGTGCCATCCCAACTGGCGCTTGCCAAGGTATTGCCATCAGCACTAAATGCCAGACTAGAAATTTGATGGGCATGTCCTGTAAGGGTACGAATTTCGGCTCCGGTGTCTGTATTCCACAGCTTGATCGTCCTATCGCCACTGCCACTAGCAAGCAGGGTGCCATCGGGGCTAAATGCCAGCGCATCAATCCGGGCAGTATGTCCTAATAAACCGTGACGCTTGTGTCCCAACGCCATATCCCATAGGGTGATGGGATCGTAAAAACTGCTGCTAGCCAGCAGTTTTTCCATGGGCGACACGGCTAACGCTAGTACGGTATCGGCGTGTAGAGGCAAATTAGCTAGCCGTCTCCCTGTAGCAATTTCCCACAAGGTAATGGCTTTATCGGCACTACCGCTAATCAATAGATTGCCATCTGGGCTGATGACAAGGGCGGGAATAATATCCAGATGTCCCGTGAGGGTACGAAGGGGCTGGAGGGTGTCAAGATCCCACAGTTTAATCGTGTTGCCGATCGCCGCTGCCAAAATGGGTTCCGTTGGGCTAAGGGCGATCGCATAAATTCTGCCCATCGCCTCAAAGGTATGGACGCAGTGCCAGCTTGGTAAAACTTTGCGCCTCGACTTTGACTCTGGCGGCGCATTCAACATTGTTGGATCGGCTTCCAAAGCAGGTGCCAATCCTGGCGAGATCAAGCGGGGACGGGGGGTAATTTGAAACGAGGGCGGCATTGGGGAGATTAACGGCGTTGATCCAGGGGACACGACCGCAGGTGACTGGATTGATAGAGAGGAAGGTGGAACAGGTGGGGAGACGGCGATGCGTGAAACGTTCGCAAAGCTTTCCACAGGACTCCCTACGGCAACCGCTCCTTCCAAGTCTTGCAACACCTCCATGGCGGATTGATATCGGCGAGGAAGGGCAGGTTCCAGCAGTTTGTCCAAAACATATCCCAGCTTGTCGCTCACCGGATAGGTTAAATACCTGCGCCAAATCCAGAAGTTTTCATGGGGATCGAACAGATCATAGGGCGAAAGCTTAGTCATTAAGTGAATGCAAGTTACGCCCAAGCTATATAAATCACTGGCAAAAACAGCTTTTCCTCGCGCCTGCTCCGGTGCCACATATTCTGGGCTGCCGATGGTGGTTCCCGTTTGCATCGGCTCCAACCCTTTCACCGATTTAGCGGCTCCAAAATCTACCAAACCCAAGCGCCCGATCGCCGCTTGCCCCATTTTCGCTTCAGATACTTGCCGCAGTTCAAACACCAGACGATTGGCATCAGCCACTAAATATTGGCGCTGTGCCAACGGCAACGCAGGATAGCGGACAAATTGGGCAGCCAATTGTTGACAGTGAGTTTGTAGCGCGATCGCAAAATCTCTCGGCAATTGAGACAAGCTAAAACTGAGCAACTCATGAAATCGGTAGGACGGACTGATTACATTCCGAAACCCTTGGGCAGCTTCCGTGGCAAGGGCTTGCTGCAAGGTTGTCCAGTCGAGTTTTCCGGGCGGAGGCAATGCCATGCTGCCCAGAGCATTTGCCATACTGATGATGTTTCCCGGTTTAATATCGCGATGAATCACCTTATGCCCATGGATAAACTCCAGCACAGGCAACAGGCTAAATAGCACTTCCCGCACCTGCACTTCGGCAAAGGCTCCTTGGGTCAGCAGATCGGCAAGAGTTGTGCCATAGATAAATTCTTGAATCAAATACTGCTGTCCGTCTTGGCGAAAGTAGGCAAACAGTTCGGGAATCTGTGGATGGTGCCCTAGTTCTTCCAGCCGAATCGCCTCTTTTTCAAATAAATCGGCGGCTTTCTTGAGATTGCGTGGAGTTTGAGCAACGGGCAAAAATTGCTTGATCACACAGCGTGGCTTGGAGGGCTTGTCTTCATCCACTGCCGAAAAAGTTCTGCCAAATCCGCCCTGACCGATCGCGGCGATCGCCCGATAGCGATCCTTTAGCCACAACGTTGCTCCACAATTGCGGCAGATTTTTGCACTATCAGGATTACGCGGCTTTTGGCAATCCGGGTTGAGACAATAGGTCATGACTGGCAGTCACCAAGTACAGCCTATGATAGCTGACCTCATGAAACCGCCTCATTTCATCTTCTATATCTCAGCCATCCTTGTCGAATCCTATTGATATTGACAATACAAGATGTCAGGATTAAGATAGGATTATGAAATTATTGCAGCAGCTTGCTCAATCATCACCCAACTGGTCATTGGATGAATTAGTACAGGTTGCCAACGAACTGTTGCCCCAATTTTTACCAGAAGAACGGGCACAAAGTCGAATTCGTGAAGAAGTTACTCCTCGGCTTATCCGCCATTACACGAGCCTTGACATGTTGGATGAGCCGCTCAAAGAGGGACGGGAAGCGCGATATACCTATCGTCATCTCTTGCAAGTATTGCTGGTTCGTAAGTTGTTAACCGAAGGCTACGGTTCCAGCGCGATCGGGCAATTTGCTAAAGCCAAAACCAATTCTGAATTGGAAAATTTATTGCAAGGAGGCGTTCAATTGACCGTTACGCCTGCCAATCCAGCTTTAGCCTATTTGCAACAAATTCAGCAGCGAACGGGCGAACGGGCGAACGCCTCTGAAAACACGCTTACAGGACAAGCTCCGAATGCTCCCACTCCTGACCCATTGCCAACGCCTTCCCAGTGGCTTCGTATTGAGATTTTGCCCGGTCTAGAGTTGCATGTGCGGCAGGACTTTGTTTCTCCCAGTAGCTCTCAAGAACAGCAAACCCTGTTGCAACTGATATCGTCTGCTTTGCTTTCCCACACCCGAAAACGGAGGTCATCCTCATGAACTTACCCCGCATTGATCTGATTCCCCTACAAGCTGCGGTCTGCTCGGATCGCCCAACCACCTTAGATGTATTGGTGCGCCTAACTCCGCCCATCCTTGAACTGGATACTCAGCGCCCATCCTTAAATATTGGCTTTGTGATTGACCGCTCAGGGTCAATGGGGGCACGCAACAAAATTGATTATGCGCGCAAAGCAGCCTGTTATGCAATTGAGCAACTGCTGCCCAGCGATCGCCTTAGCGTCACCATTTTTGATGATCAGGTGCAAACCCTAATTCCTAACACTCCCGCCAATAACAAAGCCCGGTTTGTCCGCCAAATTCAGCAAATTCAACCCGGGGGCAGTACTGCTCTACACGGCGGATGGCTGCAAGGCAGCATTCAAGTCAGTCAATACCTCTCGGCTCAGTTGAACCGAGTGATTTTACTCTCCGATGGACTGGCAAACGTGGGAGAAACCAACCCCGATCTCATCGCTACAGATGTTCACGGCTTAACAAAGCGCGGCATCAGCACGTCCACGATGGGCGTAGGCGATGATTACAACGAAGACCTCTTGTCAGCAATGGCAAGTAGTGGGGATGGCAACTACTACTACATTGCATCACCAGAGCAGTTACCGGGCATCTTTGAGCGAGAATTGGCTGGGTTGGTTGCCACAGTTGGCACCCGCGTTACTTTGAGATTTGCACCTCAAGGCGATGTGGTGGTTTCAGACGTTCTCAACGACCTAACCGTCAACGACCAAGGAGACTTTCAGTTACCCAATTTGATTAGTGGTAGCCCACTGGATGTGATCGTGCGACTAAAAATTCCTGCCATGGCTCACGCCTCTGACCTCTGTGCCATTCATCTATCCTGGACTGATCCGCATCAAGAGCGATTGACCCAGCAAGCCATATTGCACCTCCCCGTTGTCAGTGCCTCTCAGCTTGCCGCCTTGCCACTCAACCCAGAGGTGCAGCAACAGGTTGTCCTGATGATGGCGGCACGGGCAAAGAAAGAAGCCATCCGTCTCGTGGATCGGGGAGAATTTGACGCTGCCAGTGGCGTGTTACGGGAAGCACAAAAGAGGGTTTTAGACTCCAATGTGCCTATGTCTGCCCCCGAAGCTGAACAACTGGGTGATTTAGATGAGCAACTGCGAGCCAGAGACGTGGCAGGGTCGCGCAAAATGGCGCAATACCAGAATGCGCGCCGCAGTAGCAGCCACAGTAGAGGACACACCAGCCTGTTCTACGCGCTGGGGAAAGGCATCATTTTGGGAGATATTTTGCAGCAACACACGGACGCGATCGTCAACTCTACTGATCGCACCCTGTCTGCCACGGGTGCCCTCTCCAGCGTCATTCATCAAGCCGCAGGATCGCAGCTATTAGCCGCCTGCCAGCAGTTGGGGGAATGCCCGGTGGGAGAAGCCCGGATCACACCCGGATTTGATCTGGCTGCTCAGTGGGTCATCCATACGGTATGTCCTGCCTGGAACGGCGGCAAGCAGAATGAAGAAGCGCTGTTAGCCCAGTGTTATTCAAACTGCATCCAACTTGCGATGCTGCAAGACATTCGTGCCATTGCCTTTCCAGCCCTGGGGACTGGAGGATTAGGGTTTCCCCCCGATATCGCTGCCCGCATCGCTTTAGAAACCGTGAGCCAATTTTTGCTGGGCAGCACTGCGATCGGACGAATTCAGTTTGTCTGTGCAGATACCACCGTGCAGATGAGCTTCAAACACGAGTTGGATCGGATCGCTGGCTGGTGATAGGGTGGATGGGTGAATGGGAAAAGGGGTGGATGGGTAGATGGGAAGTTTTGAGTTCAATGCTTCCATTCTCCTACTCTTCCACTCTTTTCTCATCTCGCCTGGTATCCCGTCTATCATCAAGAGAGAGGGTTTCAATTTCTAATTCATGCAATTTATTGATCAGTCTGAGATTCAAGTGAAGGCAGGAGATGGGGGCGATGGCATGGTCGCCTTTCGGCGAGAGAAGTATGTGCCTGCGGGGGGACCTTCTGGTGGAACTGGGGGCAGGGGTGGCTCGGTGATTGTGAAAGCCGTGGAGAATCTGCAAACCTTGCTAGATTTTCGCTACAACCGATTATATAAAGCAGATGACGGAGTACGGGGTGGACCGAATAAATGTACAGGAGCTTCGGGGCACGATCGCATTATTGAAGTGCCCTGTGGCACCATTATCTTTGATGCAGAAACTGAGGAATTGCTGGGCGACCTCATAGAACCAGAACAAACGGTGTGTGTGGCGAAGGGCGGCAAAGGCGGTTTAGGCAACGCCTGCTTTTTGACCAATCACAATCGCGCACCCGAAACAGCCCTGCCCGGATTGCCCGGAGACGCTCGGATGTTGCGGCTAGAGTTGAAACTGCTGGCAGAAGTCGGGATTATCGGATTACCTAATGCCGGAAAATCTACTTTTATTTCAGCAGTATCAGCAGCACGACCCAAAATTGCTGACTATCCCTTTACAACGCTGGTGCCCAATCTAGGCGTAGTCCGAAAACCCACGGGCGACGGCACCGTGTTTGCCGATATTCCTGGACTGATTGAAGGAGCGCACTTGGGCGTTGGGTTAGGATTCGACTTTTTGCGCCACATTGAACGGACTCGCCTATTGCTGCACCTGATTGATGTGACCAGCGAAGACCCGATCGCCAATTATCAAACGATTCAAGCTGAACTCTGCGCCTACGATCGCGGATTGGCAGAGCGTCCCCAAATTGTGGCGCTCAGCAAACTCGATGCCGTGGATGAAACTGTAGATATAGACGCGATCGCTGCCCAACTGCATCAACTCAGCCACGCCCCAATTTTCAAAATTTCCTCCGCCACCCGCCAAGGGTTAGAGGGTGTCCTGAATCAAGTATGGCAACACCTAGACCAACTTACAGACGCACAGAAAGAGACGGTGAGGGAGTTTTGAGTGCGGAGTCTAGAGTTCTAAGGTTTATTCGCGCCGTGCTGACCTAGAAAATAGTTTGAATTTCTTGCCCCCTTAACTCCGACTTATTCAAACTGCTGGCGTTTGGTTGACCATTGCACCAGTTTGTATTGTTTCGGCGAATCAACGACTAGGGTGGGCAAGGGATTGCCTAAGTCTGAGATCGCGCGATAATGCTGTCCTTTTTCTACAGAAAGTTCGCTATACAAAAGTTTGCCAGAGGAAGAGAAGATCAGGGTTCGGGGTTGAGTCCAAGGTGAAGATTGGGGCGATCGCCCTAGAGATGGGTTGAGTGTGGTTAAGTCGTCGGGCTGGAGCGTCAGGATGACATCGGGTTGGGTGCTGCCCGTCAGATTGGCAAGCTGGATTGTCCAATGACTTGCAAGTGTCTCTAAATCTGTCCCGGTAGGGAGGGCGATCGCCTGCTGCAATTCTTGTGTCAGTGCTGGAATCGCTTTTGCTGTCCATTTTGGCTGTCGCTGCATCCAGTGGCCAAGAGAAACCACATCTGGGCTGAGCCACTGGAGGGCTGATTCTGTGATGGCGAGGGCATGGGATGCGGGTTTGCTGCTGCCCGTCGAAGCATCACCAGAAACGAGCAGTTGCAAGCGATCGCCTTGTAATCGGACTGCTTGAATGGCTGCCAACACTGTCTGGGCTTCGCCGTTGGGTTGCCATGTCACCAGTTGTAAGGTAGGAGTGGTGTCCAAACCTAACCGCTTCCATAGCGCGATCGCCGTAGTTGGCAAGTTTGAGAATGTATCCGACTGCCAGCGATCGCCCGTATGAAACGCCGTCACAGTTACCTGATACCAGGATTGCTGATCGGCTTGAAGCGGCTCCTTGCCGGAGGGAAATGACCAGTCTGCTGGATTCATTTGAGCAAGGGGTTGAACGGTGCCAATCATTCGGCTGGAATTGCTGGTGAGCGTGTTTTCTGTAAACGCGGGATCAAGCCGTTTCGTCAACGCGGTAATTTGGGCAATTTCCGCAGCAGTCACCTTGGGTTGCTTTTTCAACCAGGCGATCGCGGCAGGTTGTCCTTTTTGCGCCGTGAGCAACAACGCACCCCATGCCCTCACCTCCAGTTTGTCCGATCCCGTTTGCCCAAACGCTTTGATCCGATTTTCCAGCGCACCCCCATCTGCTTTTAGCACATCTGCCGTTTCATGGCTGGCAACAACAGACGATTGAAACACCTGCAATGCCCGTTCCCATCGCCCATCGATCAGATTTGCCAAGACCTGCTGACTGGGGCTTGCCCAAGAACTCTCTGCCTGCACTTGGGTCACCTGAGCGTGCCAACGAATTAAATCTAACTGAGCTTGCGCCGTGCTAGACCAGTCTTTAGCAGGCAATTTTCTTTTAAGCGACTCCAGCCATTTGAGACTGGTTGACCACAGCCCTCCCCGTGCCAGCAGTAACGCCGATTGATAAGCAGATTGTGGCAGAACTGACTCACTAAGAGAGATCGGTTCTAACTGAACGGGGCTAGGCAAAAAGTTGAGCGGTTTAATTTGATAAATCTCAAACTGTGGCTCCATGCCAATGGTGTGATTAATAATCAGTTCGGGGCTGCCGCCGCCAGTAACTTCTTTCCAAATCGGGTTTTCCCCCGTGGGACTTGTCCATTGCAACTTTTTGCTGAGGTGAAAACGACTGGGATTGTAGTGAATAATTTGCCCATAGGCAAGGGTTTCATTGCCGCGATCGCGCTTTCCGCCAAGATTCAGCCAAACCCCTTGAGCAGATGGCAAGTCATATCGTGTCACGCTGGTTAGCGGCAATGCTCGACTAGAACCTTGATTATCTGATTTGGCATCGACTAAGGGCGCGATCGCAAAGGATTCTTCGGGTCCAGCGATCGCAAGCTGATCGACTAAAGAATATAGCGGTTCACTCGTAGCGGTTTTCCCATCGATCGCCATTTGATACAGTCGCAATTCCACAATTTGATCACAATCCGTCTGGCAATTGGGGCGCTGTTCTAACACAGGCAACAGCAGATCGGTGGCTGGCGTTCTGTCATCCATAAAGCTGACATTTTGACCCAGTTCCAGCAGTTCTCCGGTCGTTTTTCCTTGACTGCGGAGTTCCGCCCGAATCGCCTGAAGGGTTTTAGGCGGGTGTTCTGCTCCTCGCGATGGCAACCACCCAGGAAACCACTGATTCACCCAGCCCGATGATTGTGGGTTGACGATCAATTGCAGCGCCAGCCAGCCACACCCCGCTATTCCACCAGAAAGTAAGATGATGAGCGCGATCGCACCCGCAACCCGTATCCCTTTTACTTTCGGTTTGAGCGGATGAACCCTCTTTTTTGGAACCAGCGATCGCGGTTTTGTTGCTAGTTGGGCTGGTGGAGAAGGCGATCGCGCTGCAATCACCGGCATTACAGCTTGGCGACGACTAGCCCCAACCTTTGAGCGATTAGGCGGACGATTTGGAGCAGAACTCGATAACCGACGACTCATAGCAGACAGCAGTAGCGAATGCGCCCCAATGTAGCGGCAATCAGCCCCAATGTCACGCCCCCTCACAAAACGTTGAGCATCTACCCCTTATTTTCTATTTCCTTCAGCAAAAATTGCCCCCATTGGGCGGCAAGAGACGGCTCTGTAAAGGGGATAAGGGTAGAGTCTGCGCTGTCATTGCAAACAAACTCTAGTTCAGCGCGTCCTTTGGCAGGCGGATTATTCCAATCGGCTGCTTTCCCGTTTACCAAAAGCTGAATCGACTGCACCTGCTTTAAGGAAAACGTTTTTGTATCCACAATGCCTTGAGACGTGGGAGTGCCCCAGGTTAACTCATCCCCCTGTTGCCCAATCACTGCATAAAGGTCATACTTTGCCCGTTCAAACTGCTCTGCCCACAGTCGATAAGCCTCGACCTTCTGAAACTCCCTCCGACCAGCCCACGCCAGCCCAAAAAACACTGCCAACAACGATAACCAAAAAAGACCACGTTCCATAAGGGGAAGAGTTTTGAATTTTAAGTTTTGAATTTTGAATTCGGATTTTGTAGGTTGGGTTGAAGCCGCGTGGTTGCCCTAGGATGGTTTTGCTGTAATCTACCATTCCACAAATAATATCGCCCTTCGCCCCTTCCCCTTCCCCTTCCCTTGTAACGATCGCAATATAGTTCTCTGCCACTTTTAATAGAGGTGAGCTAAGGTAGTAACCAGTCTTGACTAGGCGGATGGCATGAAGAAGTTGTTGCTGGTGGTTTTGTTTCTTGTGGGATTGGGTTGGGCGCTGACCACCTTTCCAGGGTTAGCCGTTGAGGGCAGCTACAATTCCATCATTCTAGACTTTCGGGAAGATGTGGGCGCGGCGCAGATTGAGAGCCAAATTGATGCGATCGCCAAAACCTACAGCACTTCTCCCCGCTACAACAGCGAGTTTTCTTTGGCAGATCATATCTTCACCATGCCTGGAGACAAGAAGCTACTTGACACGTTGAGAAACTCTGATCTCCGCAAATACACAGAATTCATTGAGCCAGATTATATTTACCGTACCTATGCCGTACCCAACGACCCAGAGTATGGCAAGCAGTGGAATCTCCGCAGCATTAATATAGAGCCAGCCTGGGATCAAACTAAAGGTAAAGGGATTACGGTTGCTGTGATTGACACGGGTATTAGTCAAGTGCCCGATTTGTTGGATACCAATTTTGTTGCGGGCTACGATTTTGTCAACGATCGCACCAGTGTTCGAGACGATAACGGTCATGGCACTCATGTGGCAGGCACGATCGCCCAAGCCACCAACAATAAGTTTGGCGTTGCTGGAATTGCCTACGAAGCGAATTTGATGCCGCTCAAGGTCTTAAGTGCAGAAGGTGGCGGCACTGTTGCGGATATTGCGGAAGCGATTCGATTTGCGGCGGATCAAAAAGCCGATGTAATCAATATGAGTTTGGGCGGTGGCGGTGAAAGCCAGTTGATGAAAGAGGCGATCGACTATGCCCACAGTAAAGGTGTAGTGATTGTAGCTGCTGCGGGTAATGCCGGACGCAATGCCGCTGAATATCCGGCTCGATATCCCCATGTGATTGGCGTATCAGCGCTAGATGCCGCAGGCAGCAAAACCCCCTATTCCAACTATGGGGCTGGGATTGATATTTCGGCTCCGGGTGGGTTGATCAATGGCGAAGACAAAACGGGCGGCATTTTGCAAAACACGCTCAATCCCCAAACCGGGGAATCGGTGTTTGAAGCCTTCCAGGGAACAAGTATGGCGGCACCCCATGTGTCTGGTGTGGTGGCGTTGATTAAAGCGTCTGGGGTGACGAATCCCGATGAAATCGAAGAAGTCATCAAACAGTCAGCGCTAGTCGTTCAAGACGACAACATGAATCATTTTGGGGCGGGTAAGCTGGATGCCGCCGCTGCGGTGAAGCTAGCCGCCCAAGGCAAAATTTCCTTCCAAGATTTCTTCCGCTGGCTGCGAGATAATGGCTACCTCAATCCGCGCTTCTGGATCGATGGCGGCGTAATTTCCCTAGGACCTAAATTGGCGATGGTGCTGGGTTCCTATTTACTCGCGTGGCTGCTCAAGATCTACTTTCCTTTCGCCTGGACGTGGTCGCTGTCGTCTGGTTTAGTCATGGGCAGTACTGGTCTCTTCTTTCTACGCGGGGTCTACTTGTTCGATGCACCCCAGTGGCCCTTTCGTCTCATGGGGAGTTCACTGGCGGAGATGGGCAGTACGGTTCAATTGAGTAGTGGACTCAATCCATTCTTTGCCAGCATTTTGATTCCGCTGGGGTTGGTGTTGCTGCTGTTGGGGCATCGCACCTGGAAAGGATTTGCGATCGGCAGCGCGATCGGCATGGCGGTGTTTCTGGCGATCGCGGCTATCACCACGCCTGCACTCATGTGGCTAGGAGATGGCATCGTGGCGCGATTGTTCCTGGGAGTGAACGCTGTTCTTTGTTTCGCGTTGGCACGGCTTGTTGTTAAACCAGAAGGACGGATCGCATGAGCATTCAAGTAGAAGGCACAATTGAGCGTAAAGGCTTTGGCACGGGCACTTGGGCGCTAGTCGGCAGCAGCGAAACCTATGAACTGCACAAAGCTCCGGCTGATTTGCAAAAAGCCGGACTCAAGGTGAAAGTGTCGGGCCAGATTCGCGAGGATGTGATGACGATCGCCATGATTGGTCCCGTGCTGGAAGTTGCTAGTTTTGAAGTGGTGGATTAAGAATTAAGACTGGGTAATCAGGCGATCGCTCATAATTTGAGAGTGACCTGCATCAAAGCGTGATGTGAGCAGTGTAGTTGTCTTGCTCGTGCGACATCTGGTGTTGCTATTCCTTAAACTGAGATCATGAAACATTTCTTTACTTTTTTCGTTTATAAGTCTTAAGCTGTAAAGTTAAGGAGTATCGAGGCTATAAGCTTTCATATGCTGCGAGTTGAGCGGTTGAGACAGTAGTAGCTTCTGATGACTTCCTAGGCGAAATGAACGATCACACATCGGGTTCTTGCATTATTGGGTTCTTGCATTCATGAAAGAGAGTAGGCTCCCTGTCCTCCAACGCTTAAAGCAGGATTTGAAGAATGACCTGATTGCTGGGTTGCTGGTGATTATTCCGCTGGCGACCACGATTTGGTTGACTTTTGCGATCGCAATCTGGGTGATTGGGTTTCTGACACGCATTCCCAGTCAAATCAATCCGTTTGATGGACTGAATCCCTCGCTAGTCAATATCTTAAATCTGCTGCTAGGGTTGACAGTTCCTCTATCCTCCATTTTGTTGATTGGCTTGATGGCACGCAACATTGCCGGACGTTGGCTGCTCGACATGGGAGAGCAAATGGTGCAGGCAATTCCTCTAGCGGGAGCCGTCTATAAAACGCTTAAGCAATTACTAGAAACTCTTTTAAAGGATTCAGCCAATCGATTTCGCCGGGTAGTATTAGTGGAATATCCTCGTCCCGGCATTTGGTCGTTGGGATTTGTGACGGGTGTAATCAGCGGGGAAGTGCAATCTCATTTTCCTCGATCCATGCTGAGCATTTTTATCCCCACGACTCCAAACCCTGCCACGGGATGGTATGCCATCGTACCCGAAAGCGAAGTCATCGACCTATCGATGCCCATTGAAGATGCTTTTAAAGTGATTATTTCTGGCGGCATTGTTAGCCCAGAGATGACAGCCGCCAACTCATTACCGCCTGCTAGTCGTCCTTCTTTGGATTCCTTGATGGAACTGAATCGACAGGCGATCGCCCTTGAGGACGATTAACCCGATCAAACATCCGCTAAACCTTGTTAAGATGACTGGGCTGGTATTCAAAACTGAAGCCAGTCTTTTTTTGGGATGCCATCATGCAAGCTCGTAGAATTGCGCGGGAATTGGCTCTGCTAAGTATTAGCCAGTTGCCTGCCACTCAGGAAAATCTAGAAGCACAGCCTTTGCAAAATGTGGTAGTGGCAGCCGTGCGTACCCTAACGTCCGAAGTGCAAGATGCGTTAGAAACGGCTTCAGCCGAGTTGCAGCAAAGCAATACACGACTATTGAATAGTGAAACTCGTGCGACGGATGTGGCAAGTGCCCACGCCATGGTGACTGAGGCAATCACGCTCACCCAAACTGCAATTAACCGCTTAGGTAATGCGATCGAGCTTCCCGAAATGGTGCAGCTTGCCAATCAGCATGATGTCCGCGCCTATGCCCTAGAAATCATTCAAACGATCAAAGCGAATCGTGCAGAAATTGACCAATTGCTGACCGATGCATTGGTAGATTGGCAGTTGAGCAGACTGGCAACCATCGATCGCGATATTCTTAAAATTGCAGTTGCTGAAATCCTATATTTAGCCGTTCCTCAGCGAATTGCCATTAATGAAGCCGTAGAACTGGCAAAACGCTATAGCAGTGAAGATGGACATCGCTTCATTAATGGGGTACTGCGTCGTGTGGTTGATCGCGTCCGAGTAGACAGCAAGTCTCCACAGAATAGCTAGAGTTCGATTCATATTTCCGGTTGCATTCAGTTTAAGGGAAGGGCAATGACGTTTGATTGGTTTCGCCGCCGCCACGACAATGAGGAACCCAAACCCGCTGCTCCGGCGGAAGTTCAACCTGCTCAGCCCGAGCCTGAGCCTGAAGCCGTTGCCCCTGCTGAAGATCAATTAAAGTGGGCAAAAATTGCCTACGAAAATATTCGCAAACGCCAGCAAGAAGCCGCTCAAGCAGAGATAGCTCCGGCGATCGCTGAACCTGATACCGCTGAAAAAGTTGATTCGCCTGAAATAGACCAACCGGAGAGCGATCGCCCTCAGCCCCCAGCTAATGAACCCGTTGACTCTGTAGCGATCGCTGAATCTGAACTCGTTGAATCTGTAGCGATTTCTGAATCCGAACCTGTTGCTGAATCTGAATCGATCGCTGAATCTGCGCCGATCGCTGAATCTGCGCCGATCGCTGAATCTGCTGCTGAAGTAGACACTCCAGAACTTGCTGTCCCAATTCCGGCTGAAACGGCATCGGAACCCGCC